>JAVRLO010000014.1:0-15349 GCA_031961395.1 Thermoplasmatales archaeon I-plasma | reverse complement strand
CCTTATGATGTTAATAAATTTCTTATCCAATAAATTTGACTTTCTGTGATTTTTTAGTAAGTATTTTAGTTTGTCACTATTGGATTTTAGAGATTACAATAGTAACAGTAATAAGAATTATACCAAAAGATTAAAAAAATGATATATATTATTAACCCATGAAAAGACACTTTCTATCTAAACGAGATTCCAAGGAATTTCTTGATTTGTTACAAAAATATGGCATTCCATCAGATTCTAAAACAGTTGAAATGGAGGAGAATGATGTAGATATAATATATATCGATAAAGTGCCAGTTCTTATAAAATTCCAGGATAAATGGTTACCAACCTTAAGAATTATGCTTTCTAACAATTTTCCATCAATAGTGATAGATGATGGTGCTGTCCAGAAGATAAAGAATAAAGCAAAGCTTTATGCGGCTGGGATCAGTAGTATTGAAGGGCAGATAAAAAAAGAATTTCCAGTAGTTATAAAAGACCTTAGGGGGAAAAATATAGGCTCTGCGTTGCCAGAGTCTGATGAAAATGAGATAATAGAAAAGAAGAAAGGGGCATATTTAATTGTTTATGAGCTTTATTCATAGCATTTTCAGTACGTCTGATCCATTCATTCCTTCCTTTATCCCAATTTCCCTAGCTTTTTGACTAACTTTCGTTACACTCTTGCTTAAGAGATCTTCAAATGTTTTTACGCCAGATGTTGATGCACAGACAGCACCTAACTTGTCAGCAGCTTCCATATTTAGGTAGCCGCACATTAGAAATCCTTTCTCCCCTTTTATCATTACTAGAGGAACTGGGTCCATTTCTATTTTTATACCCTGGTAAACCTTCCCATCTATCGTTATGTTCTTTATTTCAATCATAGTCCTCAATAACTTTTTGATATATTAGACCAGCATATCTTAAGGGATAGGATATACTTTCCCAAGCAAGTTCCAATTTTTTCAGATAAAATGATTTATCATATTTTTCTTCAAGGTTATCCACATTTACAATTTTCCTCTTTCCATCTATCACAAAGAAATCCACCTTGTCCCCAGGTATCTTTGATGATGATTTCTGAGATGCACTTTTTCTGATATTGTTCACTGAGTAATACTCTGGAAATCTCGTCATTACAAACGATATCATAAGGTCATCATCAGCTATATGACCAGAAATTATATTTTCTTTATATTTTTCATATATTTCTGATGCTTCGTTATAAATTAATCTAAATTCTGAGATGGAATTTACCTTTGAGTATAATTTTAGTATTTCTTCTTGCATCATTTTACATATTCGAGGAAAATCACTTCTCCTTAATTCTATTCCTCTGACCTTAAATTCACCATTACTCATAAGGCCAAAATATCTATTTATTGCACCATCGCCCTCCCTTGATGGCAAAAAAACTATCCATTTATAATAACCTTCAAGAGATATCTTAAGTCTGCTGGATGATTCTATTCTTTCCATAGTTCTTTTTATATCTCCGTCTCCTTTCAGCCAGAGGGAGTCTACTATACCATGAATAATTTCGAATCCCTCTTCCTGCGCTATACGAAAACTTTCTGCAAGAATATTCCTTCCAATTGATGTTATAGCTTCATGCACTTCTATTTTCCCAAATTTTGCATTTTTATAACCTGTGTAGCCAAACGATGTTAAAAGTAACCATTTTAGGACTTTGTCACGCAAAGCGAATCTATTATCTTCCTTTTTCCTGCTTTTATAGTACAGCCTTAAGTCTAATAAATCAGATAATATCTCAGATAGTATTCCTCGCTTATCTTTGCATATTCTATAATTTAGATCCTGTAAAAGCTCGTAATTTCTACATTTTACATTTATAGTTTCCATAGACAGATTGTAATTTACTATTATTGAGGGATACATTGAGCTGAAATCTATCTCATATACCCCTTCGTATATTCCTGGATTTGGTTGTAATATTAAACCACCTTTATCTGATTCTATGAACTGATCAATGCTTTTAATTTCCTCATGGTCACCCTTGTAAAGAGGTATCATTATATTCTTCTGAAGGGCTTTCTTTATTTCATATGAAGAAACAGCAGTTCCAGGGGTTATTCTTGAAGCTTGAAATATTGGGAGAGATGTCAATCTTGAAATTGTTACTACGCCTTCTAATCCACCTTCACTGTACATGAATGAAGAGCCTGCATCAATGTGCGGAACTCCTTTAATAATGAAACCATTTCTTCTGTGATGTACTCTTCCATATGAATTAAATGTTCTATCTCTGGTTATAGCTGTATTAACAGTGTAACCATTGTATTTTGCGATTTTGAAAAAAATTGGAAAATATATATCGCCATCCTTGGAAATAACAATGTTCGCATTCTCAAGATTAGAAAAGAAAAAATCAATGGCAGCATCAACATTGTTAAAAATTTCATCGTTTATCTCTATCTCCTTTAAACTGTCTATAAATTTTATGTAAAGTATGTTCAAATCTGGAATTTGAAAATCTTTATTCATTTCTTCATTACTATTATCAAAAAAGTTCAACCTATTTTTTACCATGAAAGATTGTATTATGTTTATATCTGCATTGTATATTTCATAATCTCTATTATTGCCTATTTGCTCTATTGCAGTAATCATCTCCTCTATACGGCTGGGTGGTATTTCAATAACAAGAACTTTCTTCTCTGAATAAACATCGCTTCTCGAGTCATAGTGCCATTTTACCCTTGGGAGTGAGTCTATTTCGTCAACTAATCTGAAAAGAGAATCGCCACTTACGTATATTTCATGTAAATAATTCCACCTCTTTATCATCCTTTTCTCGTCAATAGTGTAAATGTTATCCCTGCCCCATGCATCAATTATCATTTTTTCTCTTTCAAAATCTCGATAAGAACCGATATAATAAATGAAAATTCAGGATCTAGGGCGGCATAAGATGATTCTGGAGTGTGAATTTTCCCCTTTTTTATTATAGATTCCAGTAATTCTATATCATCCCTTCTCATTACCTTTTCCATCTTCCTTATCTCTTCAATTATTCTATCTATCTCCATTCTAAGACTTGGGGTATTTCGTCCCATTTCTCTGACACCTCCAGTATCCTGTACCGGAAGGCATTTCTAATAGAAAATGGTACAAATTCTTCATCCTCTACTAGATAGAATATATTTGGTTTTCCGGATAATTTAGATAAACCTTCCATTGCCTTTGATATGTTCAATAATATGCTTTCTTTCCAATCCTTTACTTCAGACAATCTGAGTACCAAAAATATGGAGAAACTATCTTCATATATATCCTCAAGTACTGTTTTTTGCATTTGATACATATTTAGAACTCTCTGTATGTAAATATCATCACCAAATTTTTTCTTCAATGAATAGACATCGATGAAAACTCCATCTCCAAGTAATAGAAGAGTTTTCCCAAAAACGCTTACAAAATCTTCTATCATTACGGTATCAAAATGTTCCATTTCTAGCAGATATACATGATTTCCCTTAACTTTAAACATAAAATAGAAACATATTTTTTAGTATTTTAACTTTTAAGCCTACTCAGAAAAATGAAAAAAATGAAAAAATGAATTTTTGATGATGGCAGTCATGGGCTTTAGATCATAGAAAAGTTATGAAAATTCATTTTACTGAAATGATTTTTTTAAAAAGTTCATTTAATAAAATTTCTCCTATTTAGTTTCCCAGAGTTATTTTTTATAACATTCAATCTGATTGGAACCCAGAACAATGCAACTAAAGAAGATTTAACAATAGTATCATTCTTATTGTAATCCATGGCACTAACTGTTTTATAGTTAAGTCTCGCGTAAAAATATTCGATGAATTATCAATTTGAGCACCTTTTGGGGAAGTTAGCCTAACTCCATTATTAAGAACATCTGCTATACATATTATTCCATTCATGGACCAGACTGGGACACCTTCTGGTCTTGAATATTTTTTTCAATTTACTTCTTCTATTATTGATTTATCAGCTTATTCTATTCCACAGAGAATTTTTTAATGTATAACAGCACGCCAATAAACTATATCTCTTATAATTTTGTCTATTTGTTCAAATGGTAATAGATTATCTAAATTATTTTTTATCTTTTTATCCATATTAGACACGCGACCTTCCCATCAACCTATTGCTCTAATTTTTTTAATTCTATCTAGATATATTTCGTATGAGAACATGACAAGATAATAGCTTTACCATTTCATCAAGCTTGACTTAAATCTATTTGTTATAAGAACTTGTATTTCACTAACCTGAAAATAATTAACTGATTATTTTTCCAAATTGGTTGAAAAATCATTAGATTTCTATATTCCCGATTATCGAACATTAATTAAAGGAGAATGAGGATAGAGGATGTTATTTTCCTTCTTAGGACAATTCCTCAATCCTTTCCTCAGACCCCATTTATTATTAAAGATTTAAATAAATTCAATACCAACCGCGAGCCTTCATGGCTTTAGCGACTCTGTCGACCGCAAGGATATATGCACCCATTCTGGGTAATGTCTTGTATTTTTCTGCTGTGTTAATTGTATCCCAGAAACTCTGAGACATCTTAGTATCTAATCTGCTGTTAACTTCGTCCAAAGACCAGTAGTAACCGTTTATGTTCTGTACCCACTCAAAATAGGATACTATAACCCCACCTGAATTCGACAGGAAATCTGGCACATCAAGTATTCCTTTCTTGTAGAGTATTGTATCTGCTTCTGGAGTTGTTGGTCCATTAGCCAGTTCCAAGACTATCTTGGCCTTGATCTTGTCAGCGTTCTTTGATGTTATCTGGTTCTCTACTGCAGCGGGAATAAGGACATCAACGTTAAGCTCAAGGAGTTCCTCATTTGTAATACTCTTTGCACCTGGGAATTTTGTTACAGTCCCTGTTTTCTGTTTATATTCCATTAATTCATTGTAATCAATTCCTTTTTCATTGTATATCGCACCATATACGTCGCTTACGGCAACAACCTTTGCACCAAACATCTCGATTGCAAGCTTATGAGCATACTGACCAACATTTCCATGGCCCTGAATAGCTATCGTAGCTTTGCTTAGATCCAGTTTTGCTTTCTTTGCAGCTTCCCTCAGTACAAACATTCCACCGCGTCCAGTTGCCTCAGTTCTTCCAAGGGAACCGTTTAATTCTAGCGGTTTCCCTGTAATCATGCCAGGAGCACTGTGACCAACTATCTTCTCATATTCATCCAACATCCAGGACATTATCTGAGGTGTTGTGAAAACATCGGGAGCAGGAATATCAATATCTGGTCCAACGAATTTGTATATTGCCCTTATATATCCCCTTGATAACCTTTCTAACTCTCCCTTACTTAATTTCTCTGGATCGCATATGATTCCTCCCTTTGCACCTCCGTATGGGATATTTGCAAGTGCTGTCTTCCAGGTCATCCATGCAGAGAGGGCTTTAACTGTATCTAATGTTTCCTGAGGATGATATCTAATACCACCTTTCATCGGTCCCCTTGCATTATTGTAATGGACCCTGAATCCCTTAAAAACCTTAGTTGTACCATCATCCATCTTAACGGGGATTTGGACCTCCAAAATTTCCATTGGCTCCCTCAATAGTTCGTGAGCTTGAGGGTCTAGTTTCATTATTTCAGCAGCCTCGTCCAGTTGCTTCTGGGCGATTTTAAACGGGTTTAGTTCTTCCGCCATTTTTTCACCTCAATGGGTGTACCGATATCAATCCATTTTTTATAAATGTATTTAAGAAATAATTTTATGCGTGAAAAGAATTAAGAGAGACATTTTTATCTCAATCTATGAAGATCGAACACTGGTTTTCAGAACTTCAGAATGAGGATGTTAAATTTAGCGTTAGAATTAAGAATCATATATATACAAAGGAATCAAAATACCAGAGGATAGATATATTTGATACCGAATTCTTCGGCAGAATTATGGTTTTGGATGGATGTTTCATGGTAACATATAAAGACGAGTTCATGTACCAAGAGATGCTTGCCCATCCTGCGATGATGTCCCATCCAAATCCCAAGAAAATATTGATTATAGGTGGCGGAGATGGAGGGATAGCAAGGGAAGTGTTAAGGTATGATGTGGAAATGGTGGATCTGGTAGAAATAGATGAAGAAGTAATTCAAGCTGCAAAGGAGTACCTACCCCAGACATCAATATCTTTTAAAGACAAGAGACTCAAAGTTTATAATCAGGATGCTTTTGATTTCGTAGGGAAGGGTATTAAGTACGATATTATTCTTGTCGATTCAACTGATCCAGTGGGATTTGCTGCATCATTGTTCTCGGATGTGTTTTACATGAAAGTGAAGGGTAGTCTTGAGAATGGCGGGATAATAGCAACCCAGTCTGGTTCTCCATTTATGAATCCAGAGTACATAAAAAAAGCTATAAAGGGTATGAAACAGTATTTCAAATTCATAAGGCCATACGTTTCATTTATGCCCACTTACCCCTCCGGATTATGGTCATATGTTATGGCCTCTGATACAGAATTTGAATTGAAAAGGGAATACGTTGGTAAATATATTAACAAAGATGTGTATCTAGGGTCTCAGTACTTACCCCAGTTCATAAAAAATATTGTTGAAGAGATTTAAAATTTAATTTTTAGCTGTTCTTTTTTATCATTCAATCTTTTCTTGAAGGATGGCCCAAGTTTTCTTGCTTCTATCTCCAGATCTCTTATATTTTTGACAAAGGCTGCTTTGCTGTCTGTATTCATCAACTCCTCAAATTTTCTCCTAGCATTTATTGTCGAAAAGAATAAGTAAATGAAGTAACCGTCACCTATTATTGATAGCGCGAAAATGTAGTATACCCAGTTTCCTGTGTAACTTATAAATGATGAAAAGGAAGTTGGTAAAATGGCAAGGCTAAACCAGTAAATTACAATAATAGCACTGGCAAATAATGAAATAGCTAATAGTATCAAGGATATAGGTATTTTGAACTCCTTAATTTTACCTTTTTCCATAGACCCTCAATTTATACTCTTATATTTCCTTTTTCTTGATGAAATTTATCAATTTTAATGTTGCAATGCCTCTATGTGAAATCATATTTTTTTCTGCTGTTTCCATCTCAGCGTATGTTCTTCTTTCTCCATTCGGTATAAAGATGGGATCATATCCAAATCCTTTATTTCCTATTTCCATATCTGAAATAATCCCCTCTACTTCCCCGTTAAAGAAATGTATTCCACCATCATAGAATGCAATTGAAGTTCTGAATACAGCTCTCCTGTTTTCAATACCGTCCATTAATTTCAATATCCCCCTGTTTCCCAAGGTTGTTTGAACGTAAGATGAATATACTCCCGGAAAACCATTGAGGGCATCAATAAAAATACCTGAATCATCTATGAAGAATTTTTCCTTTATTATCCCGGTTAAATAGCACACTGATCTCCTTGCTACGTCCTCCAAATTTTCAAGCTGTTCTTCAGGATATTTCAAGTTAAAATGTTCAAGCTCCATACCATTTTCTTTGAAAATAAGATTGTATTCGGCAAACTTTCCTCTGTTCGAGGTGACAAGCATCATACGTATCTCCTCCTTCCTTCAATATCTTCAACATTCGCTAGTATTTCTGAACTTCGTGGAAATATGTTATAACCTTTTATAAAATATTTATAAAGATCTTTGTGACCAAGACTATTGAGCGATTCTTTCATTAAATGAATGTCTACCGCCATGCTTTCCTTTTCTGCGTTTATTTCCCCCATTGAAGGGTCAATCAAATAAATTCCATTATTAGTGACAATAATATTACCTGGAGTAAGGTCGCCGTGACTGATTCCATTTTGATGCATTTTACCGACGATAATACCAACTTCAATCATTAATTCTCTTATTTTACTGTCATCAAGAATGGAACTCAGCTTCTTCCCCTTTAGAAATTCCATGTATATAATAAAATTTTCAAAATCAACGTAATATAGTCTGGGAACATTAAATCCAAGATTTCTGAGGAGAACTAGAATATTAATCTCCCTCTTCATCCTTGAAACGTTTATTCTCTGATCTATTTCCTTTAATCTGTATTTTCTTCTCGCCCTCTGCTTAAGTACTGAGTCAAGGTCAAATATTCTTCCCTCAGAGATAAAGCTTTCACCGCCAACCATTTCTCTTGATTTAAATTCAGCATTACCTATCCATTCTGCATTCCTCTTGTCAAGTCGATCATTCTGGTTTATAGTTTCATCTAAGTTACCAATTTCACTACTGAAATAACCTGCCAGTGCTATCATGGCTCCATTGTCTGATAGATATTCCTCTGATGGGAAATAGTATCTGTAGCCTCTTAATTCTGCCATTTCCGCCAGCATTTCCTTTAACCTTTTATTATGGGCCACTCCTCCTGTTATAGTAAATTCATTAAAACCAAAATGAGCCATTCCTCTTTCGACTATCTCAGTAAGTGCTGTGAATGCATACTCCTGTGCATTAAATGCAATATCTTCATTTGTCTCCTTACCAAGTTTGTTTTTTAAGAATGTGTATAAACCGGAATATGATACATCCATTCCTCTTACAGTATAAGGGCAGTCAAGAATCTTCTTCCCATTTAACGCCATCTTTTCAATGACAGGAGCACCAGGGAATGGAATTCCCATGTCTCTTGCAATCTTGTCTAGAAAGTTCCCTACACCTATATCCATTGTTTCTCCAAGCACAACATATTTTCCTTTCCCCCTTGAAATAAGCTGTGTATTACCTCCTGATATGTATAAGAAAAGAGGATTTTTAAATCCTGAAAATTTTCTTGCTATTTCAAGGTGACCAATGCCGTGATTTATGGGAACAAGGGTTTTTGAATATTTGAGTGAAATGTATCTTCCTAAAGCCGCACCTATTTTTAGAGATGGACCAAGACCGGGTCCTATCGAAAATGCTACTTTATCAATTTCTTGTATTTTCATATCATAGGAATCCAAAAGATCCTTCAATAATGATGGAAAATATTTCCTATGATGATCTGCAGCCTCCTTTGGATTTATTCCACCCTTGTCAGGCTTAAAAGTATGCGATCTAACTCCAATTATTTCTCCATCCTTTACAATTCCTACTGAAGCTGTATGAGCGGTCGATTCAATACCTAATACAATCATCTTATCTTTGAAAGGGAGAATGATTTCAGATTGAATGAGTTTTTAGTAAAATCTATTTCTATCCAATCACGCGACATAGCATCCGTCAACCCTTTTACACTTAGATAGCTCTTGTTGCCTTCCAGTTTAAATTCTATAATACCGTCCATGAAATGCGCTAAAGCCTGTATTTCACTCTCTGCGTGAAGACCCTTTTCGACTGTGTAAAATGATATATTGTTCTGGTCCCTCCTCTCAGTTGCGAAAGTTTGTAGGAATTTGAGTGTTTGACTCTTATCAAGAAAATTAAGGATTGTAGAGAAACCGAATATTGCAACTATAACAGTTCCTGACTTTCTGGTCAGGTCTTTGGATATTCTATTGAGCTCCCTCGTGACACCTTCAAGGTCCGTTTGATTATCGAGGTAAATAATTGATCTTGATTCCGATGTTATTTCTCTGGTAGTCTTAGTAAAAGTATCTATGAAGTATAGCATGTCAAGTTCAAGGTAACCATTTACCAATGGAGAAAAATAAGACATGCCTTGCAACAAAGATTCACTTGTCCTATCAAAAGTCACTATAATGGATGGCAATCCCCTTTGAATTGAAGATGTTATAATATTATAGATCATCTCCTCCTTGCCTGCAAATGAAGGGCCATAAATCATTATATTACTAGGAAAAGGTATTCCGCCAGTAAGAAGATCGTCGAGCTTCCTTATACCTGTCTTAAGTTTCCTCTCCTGTATTTCGGATTTAAGCTGGTCCTCAAGAATGTCTATCTCCTGCCTAAGCGTATTTTTCTGTCTCTCCTTTAACTCCTTTTCCTTGAGCTCCAGCATTTTCAACTTACTCTTTAGGCTATCTTCCTTGGCCTTTGTTTCATCTTCAAGAACCCTTAAATATTCTTCTCTCTGAAGCTGAGCGAGTTCCATTAACTTTTTCTTTTCTTCCTCAACTGACTTCATCATCTCTGTGGCCTTTTTTTCCATTTCTGCTATTTCTCTTTCCTTTGCCATTATAGTCCTCTCTCTTCCATCTATTTCAGAAAGAATGCTGTCCACTTGCTCCCTTATTGAAGCAAGTGTTTCCTGACTAATTTCCCCCTTCCTTTCTAGCATTTTTTCCTTAAGATCAAGAAGCTTTTCCTTTACCTTATAAGATATCTCATTCTTCTTTTCCAGACTATCATTAGCCACGAAATCTTCCAGGTTTTTGTACAGTATCACTGATTCAAAAATTTTCTCAAGTTGCTCTTCCAGCCTTAAATTAGTGTCTATGTTGAGAAATTTAGAGATTTCAGTGATTATCTCGCTTATGTCTCTATTCTTTTCCTGTTCTGTCCCATCTGGTTTATCCGACATCAGGACCATTCTTTATTTTGGAGATATTCTCACAACATTATTTCCCCTAAGTATCACAGTCCCCAGTTTTCTCTTAGAGTTCTCTGTTATTTCTTCTGTCCCGGATAAAACTATGTTCATATAGTCATCATAACTTTCTAAGACACCCTCTAACGTTGTATTATCCTTCAATAACAAAGAGACATTTTTTTGAAGCATACTTTGCATTACTGCCATTGGAACTGCCATTTCTTATCACCTATGTATATTCATAATAATCTTCTTCCTCATCATTTTCCATGACTACCTGAAGAAGACCTCTCAGTATTACCTTCATATTTTCAACCTCGCTTCTGAGGTGTTTTACTTCCAAGTCCAGCTTTTCAACACTTATTTTATTATCCATAACATCACCTTTCCACTTTTAACGGGTATTCTCCATATTTTGTGGAGATTTTCCGCATTTCATTTCTCTGGCAATACCTACAATAAAGACCGTTATTAACTTTTTCTAATGGTTTTCTGCACCTTGAACAAAAAGCGTATATCACTCCGTCATCTGGCCTCTCAAGAGATAGGTCAATTTTTCCCCTTGTGGAAACTATTCTGCCCCTAACAACATCCCTGATCTTGACAGCCCTAGATGCCTGATCAAGAAAATGACCCATTATCCTGCTCGCATGAACTAGCGTCCTGTTCTGATATTCATATGTTTTCCCATTTCTTATTAAGAACTCGCTCATTACAACTACAATAGGCTCATTTATTTCTGTTACAACTCCTATTATCTCATCGCCCACTTCTGCATTAATTGATGTCCCCTCTTTGCCTTTTACTTTTACTTTAAAATTTTTTTCATCTATTTCCATTATTCCAGCACAGCTTGAATAAATTAGGCCGTTGTCCTCATATGTACCTTCTCCCGGGATATATTCCTCTGCCGTTCCAAGGTATTGCCCAGGGGCTACGTATTTCACTGACATACCATCACCTTCGCTATTATTGCCTTTATACTTTTTACTTCCTTCTTGTGAAATTCAAAGGTGTGAGGAATTCTGAATTCTGTTTCTTCCGCCCACATTATTTCCCCCCTCCCGTCTATGAATTCCTTCAAGAAATCACTAGTTTTGTAGTTAAACAAGATATAAAAATTTTTAGAGATTTCCAACGCCTTTTCTAGAAAGGGAATATCTGAGTTTTTTTTCTGGCTTCCAAACGGCGGATTCATGATTACTGTATCTACTTTCACACTGAAGTCCTTTACATCAACGTTCAAAAATTCTACGTCCGCATTCATTAACTTTGCATTGTTGATCGACAATGATACCATTTTTGGGTCTATATCTATACCATATACCTTTTTAGCCCCAAGCAAGTATGCCCCAATGGCAAATATTCCATTACCAGTTCCCAGATCTGCAACAGTCTTTAAAGAAATATTACCTTCGCCAGCTGCTTTGTAAAGTATTTCTGATGCTAAACTAGCAGGAGTGAAGTATTGTTCAAGTTTTGAATTTTTGGGAACATTTCCATCAATTTTGGAAAGAATCAGCTCTAATTCCTTTTTCTTCATTCCAGGATCGTCTTAACAAGTTCTCTTGCGTCCTTCTCTGCCTGATCTTTAGGCTCCCCTTTTGATTTCAACAAGGCACTTATGTATTTTTCTGCCCTTGATGTTTTCCACGTACTTTTCTCATGGACTATCTTTACTATTACTTCCGCAATATCACTGTCAACTTCCATTCCAAATTTCTCTTTGATACGTATTTGCCATAGCTTTATCAGAAATCTGGGGACATAATCCCCCTCCTTTCTCAACTTCTGATATATTTGAGGATTCATTGTGATAGCATTTAATTCATATTGAAAAACATTGTGAAAATATTTTTCTTGTTGCCAGTTCAATATCAGATATATCACTAATTTTTAAAAATTTTATCACAAACTAAAATTTCAGCACATAACAAATTTTTAATTTCTTAAATATTATGTGGATACCATGGGACTTGAGCTTCGCAAAATAGATACCTGCAAATATGAGATTCCAGTTGATCAAAAGTATGGGATGAGAGTTCCAGGGGTGATATACGCCAACGAAAGCATTATAGATGGCATAAGAAATGATGATTCATTGAAACAGGTTATCAACGTTTCAACTCTGCCTGGAATAATAAAAGCTTCATTAGCAATGCCAGACATACATCTCGGATATGGTTTTCCAATTGGTGGCGTTGCAGCTTTTGATTTCGATGATGGAATAATTTCACCAGGGGGAGTTGGTTACGATATAAATTGCGGTGTAAGACTTATTAGAACTAATTTCAATGAAAAGGATATCAGACCAAAGATTCGTGAGATAATTGATACAATATTTGATAATGTCCCTTCCGGGGTTGGACGGGAAGGGAAACTTAAGCTCAGCAGAGATAAGTTTGAAAACATATTATCTGATGGGGTGAAATCTGTAGTTGAGCAAGGATATGGATGGGAAAGAGATAAGGATAGAATTGAAGAGGGTGGAACAATAAAATTCGCCGATAGAAGCAAGGTTTCTAACAAGGCGAGAGAGAGAGGCTTTTCACAATTAGGGTCACTCGGTGCAGGAAATCATTTCCTGGAGGTACAGGTAGTTGATAAAATATACAATAAAGAAATTGCAAAAAAATTCGGCATAGATGAAGAAGGACAGGTGACAATAATGGTACATACCGGATCAAGGGGATTTGGTCATCAGGTGGCTACAGATTACATAGAAGTTATGGAGGATGCTATGAATAAATATTCAATAAAGGTTCCTGATAGGCAGCTTGCCTCTGCCCCCATTAAAAGCAAGGAAGGCGAAAATTATATAGGTGCCATGGGAGCAGCGGCAAATTTTGGTTTTTCAAACAGGGAATTTATAACACACTGGATAAGGGAAAGTTTTGAGAAAGTCACTGGCCAGAACGCTGAGGATGCAGGAATGGACATAGTCTATGATGTTGCACACAACATAGCAAAGATAGAGAAACACAATGTAAACGGAAAGAATATGGAAGTTGTTGTTCATAGGAAGGGAGCCACTAGATCTTTTCCGGCCGGAAGGGAAGAGATTTCTGGAATATATAGGGAAACGGGGCATCCTGTAATAATACCAGGAACTATGGGCACTGCCTCCTATGTATTAGTGGGTACGGAAAAAAGTCTTTCTGAAACATTTGGCTCGACGTGCCATGGCTCTGGAAGAGTTATGAGCAGAAGCAAGGCTGTAAAGAGTTATACTGAACAAAGTGTAAGAAACGATCTTGCAAAGAAGGGCGTTTACGTAAGGGCTGCTACTAAATATGTACTTCAGGAAGAAGTTCCCTACGCATACAAGGATGTGAATGAAGTAGCTAAATCAGTAAGCTGTGCCGGAATTTCAGATATAGTTGCAAGGCTCAGACCAATTGGAGTAATGAAAGGATAAACAGGATTGCATAGGCAGAAGTTATGAAGGCAACGAATGGTATTTTGTAAACCGCCCTGTCTTTCTTGATCCAATATTTGTATTCTCTTTTTACCTTGTTCAAGGGTATAGATGTGAATTTCCACTTAAATCCCTGATCTTTTCTATTCTCAATGAATAGCATTATTCCAGAACCTATACCTATTAATGAGGCAATAAGCATTACAACTATGACAGGAGGTAGAATTGAATATATCGTTTTTATATGAGGATATATAGGGAAAGCAACAGCTATTGTCTGGAGTATCTTTATGTCCCCTCTACCTAAACTCTTCATAAACACTGAAAATAATTTAATGAGAAGAATAGCATAGGAAATAGAAATAACTACAATACTTGGATTCATTAAAATTGGGATTGCTATTATTATATAAGGTATTATAGAGAATTTCTTGACGTAATATTCAGCGATTATTGGTATTATGAGAAGAGATATATACCAATCTATGAAAATGTAGTATATTAAAAGCAATATGTTCATTGCAAGAAATGTTAGGGTAGTGACTTTTCTCGATTTAAGGTCTTCATAAGATGCGTATAAAAGTAAGACGAATAGCAAAGAGCCTATATAATAAAAGTTCTCTGAAATATTCAACGCATCACCTTATCATCAATTCTATTTTCCCCGATTCAGTTCTCCTCTTAACACCAAATTCACTCATTTTAGACAGTTCTTCATAGCTGAATACCGGCCCATCTTTGCAGACTCTGAATCCGTTTATGGAACAGCTATCACAGATACCGATGCCACATTTCATCAGTCTCTCTAATGAAAAGAATATGTTGGTGCCTTCAATTTTCTTTACTCTGTCATAAAAACTTTTCATCATCATTTCAGGCCCGCACACGTATATGGTATCATATGATTTATTTTTAGATATAAAAAGATCAATCACAGTTCCCTTAAATCCCGAAGACCCATCGTCCGTGGCAACGTAATAATTATCCCTGATCATAAATAATTCATCCTTTGTTCTTGCACCAACATAAACGTCACCTCTGTATTTTTCGATCAGTGGAGAGAGGGATGCAAGTCCTGTCCCACCGGCAATATATGCAGTTTTGCCTGATGGAAACGGATAAGATTTACCGTAAGGCCCTCTATAGAATATTCTGTCTCCTCTCTTTACTTCAGACAACTTTCTAGTAGCTTCCCCATAAACTTTGAATGTAATTTCGAAATAGTTATTTTCCAAAGAGGAGATTGACATCGGTACTTCTTTAACGCCCGGTATCCATATCATGAGGAATTGTCCAGGATTAGCATTGAAATTTGATTTAAATTTTACATTGAATATATTTTTTCCAACATTTTTCACATCTTCTACCACAGAAAAATTCATCTTCTCACCATAAACCCTACTATATCTTCTAAAGATGAAAATCCTTCTTCTTCTAAATATTTCTTAATACCGC
>JAVRLO010000013.1:0-15634 GCA_031961395.1 Thermoplasmatales archaeon I-plasma | reverse complement strand
ATATTTTTTCTCTTTTTATTATCAAATGTATACAATTTTATAGGAAACCTTACATTTCAATAATAAAATTTCATATAAATATAAAAGTGTCTTTACATAGTCATAATTTTAAAATTTCAATCATTCTTCTTTAAATCCCTGTTAAAGCTACTTATTCCTACTCCCGCAATAATAAGCAATCCTCCTAGAATCGTATACACCCCCAGAGGTTCCGATATCATATATACAGCGGTTATAACTGTTACGAAAGGAGTTATGTACAAAGTAGCTCCTGCGATTGTAGGTTTAACGTATTTTAGACCGTCAAACCACAAAATATATCCCAAGAATGTAGCAGCTATACCCATAAAAATTAATGAAATTAGCGTGCCCATTTTCAGCGTAGTTAAAACATGGAAGGAATTTAATCCGGCTGCTGGAAATAATAGAACTGTGCCAATTATTGTTACTACTGCGGTGACATTAACTGGATTATGCTTCATAAGAATATTCCTTCCAACTACCGTATATATCCCCCACGCAAATGCGGCTATAAGAATAAGGATTGCCGAAAATAATTCACTTCTTGTCATACTACCTGGCTGAAGCAATACGAGTAAACCTATTGTAGATATCACAATTCCTATAATATATAATAATCCAAGCTTGTCCTCTTTAACAGCTACACTAAGAATTGTTATAAATATTGGCTCCATAGAAACTATGAAACTAGCATTTCCAGCTGACATCCCTTTTTCTCCATATATAAAAAAAAGCTGATAGGCAAGAATGCCGCTAATCGCAAGTATTAAAAGGGAAACAATCTCCCTTCTTGAATAATGGTCTCTTATTATAAATATTAAAGGAACGAAGAATATAGAGGCAATAAGAAATCTAAAAAATGCTATTTCTTGTGGCGTTAGTGATTGCAGGCTATATTTCAATACTGTATATGTTACCCCCCATATAATTGAAACACTTATAAGTTCACTATAACCTCTGATGTTCTCTTTCAATAATATCTGAATATCAAGTAAAATATAATGATATTGGCATAGTTTTTATACAATTTATGAATTAGATCTGATGATTGATCCGGCTATTTTTCTGGCTGCTATGGGCATAACTTTACTTGAAATATCTGAAGCTTCGGCAGTTGCTATTGCATTGTACGCTGAAGGCGGATCAAAAGCCTTCTTATACGTTGGCCTGGGAATTGCTTTAGTACTGATAGTTACATTTATCGTTGGAAGGGAAATAGCTTTACTGCCTATCCTACTGATAAGACTCGTAGCTGGATTTCTTCTACTATACTTTGGTTTGAGACTTTCACGCAGCGCAAGAAGGGCTGTCTTAAGGTCCAGAAATAAGGGGATCAATGGAGAAGAAAAGTTTGAAAAAGGATTGTTTTACACCGGATTTTCAGTCGGGGCGGTTGAAGCATTTGAGGCTGCAATAGTGATAATAGCACTCATCCCTATCAATTTCAATTCTACCTTCCTTGGACTCCTGGCAGGATTAATTGTCGTCATTATTGGAACTGCAGTCCTGAAGTCCCAGGTTAGAAAGATAAAACAGGCAAACATGAAAGTAGCAGTTTCCGCTCTCCTTCTTTCGTTTTCATCATTCTGGTTTACAGAAGCTTTTTACAATGTCAGCGATCTGATCCTCATACCTCTTTTCGTTGTATTCTTTGTAGCTGTATATTTGTTCGCGCATAGAAAATAAATTTTATTTATTCTTATTCTTTAAAAGAGATGTGTATACACCAACTAAACTCAATATTCCTGAAACCAACATTATAATTTTAAATCCATTATAGAAAGCATTTCCTAGTTCAAGATGTGATATGTTCGAGGCTCCGGAGAAGATACCCAGAATAATTCTTCTTGAAATACTTGTGGTTAGTATAGTTCCAGCAATTGCTATACTAGTTAGTTGCCCTGTAAATCTCATAGTTCCAAGAGTTCCTGATGCTACACCATACTGTTTATTGTTAACCGAATTCATGACAGAATTAGTATTAGCCGCTGAAAATAAACCAAAACCTATACCTATTACAGAGAGTGGAATTATAATATAAATAACACCTGCTATTTTTACAAATGAAAGGAATAAGAATGATAATCCAATCATCCCCATTCCTATAGCCGCCACTTCTCTCGAGCCATATCTATCAGAAAGAATTCCGCTAATAGGGGAGAATATTACCATAAATACAGGCTCAGAAATTAGTAAAATTCCTGCGTATCCTGGAGAAAGACCGTCGATGACCTGAAGATAAATTGAAAATACAAAAACAATTGAAAATGTGCTTGCATAGTTGAACAATGCTGTTAGGTTTGAAGCCAGAAAAGTTCTATTTTTTGTGAATAGTGACAGATCCATGAGAGGATTTATTACGTGGCTCTCCCTAAATACAAAAAAGAAGAACAGCAATATTATCACTGGAATCAGTATCAGAGATGATGACCAACCGAACATTTCACCGATTGTGAGAAAAATCACTATGGAGAATATAAATAAAGTAAAAATTAATCCGCCCAGCATATCGAGTTTATCTTTTTCATGTTTTATTTCAAGACCTCTTAATGTGATTAATGATATTATTAATCCAACAACTGATATAGGCACTGTGAAATAGAGTATAGATTTCCATCCATCTACCATTATTAGAACTCCGCTTAATGGTGGCGATAAGGTCAATCCAAGATAAACAGCCATTACGTTAATTCCAAGTGCTTTACCTCTACCTCTTCCTTCGAAAACTTGAGAAACTATTGCTGTGGAATTTGACGCTAAAATAGCAGATCCTGTCCCTGCTATGAATAAAGAAATTATAAGCATGATTATATTGAGTGAAAAAATTGAAAGAGCTATACCTACAAGAAAGATTATGTAACCTAGCCGATAGAATTTTACTCTTCCAAGTGAATCTGATAGTCTTCCTATGATCAGTATTGTGGTGGCAAGAGCTATGATGAATCCTTGTGGAACCCAGATTATATAATAAAAATTAGCTTTAAAAGCATAGCCAATCTGGGGTTCAGCGAAACTTATAGCGCTAGAAGTGAATGGAGCCAAAAATGCTCCTATGCCCGTCGTAAGGAAAAGAAGATATTTGTTAAGAGGGCGCACTGTATCCTTGATAAAAATTAAAATTAAAATTCTTGCTATTTAAGTTTAAAAATTACTTTTGAAATGATGATAAAGCGATAAGATCCCAAGGATTGATTTTTTAACATCGCTCCTATGATTCAATTATAAAATATCCAGAAGCAACATCTAAAACATTAATATCTCGATATATTGAAAAAGACAAGTATTGCATACAATATATGAAACTAAGAAATCAAGCTTTAATAACAGATACGCATATTTAGTAGATATGGCTGAAAAAGTTAAGCGGTTCGTAAAAATTCCGCTAAGAGATAATGTCAATTTGGTCGGAGATATATACTTTCCCGATTCTGAACCTCCTTACAGTACCATAATATTGAGAACCCCTTATGGGAGACAAGATAAAAGATTCAGAGATGAAGGCATCTTCTTTTCTAAGAATGGTTTCGTGTTCATAAATTTGGACGTCAGGGGACGTGGAGATTCCGAAGGGGAATTTGAGCCTTATTTTAATGAGGGAAAGGACGGATATGACGTAATTGAATGGGCTGCAAAGCAACCATGGTCAAACGGAAATATTGGTACTTTCGGAGCATCTTATTCAGCAAGAATACAGTGGTTAACAGCAATAGAAAATCCTCCGCATCTCAAAGCTATGATATCTATTGTTAGCCCATCCGATCCATTTGTTGAGAGCCCGACAGGTGTGCAAGATCCTATGCACCTGTCCTGGCGATATCTTGTTAGCGGGAGAACATATAAGGATCCATCTGATATAAACTGGACAGAAATTTATAATACGATACCGTTAAAAGATATGCCTAATAAACTTGGTTACACTCTCCCTGACTGGGAAGAGGCCTCCAGGCATCAGACTTTGGATGATTACTGGAGAAGGATATGCTATCAGGATAAATTCAATAGACTGAATATACCTGTGATGCATATTTCAGGCTGGTATGATGATGAGCAGATTGGTACCTTCATTAATTATATTGGCATGAAAAATTCTTCTGCTACAAACTATTCAAGGGAAAATCAAAGTCTGATAATAGGTCCATGGCCACATAGTGTAAATACATCCACGAAGCTAGGTGGAATAGACTTTGGCCCCACTGCACTTATAGACTTACATAAATTAGAACTGGATTGGTTCAGAAAACATTTAAATCAAGAATCAGTAAAGACAGAGAACATAAAAATTTTCGTTATGGGGGACAACGAATGGAAAAATTTTGATGATTGGCCAGTGCCTGGAACTGTAAGAAATGACCTTTATTTAAGCAGCAATTCAAGGGCTAATAGCAGGTTTGGAGATGGCAAAATCACGTTCGAATTTTCAGAAATAATTGAAGGCCAAGACAGTTATCTCTATGATCCTGCAAATCCTGTTCCTTTCATAACAGAGCCAACATCTGCACAAATAGGTGGGCCAGATGATTATTCGCCTATAGAGAGGAGGGATGATGTTCTTGTTTATACTTCAGATGTGCTGAAAGAGGAAATCACCGTTCTCGGGGAGGTTAAAGCATATCTTTACGTAACATCGGATGCTAAGGATACTGATTTTACTGCAATGCTTACGGACGTTTGGCCTAACGGTTATTCCCAAAGATTATGCGATGGTATTGTTAGAACGAGATACAGAAAGGGAATGGATAAAGTGGTATTCTTGGAAGAAGGTATCAATGAGGTGGAAATAGATATGTGGAATACTGGTCACACATTCAAAAGAGATCATAGAATAAGGGTTGATATCTCCTCAAGCGCATTCCCAAAATATTCAAGGAACCTTAACAATGGAAGTTATGATCTCTATTCCGAGAGCGAGATGAGAGTTGCAAGAAATAGCGTTGTACATTCTAGACATTATCCATCCAGAATTTCTTTAAGAATATTAAGGTGAAAGAATGGAAGAATGGAAAGGCATGAGGGCCAGAGTCATATCAACTATGTTGAGAAGACCTCTAGTAATTTACAGGGAATCTCCTATATTTCAATATTTTAGTGATGATGAAAGAAGCGATGCCATTCTTATTGAAGATGGGAGAATTCAACAAATAGGAGCAAAAGCACTAGATGATTCTTACATTGAAGAAATTCCTCAGTCATTTTGCTGCCTCAGTTCCTCCTACATGTTCAGAAAATGTGATCAATGCAGCATAGATATTCAGCAATGTTTTCTTAATCCGTTTGCAGATGAAGTTAATGAAATAAAAAATGCATTCTCTCTTTTAAGGGAATCTGTAATGGAAGTGGTCGGGGAAATCAATAAAGGAACAACTGAAATAGAGATACAGAATATTATATCTGGAAAAGTAGTATCTAAAGGATTCAATTTATTTTATAAACCAATAATTGCGGGGGACAATAATATGAAAAACATATGGCACCGTTCTTCTGATTATGTACCGGAAAGGGTGCTTTACATAGAAGTATCTGCAATGAAGGGTGGGTTACCATGCCTATACTCAGAAACATTTCTTCTAAAGGAAGATAAGCAAATAATGGATGATTATTCTTCTTTTACAAACGGAATTGAATATGTGAAACAGAATTTCGTCGAAGGGAATTATACGAAAAACTTTTATGTGCTGGAACACCTTAGGAATAAAAAAATTTCACTCACTGTTCCCCTATTTCCATATCAATATTTCCAATATCCTGGCGAAGATAAACTTATTCATTCTATGGATACCATTGTCTTTGATTTTTGGATCATCAGGGACTATTATGTTTTAAGGAAAAAAATAGCCGCGGTAGCCGGAACTTCTAAAGCCACAATACTTTAAATTAAACCTTATTTATTGAAAATGCCCCGTAACCTACACCTGTTTCCCCGCCTGCCATTTCAATTGAATTTGATAACTTCAGAAGATGGATATCGCCGCTGTATGTGAGCAAAAGTGTAACTATTGGACCAAAACCGCACACGCTTATCTCTTCAGAATACACATATCTATATATTGTTTTAATATCTCTTGAAACCACTGCTTTAACAAAATAATTGTCGTAAGTTCTCAATTTCTGGAGTGGAAGATAATGATTAAGATCCGAACTGGCAATAATTGTGTAATGCCCTTTCAACTTCTTTAACTTCATCGAAAGCCTTTCTGCAGATTCAAGACTCTGGTCCATCATTACGATAGGCACTATCTTAATATTTCCATAAAAATATTGAAGGAATGGAACTTGTACCTCAACGGAATGCTCTCTCTTATGAGCAGTATTGTCCTTTACAATATAATCATCAACTATGTCTTCTACAGCCTCCTTTTCTATCTTTGCTATACCTAAAGGAGTCACATAATCTTCAGTTCCAACTGATACGGGAGATCCCATACCTGTGTGGTTAGGCCCTATAATTACGAAATAATCATAATTTCCGGAATTTACTAGAGCATTATACGAGAAGGCAGCGACAGGAGCACTATAATCATAACCGGCGTGAGGTGATATTATCCCTACTTCTGGTGTTGTCTTGATGAGATCAGGGATAAATCCCGGGCCATTCCAGTGAGTGAAAGCCCAAGCTATCTTCTCCCTTAATTCATCAGCGTCTGAAGGATAGAAATATCCAGCGACGTATGGGTTTCTCATAGCTCTGCCAAGAAGTCCTCCTGCTTTAATTGAGAGACATCCTTTTCCTTTATCTTGAGTATTTCCCTTGCAAGTAGGAAATATATTAGTGCGAGACTTTCCCTCCCCTTATTGTTTCCTGGAATTACCAGATCAACAAATGAAGTGCTGTTATTGGTATGGCATAGTGCTACTATTGGAATTCCATTTGCAACTGCTTCCTTTACTGCCTGACTGTCAGTCGCCGGGTCGTTAATTACTACAACATCCGGTTCTATGTATCCTGGAATCATTGGATTAGTGAATGATCCAGGTATAAATCTCTCTGTCATAGCCTTTGCTGATATTGCGGCTGCTGCGGCTTTTACCGGTTTCTTTGCATATTCCCTAGATGCAATGAACACGATGCCCTGGGGGTCATATCTGGAAAGAAATTTCGCTGCAATCCTTATTCTTTCGTCTATTTTCTTTATATCCAGTATGTTGAGCCCCTCTTTGTTCACATAGGCTGTGAACTTCTTCATGTCTGCGCTTCTTATCTTTGTACCAATGTGTATAGCTGAATTTCTATACGTTTCTTCCGAAATCAGTAGATCTGTCATCTGATTCCACCTATCTCTTCCTGAATTCTTACAAGTTCATTTAATTTTGCTATCCTTTCTCCACCAACGGTTCCAGTCTTAATGTAGTCAGATCCCAGCGCAACTGCAAGGTGGGCAATAAAGAAATCGTTAGTTTCTCCGCTTCTGTGAGATACTACCGTCCCCATAGCATTATCTTTGGCAAGTCTCCATGTTTTAAGAAGTCTTGATATGGTCCCTACTTGATTCGGTTTGAGGAGGATTGCATTCGTAGCCCCTTTTTCCAAACCTTCTAAAAGTCTATCATAATTTGTAGTGTATAAATCGTCCCCAACTATGTATGCCTTACCACCTACTCTTCTGGTAAGCTCAGCATATCCATCAAAATCATGTTGATCAAATGGATCTTCTATGATAGTGAATCCATAATCCTTCACTATCTTCTCCACGAAATCTGTCTGTTCAGGAGTAGTGAGTTTCCTGTCTTTGTAATTATATAGACCGTTCTTGTAGAAACTAGAAGCAGCGAGATCCATACCCTTTTCTATTTCTAATCCATTATTATGTGAAACTTCATCAACAACTTCTGTAATTAACTCAATAACTCTCTCATCGCTAAAAGGGAGAACCCAGGCCTTCTCGTCCCCCATCCCTAGAGGGCTATTCATTTCCCTGCTAGCCTTTTCTTTTATTTTTTTATGTATTATAGCATTCGTCCTTATTGCATCGTAAATGTTATCTGCGTGAGTTGCAACCAAAAACTCTTGGATGGTAGTTCCACCGACTGCATGCTCACCACCTCCAACCACATTTCCCAGAGGGACGGGCATTTTATAATTAAGACCTCCTAGATACTTAAATAGTGATATGCCTGATTCATCCGCAGCTGCTTGAGCATTTGCCATAGATATTACAACTGCAAGATTTCCACCTATCTTGGAAAAATTCTCAGTCCCGTCTATTTCTTCCAACAGTTTATCAAGAGAATACTGGTCCTCTGATTCATGTCCTTTTATTCTTTCTAGGACCAAATTATTGAAAAGCTTTATTGATACATCTATACCTCCTTCTGGATAGTCCTTTACTTCCGTAGCACCCTTTGAAGCCCCGCTAGGAGCAGCGGCAACTCCCTTTCCATATTTAGTATAAATCTCGCACTCTAATGTCTCATTACCTCTTGAATCAAGTATTTTCCTTATTTTACCATCAACTATTTCAGACATTTAGTCCACCTCGTGATGACCAACTGAATTTGCCTGGGCTGCTGCGAGAATAGCCAGAGGAACACGATATGGAGAGGCAGATACATATTTCAGCCCAATCTCATGACAGAACTTAACAGAATCTGGGTCTCCTCCATGTTCTCCACAAATGCCGATTTCTATGTCAGGTCTAGTTTTCTTACCTCTTTCCGTGCATATTTTCATTAGCTCACCTACTCCATTCTTGTCAAGCGATTCAAAAGGATTTCTTTTAAAGATACCTAGCTCTAAATATTTTGGAAGAAACGTCGCTTCAACATCATCTCTTGAGAAACCATAAGTCATCTGAGTAAGATCGTTTGTTCCAAAGCTGAAAAATTCTGCTACCTCTGCAATCTCGTGTGCCATTATAGCGCCACGTGGAGTCTCAATCATAGTTCCGAATTTATATTCTAATTTCCTTTCTCCAAGTTCATCACTTATTACCTTCAATAATCTTTCTTTTACCAATTTTAGTTCATTTTTATCAACAGTTAGTGGAATCATTATCTCAGGTATCACTTTTTTACCTTCGTCCTTTACCTTAAGAGCTGCCCTGATTATTGCTCTCGTTTGCATCTCGTAAATCTCCGGGTAGAGTATTCCGACCCTAATGCCCCTGAATCCTATCATTGGATTAAATTCAGAGAGAGCCATTACCTTTTTTAGAATTGCTTCCTTCTTTGCTATGCTGTTCTTCATTTTAGCCTTCTTTTCCTTTTCTAGATTTTTTAATTTGAATTTCATTTCCGCGATTTCTAACATAAGTTCTTCTTTGGATGGCAGGAATTCATGTAATGGTGGGTCAAGAAGTCTAATAATTACAGGGAAACCATCCATAGTTCTGAAAAATTCGACAAAATCGTTATATTGGAGTGGTAGCAGTTTATCCAGTAGTTTCTTCCTTTCTGAAACATTATCTGACATTATCATTTCTCTCATTATAGGGATTCTATCTGCTCCAAGGAACATTCTTTCTGTTCTTGCTAGCCCTATCCCTTCTGCGCCGTTCTTTCTTGCAAGAATGGCCTCCTCAGGTGTATTTGCATTTGCAAGTACACCCAGCCTTTTCATACTTTTACAAAGCATCATGAAATCGTTGAAATCTGCACCCATTTCAGGTATTATAAGTGGTACTTTTCCTGCAAATATCTGACCCGTAGTTCCATCTACAGTTATCTCATCATATTCTTGGAGTATGGTATCCCTGAATGTAATTTTCCTGCTTTGAAGGTCTATTTTTACATCTTCTGATCCGACAACAGCCGGTTTCCCCATCGCTCTTGCCACAACTGCAGCATGAGATGTCATTCCACCCCTTGATGTCAGGACTGCTTCTGCTACTGCAATACCGTGGACATCGTCAGCAAGAGTTTCGCTTCTTACCAGAATTACCTTTTCTCCTTTGTGGCTCAATTTTACGGCATCATCGGGAGTCAGAACAATTTTACCCGCACCGGCACCTGGACTGGCCGGCATTCCCTTTGCTATTGGTTTACCTGCCACTTTCATATCAACTTGAGGATGCAAAAGCTGATTGATCTGTTCTGGTTCCACCATATTAACTGCTCTCGCTTCTGAAACCTTCCCCTCTCTTAACATATCCAGTGCAATTTTAACTGCGGCATTTGCACTTCTTTTGGCACTGCGAGTTTGGAGCAAATAGAAAACACCATCCTGAATTGTAAATTCTATATCCTGAACATCCTTGTAATGGCTTTCCAGTATCTCTGACGATTTAACAAGCTCCTTGTATGCTTCAGGTATTTCTTCCTTCAATTTTTCAATAGGAGAAGGAGTCCTGATTCCAGCAACCACATCTTCTCCCTGTGCATTGATCAAATACTCTCCATATATTTTCCTCTCCCCAGTATTTGGATTTCTTGTAAAAGCAACACCTGTAGCAGATTTAGTTCCTGTGTTTCCATAAACCATTGTTACAACAGATACTGCTGTACCAAGTGAATCCGGAATATTGTTTATCTTTCTATATACAACAGCTCTTTCATTTTTCCACGAATCAAAAACTGCTTCGATTGCCATCTCAAGCTGTTTGTATGGGTCATCCGGTATATTTTTACCTTTGCTGGCAATTAAATTTTTAAACTTTGCAATTACAATTTTCCAGTCATCTTCCGTAAGTTCGAAATCATTTTTGATATTTTTTGAAGTTTTAATTTCTGAAATGATACTTTCAAAATTTTCTCCTTCTATGCCAAGGACAATCCTACCGAACATCTGTACAAATCTCCTGTATGAATCCCAGGCAAACCTTGGATTAGATGTTTCTGAAGAAAGTATATCCACATTCCCCTCATTTAAACCTAAATTTAGCACGGTATCCATCATCCCGGGCATAGACACAGGAGCGCCTGACCTGACAGAGACTAAGAGTATCTTCGGCCCGCCACCAAAAGTTCTTCCAGTTCTCTTTTCCAATTCATGCATTGCCTCAACAGTTTTTTCCCAGAGACCTTCTGGCAATTTTCCATTAGTGAAAAAGTAATTGCACGCTTCTGTAGTGATAGTAAATCCAGGGGGTGTCCTCAGACCGATTCTGGTCATTTCAGCTAATCCAGCTCCTTTGCCCCCTAAAAGATTTTTCATATCTTTTGAACCTTCTTCAAAAAAATAAATGTACTTCTTATTATCAGTCATACGAGTCCATGCTTTTTTCAATTTTAAATTTTTACAAATAATAGCTCATTTAATTAAATATCAATTTTTGGAATTTTTATTTTCGGAATAATGAATTTAAACGAAAAGTCATATGCAAATAAGTGACTGGGATTCACTTAGCTTTAGATTTTTAATAACATTGGTATGTTAATATTATCACTCTTTGAAAATGTTTTGTTAAAACACATAAATATAAGGGAACCCTAAGATAAAGGAAATAAAAAAGGATTTAAAATCTCTAACTGCCTTTAGGATATCTATCTTGATTCTGCCTTTCTATCATCCAGTTAGGATACATGGACCTCAAGGATGAAATCTTGTCGAGCCTTTCCATTTGTTCCTTTGTTAATTTAACGTCAAGGGCTAAAATGTTTTCTCTCAACTGTTCAATGTTTCTAGCCCCAAGTATTATTATTACATCTTTTTCCAAAAGCCATGATAGAGCTACTTGCGATTGCTTGCAGCCTTGTTCCTTAGCTATTGTATTAATCTCTTCCACGATGCTCCATCCTTTATCTTCCTCAAAGTAGGGGAAGAAGAAGCCCCTGTCTCCCATTCTGGTGCCTTTTGTTGGCTTTTCGTTTCTATTATACTTGCCTGTTAACAAACCGCCGTGTAGTGGACTCCATGCCATTAGTGACATTTTATTGAATTTTAGAAATGGAATGACTTCATATTCCACATCCCTATTTATGATATTATAGTTCATCTGTGCACTTTCATATCTTGTATAACCCTTAGATTCTACCATGCCCTGTATATAGGCCATTTGCCAAGCAGCGAAGTTTGAAAATGCCGGATAAAGAACTTTACCTTGATCAACAAAAGATTGCATTGTATCAACCATTTCATTTATATTTGCCTCTACGTCCCATCCATGATACTGATAGATATCAATCCATTCAGTTCCCAGTCTCTCAAGACTTTTTCTCAAAGCTATAGTCATGTGGTGCCTTGATAATCCTATTTCATTCACGCCATTTCCAGTTCTTCCTCTAACTTTGGTGGCAATCATCACCTGATCCCTATAACCTTTTAGAGATCTTCCGAGCATTATTTCAGAGTCTCCAGCATCGTAAACATCTGCTGTGTCAAAGAGGTTTATACCTGCATCAATTGATATTTTAATCATCTTGTCAGATGTTTCCTGGTTCACACCGCTTAATTTCCACAGATTTTTTTCACCAAGTGTCATTGCACCAAATGCAAGAGCGGATACATAAGTTCCAGTATTTCCATACTTTAAGTATTTCATATTATTTTAGGCAACGGGAATATTAAACTTTTTTGGAGGAACTAAGTGTTATCGAAGTATTAATTAATAATTGATACTACTAATATTTCTTCATATAATTGGCAAGGCTAAAAATTGATGAGAGTATTCCATAAAGGCTTCTGCTAACGAAAGATTTCTCAACATTATTTTCCATTGGCAAAGAAAAAATATAATTATCCAACAATATTCTAATATGTATATTTTTATAAAATAACTAAATTTTAATTGGTCAGACATCTTGGAAATCTACTCTTATCAGTAAATTTTTAATTTTAAATTTTTAAAAATTTTTGTACGTCAGACAGGATAATATATTATGGAATTGAAGCAAAATTTAAATAATGCATTTGTTTTTAATTAATGAGGTATATTTATGAAAAGTACAAAGTTTTTAAAAGCCACAGCTATACTAGTAACTTCAGTAATGATCCTTTCTGCCCTTCTCGTTCTTTCAGACAATGCCTCTGCCTCTGTCAATCAGCCATCGTTTTCAATCCCTCAAATCCAATCTCAAAATTTCAAATTTGTAGGAAATATGAACCCGAATCAGGTTGTTACCTTTAGCGTCGTTATTCCTCCAGTAAACACTGGTCTTATGTACAGCGATCTGCAGGCTATCTCTTCGCCCGGTTCACCAATGTATCACAGATTCCTTACTAGGAATCAAGTAGAAAAGCAATTTACAAATCATAATGAGTTCCAGAATGTTCTTAATGATCTGAAAGGCAGCGGATTCAAAATTGAGTCTTCATCTATGGACTCAGTTATTGTAGCTGCAGGAACTGTTCAGCAAATCCATGATTTTCTGGGTATGAATGTCGGATTGTATACTAATGGAACTGCTACTTACTATAATGCGTATGGAACACCTTCAATTAAGGGCGTATATGTTTACGCATCCGATGTAAGTAAATTTTTCTTCTCTAAACCAAGTACTCTTGTTTCACCTTCACAGCTGATTCAGACAAACAAGAAATTTGAACAAATTAATCCTATATTCTCAGATACCCCTTATAGCCCTGTCTGGTTCGAACAAACATATAATGCAACCGGACTTTACAGCCAGGGGATAATGGGACAGAACCAAACTATTGGAATTCTTGACTTTGGAGGAAATCCATATATCCAACAACAGCTTGATATATATGACTATATATACAACCTTCCAAACACCGTTATAAATATAACTCCAATCGGTAATTATACACCGCAAGTAGGTGTAGAAACAGGATGGAATGGAGAGATATCACTTGACGTTGAAATATCTCATACTATGGCTCCTGAAGCAAATATAACCTTATATATTGCTAACATAACGTTAAATCTTGTACCAGTAATTGCAGCGATAGATAATTATGATTCAGTTAACGTTCTCTCGCAAAGCTTTTCCATTCCAGAATCTGAATTTTATATGTTCCTCAATGCTTCGACAGCCTACTATAATGTAGTACTCACTGATTATTACTATATGATGGGCTCATTAGAAGGGATATCATTTATGGCATCAACTGGAGATGCTGGTGCTTCTGGCTACAGCGCCGGACCTCTTGGTACAGTTGGCTATCCCTCCACTTCACCGTGGGTCACAGCAATGGGTGGTACTACTACTTTTATAGCTTTAAAAGATCAAGTGGCTCTCGATAGTTTTGGAATTCCTGATAACCCTGCTTCAGATGTGCTATCTTCCAATCAAACAGCATGGTCCAATTATGGATTTGTGCCTTATTACATAAATTACGGTGGTGGAACTGGAGGCATATCAATGTTCGATCCTCAACCATGGTATCAAAATGGAATAACTCTTCCGAATCCTCAACCTGTTGGATACCCAAATGGAAGGATGGTTCCTGATGTGTCATTTGAAGCATCACCTTATCCTGGAGGTCTCTTCGTATTCACAAATTCCACTGGTTATCCTGAACTTGGAATCTCTGGAGGTACAAGTGAGTCAAGTCCACTGTTTGCAGGATTGGTAACTCTAATGGATCAGTACATAGGAATGAAGGCAGGTCTCCTTAATCCTACTATATATGCATTTGGAGAAAATCCTTCACTTTATTCTAAACTATTTGAACCTGTAACATTTGGATATAACACTCCATATGTGAACAGTTACGGATACAATTTGGTGAATGGATTTGGTTCAATGAACATTGGTGCTTTTAGCACATATCTTAAGCAATACATTTCACAATCTCAATCATCTCCCAGTTTAATGGTAGTTGTAAACACTTCAAATCCTTATAACACAACTCCGGCAGAATTCTTAGACGGTTCAACTATTCAGGTAACAGCCTCAATTAATGATTCATCCGGAATAGTTTCAACTGGTTCTTTCAATGTAAGTTTGGAATCAACAGATGGAATCATAGCAAAGAGCTCTTTGAGCTTCAATCCAACTAATAATAACTGGGTTGGGAATATTACGGTACCACAAAATAGCCAGGGCATGGCATTCTTATACGTATCTGGAAAATCTGGAAGTATCCAAGGATTTGGATTCACTCAGCTATTCCTAGGATACTATGTAAATTACTACGATCCATCTGCAATGCCTTATCTTCTGCAAACAGGTATTCCTCTATTGGGTAACGTGACATTAATTAATGGTAATCCCGTTATGGGGAACATTTCTCTCAATATATCAATAGAATCTTACTCCTATCTAAATAATACATACTATACAACCATGCCTAATACCCCCGTTACCGTGGTAAATGGTTTACTGTACTACCCACTGCAGGCTAATATTCCAACTGGAGTAGCATTGCTGCAAACAGAAGGTGCATACGGAACGATACCGTTTTATAATGGGGCCATGCTACAGAACTCAATAATTCTAGGAAATATAGTTGCTGAGCCAGGAGTTGCAGCCCCAGGAAGCGATATATTCGTCCAAGGTATAGCTATGGGGCCTTTCCTAAGTCCTGATCCAAATGCTACTCTTGAAGTAATGGAAAATTCTACAATAACCTTCTATCTCCTGAATTCAAATAACGTGCCCATTAGCAATGCAACAAATAATTTTATGCAGAGTATGCTTACTGGGCAACAATTCGGTCTCCTATATGTACCATATAATACAACCCCAGGCTATCACAATATCCTTATAGAGTCCAGCTACTATGATCCAAACTTGGGAATGTATATCAACGGATCATTCTATGGGCAGATATACA
>JAVRLO010000012.1:0-15850 GCA_031961395.1 Thermoplasmatales archaeon I-plasma | reverse complement strand
CAGAGGAACATATTCTATGCAACCGAAGGTATACCGGCAAGTGGAGGTTATGATCCTCTTATAAGCATTCTTCTTTATGGTAATCCAAATCATTTCTTCAGGGGATTCAATTACTTAGCATCATTGCCAGGAGCCAATAACAGCATGGCACAGCTCACCTTGCAAGCCAGTGAAACTTACATGCCATACTTACACTTCTTCTATTACTTCATGGTTGTCGCAGGGGTCATTCTTTTCATAATTTCCATCGCATATTTCGGTCTCTATTCAAAGATACTTGACAGGATAGTTAGAGGAATAACAAGGATGAAAACAGAAACTTTTGTAATATATTCATCGTTCTTAGGATCAATACTTGCAATTCTGGCAGGAGGTTTCGGATGGGCAACTAGAGAAATGGGAAGACATCCATGGACTATATACGGTCTTGTAACTTACAATGACGTCGTGACAGCCCATCCTGTTACTCTTGCATTCACAATAGGAATAATAATTCTAGAATTGTCAATTCTTTCAGCCGGACTCTGGGGGATATATATGATATATTTCAAAAATTTAAAAAGGAGTGTAAACGCAGGGGGTGATTAATATTAGCAATCTATATTGGGGCTTTGCAGGTATAGCATTTACATTCTTCATTCATTACTTTTTTGTAACAGTGGTCCTAGGTCTTTCGGTAATTATACCAGTTCTTGAAATAAGAGGTAGAATGAGTAGAGATGAGGATTTCATAAAACTAGCACGGAGATTAACGTCATATCTTATAAGAGTAGACCTTTTCGCTGGAGTTATGGCCACGTGGCTTACCGTATTCCTGGCTGGTTACTGGCCATCGTTGCTCTACATAGCCACAAATGTACTTTTCTATCCTATTGTCCTCGCAATTGCAGGAATTATGATCGCTATAGTGAGCATGGGTCTATATTGGTACACGTGGGACAAAATGAGCGGAAGGGCCCATATTGTCGTAGGTTTGTTTATGATGATAGGCGCTCTTTTAGTACCCTTCGGGATGAGCAGCATTTTTGCAACTATAGACTTCCCATATGGCATAACAACTGAAAAGGTATCAGGGTTGACTTTATTTGTTCCAAACGGTCAGAGTCCATTTTATAACCCGATATACATACCTCTTGCTCTATATACCTGGTTCATAGCAATAGCCTTAACCGCATTTATAGTCTTGACCTATTTTGTACTAAGAAACAGAAAGAATAAGGGTCCCGAATTTGCAAAAGGAATACCAACCTTGAGAATAATAGCAGTAATATTTTCTATCCTTTCGATAATAACATTTTTCATAACACTTACGGAGATAAAAGGGAACTCACAGTACATATACTCACAAATGTCATCGCATCTGTATCTTCAGATTTCAGAAGGGATGATCATAATAATAACGATATTGAGTTTCCTAACGTTTATTAAATCGACTGAAACCTGGGTAGCAATTGTTGGCTCAGCTATTTCATACTTCTTCATGATGTTCTTTGAAATTACTGTGAACGTTGTGAGATACCCGTATATAATAATATCTGGAAATGCAGGTATCCCAGCGACTGACATGGTAAACCCTCTTTACCAAATACCGGTTCTTTTGCCATACTTTGCTTTGATAACATTTACACTTATGCTTATCACATTCTTGGCTACACTTTACCTAGCGTTCTTAAGATTTCCAGTAAAGGATAGAATAACAGAAGAATTAGATTAATTTTTTTTAATTTACAAATATTTATCTAATTTATCTAGAACTTAAAAATATTCCTCCTGATATTAGCAAAAAGCCTATAATTGTATTAATTTCTATGCTTTCATTATTAATTAACATGCTCAAAAAAATAGAAAAGGTCGGGACCGAGAATAAATAAGGTGAAATATGAGAAACATTATATTTTTTGAGAAGTGACAAATAAATAAAGTAAGCGACAGCAGTCCCTAGAGATCCCATGTATAGAGTTATTAATATAAAATTTAATTTTATTGGTTCGAAACCACCTTGGAAGAAAGCGAATAATAATATAACTGGTAAAGAGTAAACAAATTGAATAAAATTTATAGCCCCCTGATCTACATTACCAAGAAATTTCTTGTAATATACAGTTCCTAATGCCCACATAACTGCACCCATAACAAGGAATAAAAGGCCTAAAGAAAATTTCACCTCTATCTGATAGATAAAAATGATAACTAGTCCAATGAATCCTATCAGTGTTCCAATTATTTTCATAGAAGATAGCTTCTCTCGTAAGAATAGTCCAGAAAATAAAACAGCAATTATTGGATATGTATAGATAAGAATTGACGAAATAGAAGCAGGTTCAGTCTCTTCTCCCAGAAACCACAGTGTCATAAATAGGGAAATGTTTAGAAGACTCATAATGAATAATTTCAAGAATCCCACATTTTTTAGAATTTTTAATGAGGAAAAAGAAAATATAATTGAAAATACAGCTGCGAACATAATCCTAAAAAGGAGAACTACGAGTGGAGGTTCATAGTTTAGAGCTATTTTAAGAAAAGAATAATTTAGAGCCCAGAATAGGGACATGATGATAAACAATAAGACATCCTTTGCAACTTCCCCTTTTTGGCTCATTCAATGTAAATACAAATTAATATAAAATGCTTCAATCTAACCAGTATCCCAATAATTTAATTGTAAGTAGTGTGCGACAAAATACTTAGGTTAATTATATAAACTTAGTTTCAATACTCCAAGTATGCAGAGGAAACATTATGATATTGAAGCCAGGAAAGATTCACCTTGTCCGGTTGAAAGAACTCTGTATATATTGCGTGATGCTTGGACATTCATGATTCTAAGGGACCTCTGCCAAGAATCCAAAGGCTTTAATCAATTGAAAAAATCTGTAGAGGGTATTTCATCTAGAATGCTCTCGGAAAAACTTAAATTCCTTGAACAAGAAGGAATATTGCAAAGGGTCGTAGCTAATACAAGACCTATAAGAGTGACTTACATTCTTACTGAGAAAGGGAAATCACTCGGTAACATAGTAGATCAGATGAAGGAATGGGGAAACAAGTGGATTACTAATTAATCCACAAGAAGATAGGGGTATATGGTTCCTATGTCTGAAGGGAGTTTATATCTTGAGGGTGAAGAAAAATTTGGAGTGGTATCTTCGTGCATCTACAGTAAACTTGTTACTCCGGTTCTGAACAGGTACTATAAAATAATAGTAGATGATTTATACTCCAAAAAAATAGGGAAACTCCTTGACATAGGCTCTGGCCCCGGAAAAGTAGCTATTAATTTAGCCAAGAGAATGGATTCAACTAAAATTTATTGTGTTGATCCTTCCCCATCAATGATAAAATTAGCCAAAAGAAATGCATCGAAAAATGGGGTCGGTGAAAAAATTATATTCTCAATTGGAAGTAGCCGAGAAATACCTTTTGATTTAAAGTTCGATGGAATAATAAGTTCATTTTCGTACCATCACTGGAAGGATAGAGATCATGCTCTTACTAAACTCGCTGATTATTTGGAATCAGGAGGATTTATTTACATTTACGAGTACGATAATAATGGTAAGTTGAAAAATTCCCATGGGGTTAGGGAAGAGGAATGGGAAAATTTGAAAATAGATGGTTTTAATAAAATTATAGAGCATAAGAGCGGTATGATAATTTTAAGGCTTATTAAAAATTGATATTTTATAAAGGTTCAAATATAAGATATTCATCAAAGGTCTATTAAATTAAGTATTATTTAAAGGGTGAAAGAATTGGTAAACGAAACAAAGCCTCCCATTAAGGACGAGCTTAAGAGAAAAATGGATCTAAGGGATATATTCTTCCTTTCGCTTGGAGGCCAGGCACCATTCCTTACTATGCTCACCTATACCACAGCAGTTGTAATTCTGACCGGTGGTTTTTCACCCATTGTAGTACTTATAGGTACTTTAGTAGTTCTTCTAAATGGCGTAGTAGTATTTTTTCTTTCAAATAGATTCACATCCACAGGAGGATATTTTAATTATGCATTCTATGGCCTTTCGAAAAGGTTAGGGCTAGAAACTGGTATTATTTATTCCTATTATTCTGTACTTTATGGAGCGGCATATATAGCAGGTTCAACATTTATTATAAATTATTTGTTGCACATTCCAATTTTTTATGCTTTTTTGATATCAATTGTTCCATCTTCCATCTTCTTAATTTTAGGAATAAAACCATCAGCCCATTACGCAATTTTTGCATCATCACTTGAGGTGGCTGCTCTTGTAATTATATTTTTGCTTTCTATTTTTTATTCACATTTTACGTTCTATAATCCAGTTACTGTAAAACCCTCACTGTCACTAACAATGTTAGGAATACTTTATGCAATAGGAATACCGACTGGATACGGATCTATCACCCCAATATCCGGGGAAGTAAAGAGGGCAGAGGTAAATGTAGGAAGAGCAGCCATAATGGTAATACTAGTCGGGGGTGGTCTGATGGCTCTTACACTTTATGGCCTTGTTAACTATTTTATTTCATCAGGAACTTTGGGCACCGCAATTGCACATAGAACGCCACTTCTTTTTATAATAAGGGATATGCTAGGGCCATTCGGGCTTCCAGTACTTTTGATTGCAGCTATAAGTGATGGAATTCTTGCATCATTGGCATTCATGATTGCTACGTCCAGAAATCTTTATGCTATGAGTCTTAATAGGCTCCTTCCTAAGAATTTTACATTCCTGAGATATGGAAATCCCCTAGTTGCAGGGTTGATTACAATTATTTTATATTTAATTATAATAATACCTCTTTTGAAAATAGAGGGTCCTTTTAATTCATTTCTAACACTAGGGGCACTTGCAGGTATGGGTAATCTTTTCATTCATATATCAGCAAATTTCTCATTGATTAAGATAAATTTCGACGCAATGATAAGACGTGGTCGGGAAATTCTGGCAGGGGGGCTTGCTCAGATTCTCTCCTTCACCGTATTAATATATTCAATACTTGTTACGAAGCCTTCAATAGCATACGTATTCTTGGGACTTATAATAATAACGTTTATTTATACTGAATTGCTCGGAATGACAAAATATGGCAGATCTGTTTTCTCATAATTAAAATTATTAGGTATAACCTAATTTTGGTTAACTTTTTATAAAATCTAGAAATAACTTATAAAATCATGGCAAAAGAAAACACTAAAAATGCCGATTTGTTCATATTTCTTGCATTGTTATTTCAATTCATAGTACTGATTCTAAGAGTTATTGCATCTATGATATGGAACAACTACGCTATTTTAATAGAATCATACCATATAGCAATAGATATATCTATTACTTTTCTAGTGCTTGTATCACTAAAATTATCAAGAAGCTCATTGAGGAACAGATACAGTTATGGACTTTATAAAATTGAAGATTTGACTTCACTATTCATCGCCATAGTAGTGGCTGTTTCAGCTTTTGACATTTTACGTTCTTCATTTTTTCGTGAACCCACAGGAGATCTCCAGTCCAGTATTATACAGTTTATGTCTTTAGTACCATTGTTTCTTTCAGGTAGAACAAAAATTATAGCGAGCAAAATTATGAATTCAACTTCCTTAAAATCAGATGGCCTGCACACATATACAGATGTTTATGAGGGTCTAGGAGTTGGGGCAGGACTGCTACTGAATTATATATCCAAGAATATTGATTTTTACTATGCTTCAATAGTAATCGCTGCGTTCACACTTTTCTATACTTCATATGAAATAGGAAGAGAAAGTATTGTAAGTTTACTCGACCTACCCAAGGACAAGAATTTTGTTTTAAAGATTGAGAAAGAAATTAGAAACAATCGGAATGTAAAAGAAATAAAGTCAATTAAGGTTAGATGGGCAGGTCCTGTAATATTTGCGGAAATAATACTGGTAGTAAGTTCTAAACTGACAATAGAAGAAGCCCATGTTATTGCAGATAATATTGAAAATAACTTATACAATAAAATGCCAGAAATAAAAGACGTAGTGATACACCTAGAACCTTCAGTTGAGAGTATCAGGCGGATTGCTATTCCGGAAGATAATGGAAAGATAAGTGAAAGATTTGCGAGGGCATCTGAATATGTTATATATGAAGCAGACATCAAAAATAAGACTAAGAAAAAGCTATTATCTGTGGAGTCTGTTCAAAGCGAGAAAAAAAATGCGCAGAAATTGATGAAGATTTTAATGGAATATTCAGTCACCGATGTGATAACAGTAAAAGTAGGGGAAATAGCAGAGGCATTGCTAAGGGAGAGAAATATAGAAATTTGGTTAGCTAAAGGCAATGATCCTCTGGAGAATATAGATTACCTATTAGAGGGGAAATTAAATAAAATTAATTATAATTAATAAGTAAATTTTTTAAGCTCCTTTGAAAGAGGAAGCAGTATTAATAAGATTATAACAAGAAGCAGATAAAAAACGAATTCAAAACCAAAGTAGTCTATAAGTAACCCACCAAAAGTCGGTACTATTATGCCTATAATCATCATACTTGAAAAATAATAACTATTAGCAATATTTCTATGCTGTGGTTCAAAAGACCTAGATAGGGTAATTACTGATAGTGGATATGCCAATCCATGCGGAATTCCGAGAATTACGAGAGCTAAACCAAAAAGTAGGAGGTTCTTGCTTATAATCAATAATAATATTCCAAATAATGTTACAGAAACAACGAAAGTTATACCCAATGAAATGCCTTTAATAGGTTTTATAAACAGGTACAGTCTGGAACTGAAAGAAGAGACAAAGAATAGAGAGAACAATAATGAAATCTCGGCGAAGTCCACTTTGAAATATTCTCTCTCATAAATTCCTAAAAAAGATATTATTAGACTGAATGGTATGTTATATGTCAATATATTTAAAAGCGCTACTCTAAACCCCGTGTTCTTAAACACCGATATCTTATCTCTATGAACTGATTCTTCAGGAAACTTTAGGTAAAAGGAAAATAGCAAAGTAAACAATCCGAAAGCTGTGAACACTAGGAATATCGTTCTGAGGTTCAGGAATTTAAGTAGATAGGATTCTATAGCCGGTCCTGCAACAAGACTCAGGCTTAAGGTAATAGTATATAATGAAAGTATTCTCTCCCTCGTTTTTGCATCTTCAAAGAGACCTGCAGACGTTATTATATTTGGCATTATAAGTCCCAAGGTTGCGCCTGATAGAACAGCAAATAACCATATGGTAATATTATTTGAATCCCAGAAACCTATAAATGTTAATGAATACGCTGCTGATGATGTTATATAGGCTATCCTCCTCTCTTTAGAATTAAGCTTAACGTTCAAAAATGCTGTTGTCAAAAAAGATGCAAGAGACATCAATGAGACTAGAATACCGACTTCAAACTGAGTGAAACCCATTATATATTTCCCAATCAGTGGTAATGTAGTTGATGCCATATTATTGCTTGCTCTCATAAAGAAAGTAGTACCTACTATTACGATAACGGAAAGAATTAAACCTGTATTTTTATTAATATTAGTATTATTCATAATCGCATTTAGAATGTTATTATTTTATAGTCATTTTCAACATATCCTGCTAATCTCTCCCCAAAAGGAGCAAGTTCTATTCCAATATCTTTTAGATTATCTTCCACTCCATACATTTTAGCAATTGCAACGCAGGCAGAGTCTATTGATTTAATAGATACCATCTCCTTAATTATGGATTTGATAGCATCATCATTATTGCAGACAAATTTTTCACTAGGACCATAAAGCAAGACCTTTACACTATTGTACCTGCCGGATTTAGCCTGTCTAAGCGCTCCGTTAATGGTAAACTTAGCCTTTTCTAGAAAATCATCTCCTGTAGTTATTATAAATAACAAATCTTTCATAAATCCTTATATGATTTATCTATTTAAATCAATATGATTCAAGTTTTATTCATTGAATCGTTGTCCCTTAAGTTAATATTCCAATATTATGGAATGAATAAAATTTTCTTCATAAATTCTTTGTAATATTTACTAACGGAGATATTTACTGTGCATATATTTTTTTTACATTTTCCAGTTATAGAGTTTGGTACAATTTTATGAAAATTAATACTTTTTAAGAAGCTCAAAATTGCGTTGCCGCTTAACTCCAAACTAGGAAGTATAAAATCAATATCGGTTAGTGAGAATGATTGATTCATATTGATTAATAATTCAGAATTTTCTAAGTTATCAATAGATATCTTTAAAGCAAAAATTATTTCTGGGCCAGAGTAAGGTATTCTAATAGAAAAATTGACAGGTATATCATCACTATATGCTCTTAATATTTTTTTGAAATCATTAGAATAGGTTATGTGATCAATTTCAAAGGAATGTAAGCCAAAATTCGAAGTAAAATAAGAGTTCATCTCTAGCAGGCGTCTTGTTATACTTTCACTTTCTTTTTGCGTGTAGAAAATGAAATTTATAAGTTTTTTATCAAAATAATAAATTTTTGGGTATATTATAGTCTCCTTAAGATATTCTAAGGCTTTCCCCCCTATTTTAGATAAATTAATAGAAGAAAACTTGGAATTAAAGGACAAGGAATAACTTTTACTTAAATCTACTTTTATAATTTTATAAGATTTTGTTAAATAATCATAAAAGATTATGGAATTATTAAAACATTCTGTGTTTCTTAAAAGTTTGCTTCTAACGGGATCAATAGAAAATACTGCCAGGCGAGGAAATAAATAATCAAGCAAGATATTATTTTGTAATTCAGCGCGGAACATTATTTTCGAATGAAAAATTAGTTAATAAATAGAATGGAACAAAGAAATCAATTTAGAAGTAGATGAAATGACCCTATAATTTCATATTTAGATATAAGACTAAAATTGAAACACCTGATTAAATTTTAGATATATCACATTAACATTACCATGAGTTGAATCTTCATTAGACATAATTTAATTTTACTAGTGATCTCATTGGATATCAAGGCTTATTATAATCTCTCTTTTAGACTAAAATTAAAGAATAGATCGGAAAGACTAAATTGTTTCTGAATTTCTTTTAATCAAAAATTCAGTTTTTAGTCCCATCTTTTCACTTGTTATTTTTATTTAGAAGTTCCATTTCCCTCTCCCAGTTTCTTACAATTTTAAAATAAACTGCCGATCCAAATACCTGAAGAGAACCTCCTAGAAGTAATGGAAAAGGGAGATAGAAATCCATAAGGTAGCCAGCAAGACCTGATGTGCTTTGAGGAGCTCTTGTAGCAATTCCCTGTATACTGGATGCAGTGCCATAATCCTCGTTACCGATTCCTCTGATGTTTATCGCGGTCCTCATAGGTGATCCCATTCCTGCAACAACACTCCTGACCGCATATAAGGAAAAAGCCATAATTCCAATTGGTGAAAATGCAATAAGTATGAGAAAGAGACCCTGAATAAATCTTGTTATCGAAGATACATTAATTGCTCTTATATGGGCTGAGTTAAGGTATTTTCCGGACAGGTAAGACCCCAAAGCTGTGGCAGCATAAGCTGCTGTGAATACATCTCCCACTGAGGAAACTGAAATATGAAATCTCAGTTCGAACCAAAGCGGAAGTAATGGTGAGAAAAACCCTATTGCAGAACCGTTAATCAAGTTTGGCCACAATATCCTAAGCAGGTACGATAGACTCTCCTTTTTCATCACCATGGTTGTTTTCTTGGGTCTTCTCCTCTCTTTGAGGAAGAAAAGGGAAATGAAAGAAATAAAAAGTATAACAAAAGAAACACCAAATAGAAATCTAAACGCTCCTATTGATCCGAAATAACCTATAAGATATCCATGGGAAACGAGAAGCAAACTTCCAATTATTGAGGACAAGGAAGCTACAACAGTCATGTTTGCTATTCTTGTAACCCTATCTACTTCACTCGGCCAGTTGCTTGCCACAAAAGCTGTAGTACCGGGAGAGAATGCTCCTCTCATTCCTCCCGCAGTACCCGTGATCCCAGTAATAATGGCAGATGCAACAATAACGTAGACATTAGTCGATAGAGACAATCCTGCTAGGCCGATTAAAGGGAATATTTCTCCAACGATTAGGGACCGACTATAGCCGTATCTATCTCCTAATATTCCTAAAAATAAAGAAAGGACCATATTAAATAATATTATTGGTATATATATCAGACCTATTAATACAACGCTATATCCTAGTTTACTCAAATAAAGAGAAAAAGCAAGTGTTACAAATATTAAAGAAATACTTCTTGCTGACCTTGATATTAGTAAGAACTTGAATGATCTGTTTATACTCTCTTGGGATTCAGTGAACACAATAATGTTTATTACATTGTCCTATTAATCCTTGTAATAAGAGAAATTTGTCACATTTTTATCTTTGTCTTCAGAGAAAAAGGTACCATAAATTTGTATATGCCATTATTAATCTTAAAACCGATGGGTAAATAATTGACGAAATGTTATAGCTATTTGTTTCAACGAACCACGGATGCCAGCCTTTCTAAAGCATAAGCTCCACTGGTTTTAGGCAGAAGGAACCATATCTCGTGACCAAATCTGTATATGTAATTTATCTTAATACCGCTTAAATCTAGGAGGGATATAACAAGCACAGTTATCCCTGGGATTTCGTCAAATCTCTCCCTCATCCTAACCTTCAACAAAGCGAGTCCGTCCTCATTGTTGCTCTTATAGAGGATATCATATCCACTATCTGTTTTGAATGCTATAAGAGGATTTTCTTTCTGGATGGAAGAATATTCGATCTTCTTCTTTATTATCCCATATTCAAGGGAAATCTCAACCTGAGACAATGCATCATATGGTTCAATATTTTCCTTTTCTTCTTCTTTAATTCTTGTGAGTGCTTTCACTATGGTGTTGACAGGTACATCTTCACCAGTAATTTCATCAACTAATTTCTTAATTTTATTTCCAAGTGAAGAATAATTAATTACGCCCCTGCTAAGTGCTATCTTATAAACAATATCCTGCTGTATGAGAGAATTGACAACGCTTGTTACATTGCCTTTATTCATATTGATGTATTAGTCCTGAAGATATATATTTTGTCTTTAATTTAGATTTATGTCATAGGTTTGACCTATTGTCATAAAATATTAATATGCGTCTAGGATAATAATTTGAAGTCCTATGACAGAAAAAGAAATAGACTTGACTAAAGAAAAAAGCTATCTCAGGGATAAAAGTATTTTTTGGAAATCTGTGTATGCTCTGTTAGGTCTCTCGATAGTTTTTCTTCTAACTGGTCTAATAATGCAAATTGTTTTTCATCAGACTAAGGCTCCGCTTTGGCTCGGTCTTTTAGTTGCCTTACCACTAGCTATACCTCTCGAACTTTGGAATTTCACGGACCCTGATACGCTATGGAGAGTCATGGCATTCGAGGATAGGTTTTTGATGGTATGTTTTGGGTTTGCTATAGGAGTCGGCTCGATACTTCTTTATGCAATTGCCTTATTTACTCATCCAAACTTTGGAATCAAGGACTTTTTTGTACCGGGTATAGTGATCGGTGGAACAATATTCGGTATGGGCATCGGATTGGCTGGATATTTCCCTGGAACAATATGGATTGCCCTAGGGCAAGGTAGAAGGGATGCCATATATGCAGCTCTAGGGGGTTTACTGGGTGCATTCACGTGGTCGGTAATATTTGGTAATGTGAAGAATTTCTTCTGGAACACATTGAATTTTGGTCCAGTAACATGGGCATCGGTATTTGGAATAACTAGCAAGATAGGAATTTTTTTAGTAAGTCTAGTATTTGGTGTGCTACTAACTCTTTTGTTTTTGCTCCTTCCAAGATATCCAGGATTAAGGATAAAGAATTCTTGTGGGTCACATATGGTAGGGCATAGCAAGGAGACTAAGCAGTATACTGACGTAGTAAGGGAAGACTTAGAAAAATATCCAAAGGCAAACAAGTATGTCACAAAAATAATTAATGAAAGTAGTGTAGAGAATGCGAGAATGACTATCCCTCTTGGTCTAGCATTTACAATCACTGCCGTTGCGGTGATAATACTTCACCAAATATTTGGAGAGTCTACGACTTTTCCGTGGATAGGTGCTCAGCTATCTTATATGGTTAATCCCTCCTGGGCAGCTTCGAATGCCTATTTCCAATTATTCGGTGGAATGCATATAGTTAACGGTGTTCCAGTAAATAAACCATTCAGCGAGATTGGATGGGAGCCTATCACTGATTTGAGTTCGTTTCTGGGAGGACTGATTTCGGCAACAGTCATTTCTAGGAGATTTATGGGGTTCAAATCACAAGTACCTAAAATATGGATTCACTCTCATAATCCAAAGCTTAGGCCAGCAGGAGCATTTGTTGGTGCATTTATGGTATTATTTGGCGCAAGGATGGCTAACGGATGTGCATCAGGGCATATCTTAAGCGGAGATATCCAGATGGCAATATCAAGCTTTGTATTTATGATATTTGTACTAATCGGTGCATGGATAATGCTTAGATTCTTTATGCACATGAAGATTAATTCATGGGGGTACACAAAATGATTTTATCAAATGATCAAATATATAAGTTTGGAGGCCTGTCTAAATGACAAAAATACTCGTAATGCTTCTGACTGGAAAAGAAAACATAAACGCAGAAATGGTTTCCTTTAACTTTGCAATAAATGCGGTTAAGAACGCTAAAGCTACGGTAGAATTTATGTTCCTTGGAAGAGGTGTCCAGGCGGCAAATAGAAATCAGAAAAGTTCTCCTCAGTTTCTGGAGCAGATTGAGGAGCTCAAGAAGGCACGAATACCTATAAAGATTTGCAAGGTCAGCATGGCCAGCGAAGGTCTAACGGAGAATGACATATTCCCTGACATTGAAATGGTGCTCGGCGGAGTCGAGGTCAGTGCCAGAATAGAAGAAGGTTATTCGGTTCTGACATTTTAGGTGAGAGATATATGTACCCATTAACAGACCTTCAAGCAATTCTATCAATAATCTCTGGACTTTTAGTTGGTTTTACACTTGGTATGATAGGTGGGGGAGGTTCCATTCTGGCAATTCCCCTGCTTATTTACTTTGTAGGATTTGACCATCCTCATATGGCAATAGGTACAACAGCACTTGCAGTTGGGGTAAATGCTTATCTTAATCTAATTCCGCACACACTGAAAAAAAATGTGAATTATAAAACAGGAGCAATATTCACTATACCAGGTATAGTTGGTGTACTACTGGGTTCTGAACTTGGTCTCCTTACGCCCGGAAAGGATTTACTCTTCTTCTTCGGATTTCTTATGATTGCCATTGCAGCTTATATGCTAAAAAGAAAATGTGTAGATGCTTCAAATGTACAGAAAATTAAATCTAGGTCTTATCCAAAACTTTTATCTACCGGGTTTGCCGTGGGATTTGCCTCAGGATACTTCGGGATAGGTGGAGGTTTTCTTATAGTCCCAGGATTGCTATTTGGTGGAGGACTTAACATGATTCAAGCAGTGGGAACATCCTTGATGTCTGTTGGTACATTCGGAGTTTTGACTGCAATAAGATATTCATTCAGCGGGGATCTTGATCTGATTATAAGTGGGCTATTCATTGCAGGAGGAATACTTGGAGGCTGGATGGGCGCTCGCATAGCAAGCAAAGCTCCAAAAAGAAGGCTTACACAGATATTCGCCGTTATAGTCATAATAGTGGCCCTATACATAATATATGAGAACTTTGCTGTGGTGTTGCATATGTGAATTATAGCTAATATATCAAGTCGTACTATTAGTGAAATAGGTAGTATAGTTTTTACAAAGATATTAATTATATTTTTTAATTTTAAAATCATTTTTCTGATTATGATATTCTCTACGTTTCAATGCTATTTCCAAATTTTAATCTTAAAATTTATTAATGATAATGGATATTATTCATTCCTTAGAGTCAACATATTTTTCCATTCTCTTGACAAAATCTTCTGGGAATTTATCGGGATACATTGCCCTGTAACCAAATAATTTTATGGCTAAAATTTTATTATCCGTTAAAATCTGGTAATATTTGAAAGTTAAAGATGATATTTCCATGTTAATAGAAAAAAGTCTCTTTTTGAGCTCTTGATCATTCATTTCTCCACCTCTGCTAATTTTCTTAAAAATAGATCATGGTCTTCTTCAGCAATCTTTAGTCTCCTTTTCAAAATTAAAAGATGCTCCTCCGCTTCTTTAACTTCTTTCTCAAGGTCCATCACAACAATCACCCTTTTAGTAGGAATCATCATTCTAAAGAAAGTTTGGCTTACAAAGCACTGGAGGATTCCATCTCCGTACCTAGAATGTACAAATATTTAAAATATTTATCTGTCAATTCGAATCCTATGGGCAAATGAAAAAATTGCAAAACATTTTAATTTAGATAATTACGCTAATACAAGATAATCCTATCATTTTACTTCAACAAAGAAGTTGAAGTCGTATAAATTAGTATTACCCCGATCAGGTTAAACAATGGGATGAATATGCCGATTATGAACATTATTCCTGCAGTACCGAATGAATGTTTCTTGAAATAGTCCTTTAGGTCGTAAGATCCTATTATTAGGGACATTATCTCTCCAATAAATGAAAGTATTCCTCCTATAATCGCTAAAGCCGATAAACCTATGATAGCGCCAAGAGCAGGAGATGTAGAAGGATGGAATATTCTCAAATAGGAAAGGATCACAATTGATCCTAATATAGTGATGATCAGACCAATAAAGAAGAGATTGGTTCCTATATATGGAGATTTGAAATCGTTTGAACTATTCCTTAGCAAACGATAGCCTGATCTCAAATATACGAAAGAAAAAAATAACAAGACTGCAGCGACCAATGAAATTGTCTCAGCAAAAATAAAAACATATGAATCAATAAATTCATACTGAATTATGGAAGATGGCGAATTAAATGATTTAGTTATCATTGAAAAAATATAGTAAAGCAAAATAAAAATTGAAATGGTATCCAATGAATAACCAATTATGGAAAGGATCGAAAATTTCTTAATCTTAATAAGGGCATTCTTATCTTTCTGTGGAATTTCACTAAGAGAGCCTGGAGTTGTAATTGGAGTAGAATATTCCATATATTAAAATAATAGCTGCTATATAGAATTTTAGAATGATCCCTTCCCATTCATGTATCAACCGAATCTAATAAGAAAAATTTAATGTGGAATATGAAAAATAAGAAAATAAATAGATTCCCTATTCCTGCCTTAATAAATTATTTATTCATCTCTCTTAGGATATCGAGACCGTTTACGAACGCCCTGTTTCCTGAAATGAAGCGAACAATTGAAATTAAATCCTCGATTTCATCTAACGTACCACCATTGTTTAAGAATTGATTCAGGTAAACATTTTGACAATCTTTGTCATGAATGGATACAGAAACAGCATAGGCAATTGCATATACATACTTATTTTCAAGTTTTAAGGGTTTAAGGAGTACACCCTTTTCTCTTAAATGTTCCTTTGCGAGAGCTACGGAAAATTTTGAGGCATATATAACCCTATCCGGTATCTCCTTTGCTTGCTGTTTTACCTTTTCAAGCATTTCGGTTGGGTCTTCCGGATTTCTTTCTTTAAGCAGATTATTGTCAAATCTATTTACTATTACCTCGGTTGAATCCAATGTTGAAGACATAATGGCCATTTTAGTTACCCTAAATGCATCAATTATCTCTTCATTAGTTGCTCCAAATCTTCTTGCTAATTTATAATGTATTTTCACTGATTCCTTCGGTCCGTTCGCCAGTGCAACAGACATTGCGACAAGCGTTGAAACTTTAGTAGGAATTGATTTTCTGCCCAAATATAGTATTTGATTCTCGTTAAACTGCT
>JAVRLO010000011.1:0-16700 GCA_031961395.1 Thermoplasmatales archaeon I-plasma | reverse complement strand
AAGGCGGATGTTGGCTATGCACATCCATTCTTTCATGCTGCAAAGAGAAGGAACTGCGATGGTGACGAGGATTCAATTATGCTTCTCCTAGATGGATTATTGAATTTCTCACGTGATTATCTTCCGAATACCAGAGGAAGCATGATGGATGCCCCCCTTGTCCTTTCTATAAAAATAAATCCGCTTGAAATTGACAAGGAAGCACTGAATCTGGATATAACAGGAGACTATCCTCTTGAATTATTGGAGATGACCCTGAACTATCCATCTCCATCTGATATTTCTAAATTCGTTGTAACTGTAGGTGAAAGTATAAAGAAAGGAGAACTGTATCCTGAATGCAAGTTCACAGATGATGTGGAAGCAATTGACGAAGGCACTCTAAGATCAAACTACAAGACAATAGGAAGCATGGAAAAGAAACTTGAGATGCAACTTGATCTAGCAAAGAAATTGAGGTCGGTAGATGCATCAGATCTTGCGGAGAGGATACTGAAATATCATTTTATTCCTGATATTATGGGAAATCTGAACAAATTTGGTTCTCAATCTTTTAGATGCACTTCCTGTAATACGATTTACAGGAGGATACCGATTTCAGGGAAATGCAGTAAATGCGGGAATCCACTCATCGGGACAGTTCATAAGGGAAATATAACCAAATATCTTGAAAGCAGTTTCAAAATAGCAAATGAATTCAATGTAAGTGAATATATTAGACAGAGGATATCGATTCTAAGGGATTCAGTAAATTCAATATTTGACAAGCAGAACTTTGATGAAGAGATAGAAGAAAATAATACATCAACCATTGAAAGAAATATTAACCTGAAAACGCTTGAGGATTTCAATGATACCTAGAGTATTTTTTGTTGGAACGGCAGGCGCTGGAAAATCTACAATGGTTAATGCATTCCTGGAATGGCTGGAAGGTTTGAATTATGATTCCATAACCCTAAACCTTGACCCGGGAGCTGAATATTTACCTTATACCCCGGATGTTGACATCAGGGAGAACATCTCTCTGGAGAGCGTGATGAGTGAATACAATCTCGGTCCTAATGGGGCCCAGGTAGTGGCAGCTGATCTAATGGTTCAGGAGATAGAGAGGATAAGGGAGCTGATAGATTCATATGATACTGATTATGTTCTTGTAGACGTTCCCGGACAGCTTGAGCTATTTGCATTCAGGGAGGCTTCACGATACATAATAGAACAGCTTGACTCAAATTCCAGCTCTATAGTATATTTATTTGACAGCGGACTTATGAAAAATCCATCTTCATACATTTCCTCACATTTCTTAGCTTTGAGCGTTCTTACAAGATTTTATGTGCCATTCTTCCCAGTTATATCGAAGTCAGATCTTCTATCACCTGAAGAGAAGGAACGCGTATCAAAATGGGACAAGAATATTGGCGACCTTTTGGAAGATCTAAAAAATGAAAAACCTACTATTGATGTACAATTTTCCGAATCTTTAATTAACTCAATAAATTCATTTCAATTGATAGGCGAAAAAATTATGACTTCATCAAAAGATTCGGAAGGTATGGAGGATATCTATTCTTTTCTCCAAAATATATACCAGGGTGGAGAAGATTTAGAAAAAAGGTAGCGTCAGAAATAAGTAAGAAAAGTATATATAGTTCGTCTGACATACGTATGATCATGGTACTGGATTATAATTCTACAAGTAAAAATGGATACGTTTCACCAGATGACGAAGAGCTTGCAAAAATAGTCGAATCATTGAAAGTAAAGATAAAAATAGTGGGTTGTGGTGGTGCAGGAACTAACACAATCAACAGATGCGCTAAATCAGGAATATACGGCGCTGATCTTCTGGCAATGAATACGGATGCAGCCCATCTTCTTACTGTTCAGGCAAACAGAAAAATTCTGGTAGGGAAGAGGTTAACCAGGGGACTTGGAGCAGGTGCTATACCACAAGTTGGCGAAGAGGCAGCGAGGGAGAGTTATGATGAAATAGCTTCATCTCTTGATAATTCAGAAATAGTTTTCGTTACGTCTGGAATGGGCGGTGGTACTGGAACAGGGGTTGCTCACGTGGTTGCAGAAATAGCTAAGCAGCAGAAATCTTTGGTGATAAGCATAGTTACGCTGCCATTCTCTGCAGAAGGAAGAGTTAGAATGGAGAATGCGTTATATGGCATAGAGAAATTGAAGAAAGTATCTGATACTACGATAGTCATTCCAAATGATAAGCTGCTGGAGATAGTACCTAGGCTTCCTCTGGATCAGGCATTCAAAGTAGCAGATGAAATATTGATGGAATCTTTGAAGGGTCTCACTGAAATTATAACAAGACCGGGGCTGGTCAATCTGGATTACGCAGATATACAAACTGTGATGAAAGAGGGTGGCGTTGCGATGATAGGTATAGGAGAAAGCACAGGTGGAAAGGCGACAGTGGAAGAGGCTGTTACGGAAGCAATAACTTCGCCTCTGATAGATGCAGACATCTCTACTGCAAAAGGTGCACTTGTAAGGGTAATAGGCGGAAATGACATGTCGGTATCACAGGCAGAAACAGCAGTAAGGATGGTCCAGGAAAAGATCAACCCTATGGCAAGAATAGTATGGGGAGCCTCTGTTGATCCTGCAATGAATGGAGAATTCAAAGTACTTGTGGTCCTTACAGGAGTTAATTCACCTTACTTCTTGGATTCTAACAAGAACGTTTCAATTAAGGGCCTCAAGGGATTGGATGCTGAAGTGGATTCGGTGATGTAGATGGATAATAGAAATATGAGATACCTGAGCGGTATATTCGGGATACTTGCATCACTGTTTTTCCTTGTGTATCTCTTTCAGTGGACGCACAACTTAATCACAGGAATGCTCTACACTAGTATTACACTCCTTGCGTATGCGCTTGCCTCATATCTACTCATAGGAAAAACAGCAAATTCGTATGTAAGAATGATCCCGCTGGCATATCTCGTCGTAGGTCTATCCCTGATATATGTGATAGTTGTATTGGCAGGGGGGAAGAATACATTCCTTTACCTTGCTCTTGCAACTGCCCTCATAGCAGGCATAAGCTTCTTCTCCTCGAGCTATGCAACCGGGTATTCACACGGAATGAAAAGGGCCGTGAAAATACATTAATTTTTTTTAATTTTAGTAATATTTAATATTCTTTTTCTCATTATGAGCGATGAAAGAAAAGGTGTTTATTTTTGTAGCTCTCCCTTATGCGAATGGGCCTCTTCATTTGGGTCATATAGCTGGAGCATATCTGCCGTATGATGCCTTCAGAAGATTTATGATTCTCACGGGAAGAGAAGTAATTTCAGCATCCGGAAGTGATGAACACGGAACTCCAATCACCATAAGAGCTATAAAAGATGGAATTACACCCAAAGAAGTAGCTACTAAATTCCACAACATAAATAGTCAAATTTTTAGAAGTATGGATATTAGATTTGATGCTTACATAGAAACATCCAGTGAGATGCACAAGAAAGTGGTCAAAGATTTCATTACTACGTTGATAAAAAATAATTACATTTACGAAGGAAAGATGGTTCAACCTTACTGCCCCCACGACAAAATGTTCCTGCCTGACAGGTATGTTAAAGGGAAGTGCCCTAAATGTGGATACGAAAATGCAAGAGGTGATCAGTGTGAAAATTGTGGAGCAACATTAGAGCCATATGAATTGATAAATCCTGTATGCATTCTTGATGGATATACGCCAGAGTTCAGGGAAACGAAACATCTATTTTTCAAACTGTCAGATTTTCAGGATAAATTAGAAAAATTCATTTCAGAAAGAAACTACTGGAGAGATAATGTTCTGAAATACTCCAGAAATTTTATTTCACAGGGTCTGAAAGATAGACCTATCACAAGGGACCTTGAATGGGGCGTGGAAGTACCTTTCCCGGGGTATGAGAATAAGAAAATTTATGTCTGGTTTGAGGCTCTTATTGGTTATATCACCGGGACTGTAAAAGCCCTTGGGGATTATGAAAAGGCATTAGATCTATGGAAGGACAAGAGCATCAGACATTATTATTTCATGGGTAAGGACAATATACCTTTCCATTCAATAATATGGCCTGCAATGCTTATGGCCGAGGGTCATTATAACCTTCCATATTATGTGGCTGCCAATGAATATCTTAATTTCCAAGGAGAAAAATTCTCTAAAAGCGGGGGAATAGGCATATCAATGCCCACATTACTTGAAAACTATGATCCAGAATACATTAGATTCGGAGTTTTTTACAATCTACCTGAGGGGCACGACTCAGATTTTTCACTGGAGGAATTTCAAAACAAGGTCAACAGCGAGCTCATTGATAAATTTGGTAATTTTGTTAACAGAGCGTTGATATTATCATTTAAGAAGGGAAAAATTAGCAGGGATCAGATAGCTCAAAATACTCTAGATCAGGAAGCAGAGAAATACATGAGAAATTCTATAAAAACAATAATACAAAATATGGAAAATGTGAACATTAGGGAAGCATTTAAGACATGGCTAGATCTTGCCAGATACAGCAACATATTCATAACGGAAAGGAAACCATGGGAAGCCTGCAAAAAAGATGATGCAAACTGCCTTTCTTCCATATATACTTCAATGAAGATTGTTTTTACCCTCGCAGTCACTGGCCAGATTTTCTTGCCTAAAACTTCAGAAAAAGTTCTGAACTGGTTGGGATACAAGGAGCCTGTTCCAATAAAAGAGGATTTGGATTACCCAATAGCTTATGTTGCTCAGAAACCTGAAAAATTATTTGAAAAGATTTCGAGCAGAAATATCAATATATCTCTTAAAGTAGCTAGAGTAGAGAATGTTGCAGACCACCCCAATGCTGAAAAACTTTATCTTCTTGATCTAGACCTAGGTAAAGAAAAGAGAAGGATAATTTCAGGGATAAAAGATAGCTATACGAAAGATCAGCTTCTAAATAAGAAGATTGTTATTGTCAGCAATCTAAAGCCTGCCACTATAAGGGGTGAAAAATCAAATGGAATGTTACTTGCAGCCGAAGAGGACAACGTAGTGCATCTTGTCATTGCACCTGATGACTCTTTACCTGGAACTGAGATAAAAATAGGGGACTACAGTATTATTGACAATGAAATATCAATAGATGAATTTAAAAAACACGAAATATTGACTTATCTAAAGGATGGTGAGATAATCCCGGCTTTAAAAGACAACAATAACTTTGTGCCTCTTACCGTTAATGGAAAGTATCTTAAATTAGATGGAAAAGTAAAAGAGGGTATAAGGATAAAATGAGAGGAGACATTCATATACACAGCAAATACTCTCCAGATTGCATATCTGAACCAGAAGTTATAGCAAACTATGCTAAAAGTAAGGGTCTGGACTTCATAGCAATCTCAGATCACAATTCATTCAGATATCACAAACTTGATATCTTAACCATTCCTGCTGAGGAAGTCTCATCTCAGGATGGTCATATTTTGGCCATATTCATAGATAAGGAAATTCCTAAAGGGTTGAGTCAAGAGGAAACGGTTGATTTAATACACGATGCTGGAGGAATTGCCATAGCAGCTCATCCTCTAAGATATGTGAATGGATTAAGAGGGAAATTCAGAAATATATACGACGCTATAGAAACGAAAAGTGGGAGATGTAGCTACAGGTGCAATAAGAAAACGGAAGAACTTGCAATTAGTCTGAAAAAGCCTCAGACTGCTGGAAGCGATGCTCATTTCTATTACGAAGTTGGAAAGGTACAGATGGAATTGGAGGCACAAAATTTAGAGGAGATAAGAAAGGCAATAATATCAGGGCAAATAAAATTAACTGGAACAGATCTTTCTTTTTATGGACACTTAAAACTTTATTGGAAATTCGCTGCTGATTATTCGAAGAGAGGGTTCAAGAGAATTTAATTTTAAATTGATTTTGCTAATGTTTCTGAGAGATTCAAAATATCTCTCTCAATTTCATCATTGTAGTCGCTTACCATAACAACCAGAATATAAAGATTTAAAATTCCTTTTAATACTACCACTCTTTTTCCTTCAAGATTGATTTTAATATCTCTAAGCCTTTCTTTAGGAGGGCCAATCATTTCTTCTGCACCTCCATATGTCACTCCAGTCATAGTAGTGAATACCTCAACTGGTACATTGGTTGGAGGTTTTCCAGCCATTGGTATACCGACCCTTGTGACAAGCATCGCTGTTTCCACGTAAGGCTTTCTTAAAAAGTCGTTAATTAATGTGCTAAGTACCTCCTCTCTCATTACTGTTAGAGAATAAAATTCATAAATATAAAAATTTGTATGGATATTGAATTTTTTTTATTCTTTCAAAATATCAAACAAATAAAAATCATATCCTCTCAACAGTGCTGAATATAATGATATATAGGATGTAAGAGTTGATAGAAAAATTAAACTGTCAAACCCACCCTTGAACTGCAAGAATATGGAGTTATCAAATCCTTTCATTCTATGTTCTGCTATCTCTATCACTTTATAGTTATCCCCTATATTGTTTATCATTTTTACTTGATTGTAACTAATTAAAATTGAAAATAGATTTGAATTTTGGAGCAGGTCTTCCTGCAACTTTCTCGCAATTGCATAAGAACTATAATCGTAAACTATTACTGGTATCTTATCTTTTAATTCTAGCGCAACTGTTTTTGCCAAATTTTCCTCAGTCAGGGAAGAAGGGGATAATTTAGATATTTTTTCGCCAAGTTCATAGTAATTTTCAAGATTCTGGTTTCCAGACAAGCATCCTATTATTTCAGGATATAAGAATCTTGAAGGCATTCCTTTTGGAAGAGAAATAAAATCGAAATTTTTCTCCCTAGCTATCTTCTTCAATTTACCTCCGGAAGATATTGCAACACATCTTTTATTCATTGTTTCGAGAAACCTAACTGAATTCTCTTCATCGCCACTCGTGCTTATGATGATGTGTAGCTTGTCACTCTTATTAATAAAAAATTCATCTATCTCGTATTTCCTATTAGAGGCAATCCTTGATATCAAAGAGTAAGTAAATGCATTTCCAATAGCGTGAATAACGGTATCATCTGATTCTGGAATTGTACAGTGCATTACCCTTTCATGAGATTTGGATAGCCAGCTGAAAGGAGGTACTTCATCCATCTCAAGAACGTATTCATCGTCGAGTACACTTACCATATATAAGTATTGTTTAATAAGTAATGAGTGTTACGTTTTATTATCAAAAATACTCGCAAAATTTAATTTTAAATCCTCGTTACCCCTTAGTGGAAGTTTCCATCCTTGTCACAGTGAAAAACGATGTAGAAAATATGAGGAGACTATTGGATAGTCTGAAAAATGTGCGAGGGAATTATGAGCTTGTAATAGTCGATGCGTATTCGACAGATGGAACTTATGAATTAATTTTAAAGGAAAAGGATAATTTTAACTTGAAACTTGATAGATTGAAGGGAAACCGTGCAACGGGAAGGAACAGAACAATTGAGATTTCAACAGGGAAAATGCTTGCGTTTATAGACTCAGATAGCGAGGTTACTCCTGACTGGCTAGAAAATTTGTTGAATCACAGCAATGAGGATATTATTGCGGGGAAAATAATTCAGAAGAGTCAAAAGAGATGGGCAGACCTGGGAAGGGTTCCAATTTACGTTGATAACAAAGATGTTACTTATCCTAGCAATAACCTGATTTACAATAGAAAAGTGATAGATAAAATTGGAATGTTCGATACCAAATTCCATACTGCGGAAGATGTGGACCTAAATATTAGAGCAGTCAAGTCCGGTTTCTTAATTAAAGAAGCTGATGATGTGGTAATTTTCCATTATCCCAGAGAAGATTATATATCTCTTATCAAGCAAAGCTATTATGATGGAATAGGGAGAAAGATCCTGAAGAGGAAATATGGAGTTGGAAGCAAGCTAAACGTAAGTAATTTAAGAAGACATCCTGTGATTGAATCAAGTAGATTGTTGTTTGGAATGATAGGTTATATTTTCGGAGGTTTCTAAATGATATCTTATATAATTCCAGCTTTAAACGAAGAGGAAAGCATAGGCAGAGTAATTGAGAGAATTAGGAAAATTGATAGAGACGGGGAAATAATAGTAGTTGATTCTGATTCTACTGATAAAACTGCAGAAATAGCAAAATCACTCGGTGCTATAGTTGTAAACGAAAGTGAGAGAGGGTATGGAAGGGCGTACAAGAAAGGTTTTTCAGTTGCAAAAGGTGATGTTATAGTTACACTGGATGCTGATGGCACCTATCCTCCAGAAGAAGTACCAAATCTACTCTCTTACCTTGAAAGAGGATATGATTTTGTAACAGGAGAAAGATTAGAGAAAGCATCGAGCGATGCCATGAATTCAATGCACAGGACGGGCAATACAATCTTGAATTTATTTACGAAAATTCTATTTTTCGTGGACATTAAGGACAGTCAATCCGGTATGTGGGTTTTTAGGAGAAAAATTTTAAGTGAAATAATGCCCAATGGAAATGGAATGGAATTTTCAGAAGAGATTAAGATAAGGGCTGCCTGCAAGTTTTGTTATACTGAGGTATCAATAGCATATGCGTCCAGATGGGGTGAAAAGAAGTTAAAACCGTGGAAGGACGGTATAACAAATCTCCTTTATCTATTAAAATTAAGAATAAATGGAAAAATTAGAACAGCACACTTTAGATGCTCTCTATCCTCGGTGCAAGTAGAAAAGTAACCTTCCCCTTTCCATTCATTATATTAGCTTCCATTCTTAATGGGAAATCGTTTCCAACAGAAATAGATATTTCCTGCGATGATTCAAGGGAACGTATGAATTTTGATAGATAATCAAGAGCAAAGGAACTTTTGGCGTCGGATGTGTATATGAAATCCTTTGCCATAGTCTTACTTATGGTCAACTCAGTTGTTTCGGAATCGGTCTCTCCCTTTGAATAAATTTTTAACTCGTCTGCCTTAAAACTAAAGGTTACTACTTCTGCAATTCCTTCCGCTGCCTTAATTCCTGTTGAAAGGTATGATATGTCAGTAACAATTTTGTTTGGAAGTTCAATAGTTGGAATTTTTGGAGTTGTTAATGTTGAAGGATCTATGAGTGGTGTGCTGACATTCAAATTTCCAAGCCTAAATGATATCTTCTTTCCATCAAATTTTACATCAATTATATCATTAGGTCCGGAAAGTTTTAGTATGTTTCTTATTTTGTCTATGTCCATTCCTAAACTTTCATCAGATTCAACTGAATATTCCTGGAATGCTTCTTTATTGATTTCTAAAGAGATCATGGCCACGTGGGCAGGATCCATCACTTTGGAGAACAAACCATCCTGCTTGAAATCGATCCTAGCCTCAGGGACCAGAATGATTATTATGTTTGAGAATTCTCTGATAGTTTTAGCGTCAACCTTTAGCTGTAACATTTTTATCAAAAACCTAAAAATTTCACGCTTTTAAGTTTTTCCATTATTAGAATGAAATTCCAGGGGGAAATTAAGCTGAAAGCATAAAGAAGAAAGCATCAGCTACGACCATAAGGACAGAATAACTAACCTTTTTTTGCTTTTAAACCTTAACTTTTCCTTGTTTCAGAATATCCGCATCTTCCACAAGTTAGTCTATCTTCGTGTTCAGCAAGAAAAACTCCTGGCCCACATTTTGGGCAGAATCTTCTTTTTCTAACTAACTTTCCATTTTCAACTGAATAGATTTCTCTCTTTTGCACTTAAATCACTCCTTCTTTTCCTTTAATCCATTTCTGTATAGTAGATAATCGGGTTCTAGTTTTATTGCTGCTTCTTTTGTTTTGTAAACCTTTGCATAACCTTCGGTCACAGATTTCCCAAATTTTGTGTATGCGTGATCTATTACAATCAGTTCTTTTGGAACTTGTAAATTGGCCGAAAGTTGTGCCTTCATATCTTCCCTTGTTGGTGCTTTTTCTTTCACGTGTGTTACCACGTAATTTACTTCAGTTCTATTCAACAGTTTATTTTCAACCTTCTTTGTTATTTCTATTCTCATTGTTTACCACCTTTAATCTCCATTATCGTGTTTTCTACCATATTTTTTAAGGGTTCGCCTACTTCATACACAGCAATTCCCTTATCGGGAACACCATATATAACTATAGCGCCATTGGGTGACAAATATATACACGGTAGAGAAGCAAGATCCTCCTCTCCATCTACCTTAATTAATGTCTTCCCCTTAAATTTTAGGGAATCCTCGATTGCATTCCACATTTCAACTGTAATCTTGCCTGGTGGATTCCTAACATTAAGTGTTCTATCCCACTTTTCAGGGATATCCTCCATTGCCTCGTCTCTCTTTGTCTTCATATCTATTACTGATATTTTTGGAATTATATTGAATTTCAAAGCTGTTCTTGTTACAACATCTCCAACTGTAATCAGGATCTTCTCTTGGAAAAATTCTATTTGGGACTCTTTAGTAACTAAAACTTCTGGGGGTTTCGCCAACGCTTGCCTATATTTTTCCGGTATTTCTAAATCTTCATCTAACCTTAATCGCATATTCACCTGCTTCTTTTATTCCTGCTTTTTGGGCTAAGAGAGATTTTTCCGGTTGCAAAATGAATAGAAAACCTTTCCACTCTAGGACTGTCTCGCCACCACATACAGGACATTTCATTTCTTCTGTGACTCTCTTGCAAACTCTGCAAGCCCTGAGTTTATTCATTTCACTTCACCTTTTAGCCACTGTAATTTACCGAGGAAATTCTGTCTCATTGTGAGCCCAATTTTGCTTTCAGATAGGTTTGAATCTGATAGCGATAATGCTACTATTCTTGCTCTTATATGATCTCCTACTTTTAAGTCTCTCTTTGTATCCTTTCCAATCATTTTTCTATTTTCTTCATCCACTTCAATTCTATCATCCATTACCTGGCTTACGTGCAATAGACCTTCAACAGGTCCAATTTTAACGAATGCACCAAATTTCTTAACATCTATAATTTCACCTTCAACTATCTCCTGAATTGTGGGTTGATATGCTAATATTTTCATAATTACAGACTGGTATACCCCTCCATCTCCATGCACTACGTAACCCTCGCCATTCAGCTTGAAATCTAGAACTATCAGATTTATGTATTTCCTATCATTTGGATCTCTTACGAGCTGTCTATCAAGGACTCCTACCTTTCCCTCCACTTTCTCAATAGCGATATGTCTAGCTGTATCCTCGTATTCCTTACCAAGTTTTTCTGGTGGAACCCTTACAGTCTCTTCTGTCTCCACTATAAAGTACATTTATCTCACGTGATGTCTCCCCTATTTTATAGGTATTAATTATTTTTTCTCTAAGTTTTATTTATTTAGCATATTTTCAGGACTGAATATCTTTTCTATTTGCTCCTCTGTTAAAATATTCTTCTCTCTTATCAGTTTCAAGAAAGGCACGTGCTTTTCTTTCGCTTCCTTAACTAGTTCTGCTGCCTTTTCATACCCAATTATTGGATTCAGAAGAAGTGCTGTTCCAGGGGAATTTATGAGTACATCTTTGGCATAATCCGTATTCAATTTCAGACCATTTAAAGCTTTATCTCTGAGTATATTGAGCGAAACAGTCAATATATCGAATGCACCCATTGTACTTGTATATATGATCGGAGTAAAAACATTGATTTCCATCTCTCCATTGGCAGATGCCTCGTTTACAGTATATGCATAACCCCTAGCAAGAAAACTGGCCATTGTAACTGCTTCGAGTATACTGGGGTTAACCTTTCCGGGCATTATCGATGATCCAGGCTGTACAGCAGGTAGTACCATTTCATTAAATCCAGCGACTGGTCCTGAGTTCATAAGTCGCATATCTCTGGACATCTTTATTAAAGAGGATGCAAGGTTTCCGATCCAGAATGCCAGCCTGTTAAAATCAGAAGTGAACTGTTCAACAGACATCAAATTTTCTGCAGGATAAAAGTTTTCTTTATAGTATTCATTCAGATTCTTATATGCCTTGCTTCTTATGTCTGGCGGGCAATTTGCTCCTGTTCCTACGGCCGTTCCTCCCAGGTTCAGTCTTCTGAGTCTAGAAAGAATATGCTCAGATTCTTCCAAGAAGAACTTTAGTTCATCTGCATATGCTTTAAACTCATCTCCGAAGGTCACCGCCGATGCATCCTGAAGATGTGTCCTCCCTGTCTTTAAAGCATCTTTGTAGGTAACAGCAAGTTGATTAAGCTGATTGATAACACTTTCCAGTACCTTTACAAATTTTTTGACCTCAAAATAAAATGTTAGTCTCATAGCGGCAGGAAAAACATCGTTACTTGACTGTCCAACGTTAACGTGGGTATGAGGACTAATAATATCGTAGGCACCTTTCGGTTTTCCCAGAATTTCTAACGCTTTGTTTGCTATGACCTCATTAGTGTTCATGTTCATAGAGGTTCCTGCACCTGCTTGTACGTATTTCAACGGGAAATCATTTTCATCTCTTTTTTGTAATAAGAGATCTGCTGCCTTAATAATGGGTTCTCCTATCTTTTTGTCAAGCTTTCCTGCATCCATAAACGCTTTTACGTAAGACCTTTTGATTACAATCAGGTGTTCAATTATTCTTCTGTCCATATATCTGTCATAAGGGAAATTGGCAAGTGCACGGGCGGTTTCTGGCCCATAGTACCTATCATCTGGAATTTCAACTTCACCTAAGGAATCCTTTTCTTTTCTGACCATAATTCACAAGTTAATCTACATATAAATAATTTTAATATGTATGTTATAGCATATCGGACATGAAAAGAGCTATTTTGTGTAAATCGACTATATCATATTTTCAATCCCTCAGCAATATCGTCAAGGTCTTTCCTAGTCGTATGGTGTGCTCTGGAAAACCACCATTCCTGGAAGCCTATGCTCTGTCCAGTTATTCTTGGTAGCAAATGGATATGAAAATGGAATATTGTCTGCCCGGCTGACCTTCCAGTTGAATGAACTATGTTGATGCCATCGTAACCTTTTTCTTCAATCATTTTCTTAGCTAGATTTTTCGAAACTGCTGATATTTTATTCAACAATTCTACAGGAATATCTGTTATATCAACAAAATGTGATTTAGGTATGATAAGAGTGTGGCCATATGTTAAAGGATTTATATCCAAAAATGCCAAAACATCGCTATCTTCATATACAATACTTGCTCTTTCTTCTCCTCTAGCAATTTTACAAAAAATACAATTTTCATCATAATTGTAGGTCATTGCATAGCAATGAACTATTCGAATAAATTTTTTTGTACTGATAATCTGGATGCTAAAGTTAATAAATGCCTAAAATTAAGGCTTAAAATTACGGAGATTCAATTCAAAAAAGATTTTCGCATAATTCTCTCTCTTAACAGTTTAAACAATAAAAATTTCAAGATTCTAGAGATGCCAAACAGATGAAAATATTAATAAGGGTGTTATATATTTGATTATAAGGTGACCAAAATGCCTATGCCATTCAGGAAGAAGACAATTATAAGGCCAGATAAGCCTCCGAAGGACTCTAGAAAATACATAGATCTTAATGAATATCAATTTTCAGATGAACCTGGACCTGGAACCGCTATTAAAATAGGGGAAATTGTAAAGTTTGAAGATGTGCCCCAATTCAGTGAGGTAGTTTACAACGGGGATGTTCTGATTCTTGATTATGGTGCAGTCCAATCAGATGAGCTAATGCTTAAAAGAATAGTTAGTGAACTCAAGAGGGCTGCTAATGATAATGGCGGTGATGTTGTTCTTCTGGGTAATAAATATATAATAGTCACCCCTAGGGGTATGAAGATTGATAGGAACAAGATTAGGATAGAATCATAATCTTATATCAATCATTTAAAATTTTTAATTTTTTTAGAACTTTTTGATTATTGATTATTCATAAAATCAGGATAAAAATTATAAAGGTCATCAAATTCCCTAAATATGGCTTTGAACTTAATGAATTGGGAAATATTCGTTTTACTGACGGCTATAGTTGGTATTCTATTTGCAGCAATTCAGAGCTATCTTCTATTAAAAATTCCTGTGACCGAATCAAAGCCTGAAGAAATTTCTAAGTCAATTAGAGAAGGCTCGAATGCATTTATGAAGAGGCAATATACCTCAATATTCATATTTGCTATTATACTTGCAATAATAATATTCATAGCTTTCTACCTATCATCAGGAATTTCAATGGCTTGGAAATTGACAACAGGCTTTTTGGTTGGCGCTGTTGGCTCTGCTGTTGCAGGCTTAATCGGTATGAATATATCTGTAAGGGCAAACGTGAGAACAGCGATAGTAGCAAAGAAGGGACTTAATCCGGCTCTAAAGCTTGCATTTAGAGGCGGAACTGTAACTGGGATGAGTGTTGCTTCTCTAGCTTTGTTAGGTTTAATAGTTTTCTACATGTGGTTCCATAGCCCATCTGCGATGGTAGGATATATTTTCGGAGCCTCGCTTGTTAGTCTTTTTGCAAGGGTAGGCGGGGGTATATTTACAAAAGGAGCAGATGTGGGAGCTGATCTTGTAGGAAAAGTAGAAGTTGGTATACCAGAAGATGATCCGAGAAATCCTGCAGTAATAGCAGATAATGTGGGTGATAACGTTGGTGACTGTGCAGGAATGGGGGCAGATCTATTTGAAACATATGTTGTGACTGCGTTATCTTCAATGTTACTCGCTTCTCTGATATACGCTAGCAATGCAAATTTTCAGACATCCTTCTGGAAAAGTGCTATAATTTTCCCTCTCGTAATAGGTGCTATTGCAATATGGGCTACAATTATAGGATCATTCTTTGTTAAGAAAGGTGAAAAACAAAGGATAATGACAGCGCTTTACAAAGGTTTGATGGTAACTGTCATTATATCTGCTATAGGCTTTTACTTCGCAGATAGATATCTGATGCAGGGAAATATGGCCATATTCGGTGATTCTATCATAGGGATAGTTATAATGTTTATAATGGTCTATGTAACGGAATATTATACTTCTGAGAGGTATAAACCTGTCGCAAAGATAGCACAGGCATCAAATACTGGATCAGGCACAAACATAATAACTGGTCTAGCATATGGTCTTCAAGCTGTATTTATTCCGGCCATTGTCATAGTGTCTGGCATTATAATATCTTATACTATAACATATTTCTCACTTGGCAAGAACCCTGAACTGGGATTGTATGGGATAGCAGTTGCTGCCGCGAGTATGTTATCAGCAACTGGAATGATAATATCAATAGATTCCTACGGACCTATAACTGATAATGCTGGTGGCATAGCAGAGATGTCAGGATTTGACGAGAAGACTAGGAATGAAGTGACAGATCCTCTGGATGCTGTCGGTAATACCACAAAGGCAGTAACTAAAGGTTATGCCATTGGTAGTGCTGCTCTGGCTGCACTGACTCTATTTGCAGCATTTAAAACTGTGATAACAACCGCTTACCCTTCCGCAGTCATTGAAATAGATAATCCTGTTGTTGTCGCAGGTCTATTAATCGGTGCCTCTCTTCCGTTCTTTTTCACCTCGTATCTTATGAATGCAGTCGGTAAAGCAGCATACGCTATAGTTGAAGAAGTCAGAAAGCAGTTCAAGAGCAACGAGGGAATATTGAAAGGTACGTCTAAGCCAGATTACGGGAAGGCAGTAGATATAGTTACCAGAGAAGCATTAAGACAGCTTATGGTACCAGCATTGATTGCAGTGATTACTCCGCTTGCAGTTGGATTTATTCTAGGGCCATTAGCCTTAGGTGGATTACTCCTTGGTGTTATACTCTCAGGATTCCCTCTGGCAATAATGATGACGGTGGGAGGCGGAGCTTGGGATAACGCAAAGAAGTACATTGAGCAGGGAAATTATGGAGGCAAAGGATCAGATGCTCACAAAGCCGCAGTTGTGGGAGATACGGTGGGGGATGCAACAAAAGACACGGCTGGCCCAGCAATAAATCCACTTGTAAAGGTAGTTAACACAATATCTATACTGTTCGTGACTATAATATTAGCTCATTATCTTCTGAGTTCAGTATTTCCTATAGTCCCATTACTGCACCCTTAAAAATTGTTTAATTTATTAATTATTTTAATTACTTTCAAATTTTCTTCTACATCGTGAACTCTTATAATATCTGCGCCATTTATTAACGATATTGTATTGAATATTGAACTTGAAAATCCTCTCTCTTCAACTTTTTCATTCATAATTGAACCAATAAATCCTTTTCTTGATAAACCTATGAGAAGTGGATAGCCAATATTGAATTCTTCAAGATATCTTATTATGTTCAGATTATCCTCAATCCTTTTTCCAAAACCAATACCAGGATCAAGAATTATATTATCTTCAATGCCATATTTCATTGCAATATGGATCCTGCTATAAAAGAAGTCAAGTATCTCTAATATAACATTGTCATAGTATGGATTGTCTTGCATGTTTTTAAAAGTTCCTTTCTTATGCATTACTACCAGTCCGGATTCATATTTTTTTGAAAGGATAGCCATCTCCTCATTTTCCATTCCCGTTACATCATTTATTATGTGAGCTCCCATGTCCAGAGCTGAAGAAGCTACAGATGGCCTGTAAGTATCGACTGAAACAGTTAAATCTTTCTCAAGGGCAACTTCTATTACAGGTTTTATCCTTCTCCACTCTTCTTCAGGTCCTACTGGATCGCTAC
>JAVRLO010000010.1:0-17658 GCA_031961395.1 Thermoplasmatales archaeon I-plasma | reverse complement strand
CTCTCCATTAGGTACAAGGAGGATTATTCCAACGCATCCGTACCAATGCTTCCTGTTATCACGACTCCAAAAAGAACGATGAACGTACTTTTCCCTGTTGCTATATTAACAGTCGCAGCAACAATATTGTCTGGCTATTTTTTTATGCGCTACTTTAGTTTTCCATTGTCTCTGTTTGTCTTTGCCATATACTTATTGATGTCTCTTTACCTCTTTATACAATATTTGCTTTCCTATGTAAAAATAGAAGAAAGAATAATGAAACTATTTGTTTCTACTAACATTTTTGTTGGAATGTTTTTCATGAGTGTAGCAATATTTTCATTCTTGATTCCATTCCAGTAGATTGATAATATGAAAACAGAAATGCTTTACCTGGAAGACTCCTATCTGAAGGAGATAACAGCAAAAGTCATTGAGACTAGAGACAGTAATGTTATTTTAGATAAAACTATATTTTATGCTGCTTCTGGTGGACAGCCCAGTGATACAGGATTAATAAGAGGAAAAAAAGAAAGTCACGTTCTCGAAGTTGATAAGAAAGAAGAGATAATGCATAAAGTTGACTTGCTTCCTGAGATAAATGAAAATGTTACTTTGTTACTAGATTGGAACAGGAGATATGCGCATATGAGACTTCACACTGCTATCCATATAATATCCGCCATAGCAATGAATGAATTTAAGGCAAGAATCACAGGGAATCAGATAGGTGATAACAACGCCAGGATAGACTTCAATTTTCAAGAATGGAATCCTGACATCGTGAAAGGTATAGAAAAAAGGGCTAACGAGGAAATATCTAAAAATCACAATGTTTCTATTATGTATATGAAAAGGGAAGAAATTCTAAATATGGAAGGTTCTGTAAAAGTTGATCCAAAACTGATACCTGATTTAAATGTCCTGAGGGTAATAAAGATAGGAGATATTGATATCCAGCCAGATGGAGGAACTCACGTGAAGAATACCTCTGAAATAGGTACATTAACGGTATATAAAACTGAAAATAAAGGAAAAAATAACAAAAGGATTTACTTTACCCTCTCTGGTTTGACTCTCACGAATGAATGATTTTTGAAAAGAAACTCTTATCATTTTCTTTTTTGAATTCTTCCAAAAGTTCCTTCTGCTTTTTGGATATCTTTTTTGGTAGCAATACATTAATTTTTAAGATAACATCACCCTTGCCTCTTCCGTTACGCCTAGGTATCCCTTCCGATTTTATGACAATGGAATCTCCCGGTTGTGTGCCAGGTGGAATAGTGATTTCTTTTTCTCCAAGGAGTAAGTTAACCTTAATATTCCCGCCAATTATAGCATCTATAAAATCTACATTTACATTTTTTATAAGATCATCCCCGTCTCTGGTAAATTCTTGATAATCAATTCTGAACCTAACTCTGAGATCACCGGAACCTGTGGGCCTGTAATTACCTCTTCCTCGCATCACATATATTTCATTTTCATTGACTCCATTCGGTATGGAAAACTCCACGCTGTCCTTTTTTCTCACGTATCCTGTTCCTGAACATACTTTACATACCTCCTCGGGAATACGCCCTGACCCATGACAGACGGGACATACCTCTGTCGTTCTGAACATAATAAATCCCTGATTGGATGATCTTTCTATATACCCTCTTCCTCTGCATCTTGGACAAGTTTTTTGCCTTTTAGTTGAAGAGCCCGTACCGTCGCACGCTTCGCACTTTACATCTCTCTGGTATACAACATTTATTTTTTCATTCCTGGCTATTCTTCTTATGTCTATTGGTATTTCAACGTATGAATCTTCCCCTCTAGGTGGCCCTGGCTGCCTTCCGAATCCGAACTGAGAGAATATATTTCCGAATATATCCTCAATATCCTGATAATGATGGAATTGATTCCAGTCAAAACCTCCAGAGAAATTTACCCCTTCCTCTCCAAATTGGTCATATCTCTGTCTTTTTGCGTCGTCCATCAATACTTCATATGCTTCGCTAATTTCTTTGAATTTTTCTTCTGCTTCCTTTCTGTTATCAGGGTTTAGGTCAGGATGATATTTTTTTGCAAGTTCTCTGTAAGCTTTTTTTATCTCATCCTTACTCGCGTTTCTGCTTACTCCGAGTATCTGGTAATAATCTTTTCCCATTCGGCACCCTTATCTCATTGCGCTTTATCGTCTTTATCTTCGTGAATTTCATTTTCATTAGGCGGATTCTGCGTTTGTTCACCGGCAGTATTTCCCGTATTTCCTGAACTGCTATACATTATCTCTCCAATCTTCTGGATCTCCTTATTTAGGATTTCAACCTTATTCTTTATTTCATCTATATTCTTCTTTTCAATTGCGTCCTTTAGATCCTTAATTTTGGAGTTCAGGCTATCTTTGAGGTCTTGCGGGATTTTTTCTCCGTAATCAGAAATAGTCTTTTCGGCTGTATATGCGAGTGATTCTGCGTTGTTTATAGTTTCTATTTCTTCCTTTCTCTTTTTGTCTTCTTCTTCAAACTTCTTAGCTTCTTCTTTCATTCTCTCTATTTCTTCCTTACTCAACTTATGGCTGGAGGTTATTGTGATCCCTTTTTGCTTTCCGGTTGCTTTATCCTTTGCTGTTACATTGAGTATTCCGTTTGAATCAATATCAAATGTTACTTCTATCTGCGGAATTCCTCTCGGTGCAGGAGGTATTCCGTCAAGCATGAACCTTCCTAGTGATACGTTGTCCTTGGCTAATGGCCTTTCACCCTGGACTATGTGTATCTCTACGCTTGTTTGGTTATCTGCGGCTGTTGTAAAAATCTGAGATTTCTTTGTAGGGATTGTTGTATTAGCTGCTATCAATGGAGTTGCAACGCCTCCCAGTGTTTCTATGCTCAAGGTCAAGGGGGTTACATCCAATAATACAATGCCTTTTACTTCGCCAGCCAGTACTGCTCCTTGAATTGAAGCCCCTATGGCCACACACTCCATCGGATCAACACCCCTCTCCACCTTCTTCCCCATATAATCTTCTATAAACTTCTGCACTATTGGCATTCTTGTGGGTCCTCCGACGAGAATTACTTTGCTTATATCATTTGCACTTAAATTAGCTCCCTTTAATGCATCATCAATTGGTTTTCTTGATCTTTCTACTATAGGTTTAACGAGATTCTCTAGATCTGCCCTGGTAATAGTCATCTGCAGATGCTTTGGTCCGTCTGCACCCGCTGTGATGTATGGTAAATTTATTTCAGTAGATAATGTAGTGGAGAGTTCTATTTTAGCTCTTTCTGCAGCATCCTTAAGTCTGATGTAAGCATTTTTGTCTTTCCTTAAATCAATTCCGTTTTCCCTCTGGAACTTTTCCGAAATGTAATTAATAAGAGCTTCATCCATATCTGTACCGCCTAGTTTTGTGTCTCCAGATGTTGACATTACCTCGTAAACTCCATTACTAAATTCCATTATTGTAACATCCAGAGTGCCTCCCCCCAGGTCATAAACCATAATCCTGTGCTCACCTTCGCTCTTGTCAAGACCGTAAGCTAAAGCGGCAGCAGTAGGCTCGTTAATAATTCTAACAACATCAAGACCAGCTATTGCCCCTGCATCCTTAGTTGCCTGCCTTTGATTATCATTGAAATAGGCCGGTACAGTTATTACTGCTTTTGTTACCTTTTCACCTAAATACTTTTCTGCATCACTCTTTATCTTTTGTAGTAAGAATGCTGACAGCTGTTGCGGGGTATACTCTTTCCCGTAAATTTTATACTTGAAATCTTCCCCCATCCTTCTCTTGAAAGCATATACTGTGCCTTCCGGATTTGTTAGAGCTTGTCTTCTGGCTGGTTCTCCAACAAGAAGTTGTCCATCCTTCGTGAACGCAACATAGCTAGGAAAAGCCTTTCCACCTATTGTTGTACCCTCAGAGCTCGGAATTACAACTGGCTTCCCCGCAATCATAACAGCTGCCTGAGAATTACTCGTCCCTAGATCGATTCCTATTATCTTTTCCATATCTTTTCACCCCTTATATATTATAACCATTTCTGGTCTTATCAATTTCCCATTAAAATAATATCCCTTTCTTACCATTGTTTTTATCTTATTTTCGTCTCCACCATCTTCCACTCCTATTACCTCATGCTTCGATGGATCGAATAATGAATCAACGTCTGCTATCTCACTCAACCCTTCCTTCCCAAGAATATCCATCATCTGTTTCAGAATTATTTTATTAGAGGCATCAGTTGAGTTTTCCAGGCTGTCTAGCACTGGAAACAGCTTAACTATGATATTCTCGGCTGCATATTTTTGATTCATCCTCATTTGCTCCTCGGTCATCTTCTTGAAATTTTCAACGTCAGCACTGAACCTCATATTTTGTTCTTTCAGTGTTTTTATCTCATTTTCCATATCCTGTATCTTTTGCCTGTAGTTATCTGTATTTTGCTCGCATTCTTTTAGTCTTTTTTTTAGCCCGGTGTAATATGATGGTGGCACGTTTCGTTATTTAGCCCTTCTATAATAATATTTTCCTTTCTTTTTGGATAGAAGCAACCGTTTACTCAATAATCAGTGTATTATAATGCTTTAAAGGATTATTTAATTATTACTGATATTTCAAGTGTATTTAGGTTTTGGCGTATCACCAACTACGAAAAATAGTTATTATTTTCTTAACAAAAAAATATTATTGTAAATAAAAAGGTGAGGAATTACTTTTGAGAGATATTGAAAAAAGTTCTTTTAATCCCTTGAATATCTATGTAAGTATGAGGTTGGGAATATGGTTGCACAAATATATGACCTCATAGGTTGCAATATATTATAACTGCTTTTCTTCTCTGCCTAATAGTAACAACTGAGATGAATAAAATGATATAGAGATTTATTTTCTGATTTAATATCCTGCGCAACATTCTTAACGAAGCGACCAAAATGGCGATGTGAATTAAAAATTTAAAAAGCCGAGCTTTCGGTGAAAGCGGAATTTAAAGATACTATGACTAGTCTTAAAAAATATTTTGATTTTTTAAATGAAACCATTTACGTCCAAATCTAGAAAGCTCTGCTATATTTCTCACGCCCCGAACGGGATTTGAACCCGTGTCACGAGCTCGACAGGCTCGTATGATAGGCCACTACACTATCGGGGCTTAACGGCGTTATTATCAAACTTTATTTAATCCTTTTTATTTTCAGGGAACAACCTATTTAACGCGTTTATTTCTCCTTTAAGAATGTGATTTAGAGCCATTGAAGTGAATAAAAACCATAATCCTTTCATTCTTAACTTACCTAGAATCACTATTTTTTCATCCTGAACCTGAAATATTTGATAACCATTTAATGGCCCTTTACCGTATTTTATAATGATGGATCTATCTTCATTGTTATAATCAATAATTTCTATTTGTTTTTTGTTTCTAAAGGCTAACACAGATTCACGTACATTATCTTCTAAATTCTTGATAGAGATGTGCCCTTTCCAGATAGTTGTATCATCAAGACTTTCCTTTAACTTTTGATAAGCATCGTATGGTTGATCGTGGATAGTGAATTCTTTATAAAATTTCATTAATATCAATAATTAAAAAGTATATATTTTCTTTTGCCTCGTTCTTCCTATACTATAAATAGAGAGAACAATTGAGCTATACAATGAATGATCTATTTATATCAAACAATGTAACTAAAATAGGAATAGGAACCTGGCAGATGGGCTTGAAGGGATGGGGAAAAGATTATGATGAAAAGAGTGCCATTGACGCACTCCTATTTGCCTTGAAAAACGGTGTGAATTTCGTGGACACCGCAGAAGTATATGGAGGGGGAAAATCAGAAACACTATTAGGAGAGTCTCTAAAATTTGTTGATAGAAGTAAGATAATTGTTGCTACTAAAATAGCTGGTTATAATGCAACAAAGAGAGGAATTTTTAAACATTTGAACGATAGTTTAAGAAGACTGCAGACAGATTATGTAGATCTTTATCAGATTCACTGGGAACCCTCTTATTACACAGATCTAAGGGAATTGTTTCGCTCAATGGAAAAGCTTTCCAGTGAAGGATTGATCAAACATATCGGAGTTTCCAACTTCAGCCTTGAAATGCTAAAGAAATGTTCCAGTTATTTAAAAGATTTTAGAATAGAAAGCAACCAAGTAAAATTTAATTTAATAGAAAGACCCCCAAAAGACCTGTTGACATACATGAAAGATAATGAAATTAAATTGATAGCCTGGAGCCCATTAGGCCAAGGATTCCTTTCAGGAAAATACAGTGAAGGCAATAAACCAAATGGATTCATAAGAAAGGCAAATTATCTTTTCTCAGATAAAAATATCAAGAGGTTTGAACCTCTTATTTCAACTCTCAAAATGATTGCTAAAAAGAAAAATGTATCCGTCACTCAATTAGTACTGGCCTATGAGGCAGAGCTTGATGTTCTTCCTATACCAGGCTTTAAAAATGTCAGGCAAACAAGTGAGATAGCAGGCGCATTGTCTGTGAAAATCTCAGATGAAGAGAAGACAATCATAGAAGAATCTTTAAATAAGACTGGTTTCATACAAATTAAGAGCACATTATTCCCAAGAGCACTTCCAAATTCACTTGTAAGAATTGTGTCCCTTTACCTATAATAGACAATTGCTCAACTTTGACATCAGCAAAAGCTAAATACAATCTATCGTTGGGTCCTTCGATTAAAATGAGTTCAATAGTATCATACGGGTCTTATGTGCCCAGATACAGGATAAAGGCAGAGGAGATCGCCCGGATTTGGGGTGAAGATCCTGATAACATAAAAGGAGGTCTGATGATTTATAGCAAATCAGTACCAGGACCAGACGAAGATGTACTTACAATATCAGCGGAAGCTGGTAAAAATGCTCTCCGTAGAACAGATGTGAATAAAAATACGATTGGTGCTATATTCGTTGGGTCTGAGAGTCATCCATATGCAGTAAAGCCTACAGCTTCCATTCTTGTAGAAGCTCTTGGGTTACCATACGATATACACTCAGCAGATTATGAGTTTGCTTGCAAAGCAGGAACAGCAGCAATGCAAAATGTCATGGGGCTTGTGGACAGTGGAATGATTGATAATGGTATTGCAATAGGTGCTGACACATCTCAGGGAGCTCCAGGAGACGCACTGGAATATTCCGCATCAGCAGGAGGAACAGCTTTTATAATAGGAAAGAAAGGCATTGCAGATATTAACAAAACCTATTCTTTTACAACAGATACTCCAGATTTTTGGAGGAGGGAAGGCGAAAAGTATCCCAGTCATGGAGGCAGATTTACAGGTGAACCGGCCTATTTTAAACATGTTCTAACAGCTGCCAAGCGCATGATGGAGATGCAGAATACTAAACCAGAAGACTATGATTATGCTGTTTTCCATCAGCCTAATGGTAAATTCCCAACAAGAGCAGCTAAAACGCTTGGATTCAAGGATGAGCAAGTAAAAGATGGTCTCTTAACTCCTTACATTGGCAACACATACTCAAGTTCTATGATAATAGGTTTATCAGCTATACTTGATAAAGCATCACCAGGTGATCGTATACTGGCTGTTGCGTTTGGTAGCGGTGCTGGATCAGATGCGTTTGACATAACGGTAAACGATTCAATAAAATCATTTAAGAGAGATAGGGCCCCGGGTGTTATGGAGCAGGTGAATAAACCTATATGGATAGATTATGCTAATTATGTTAAGTTCAGAGGAAAAATAATTATGAGGGGTGAATGATAATGAGGGATGTCTACATCATTGGAGTAGGTTCTACAAAATATGGAGAATTATGGGATCAAAGTTTGAGGGAACTGGCGTCTGAGGCAGGTCTTAAAGCACTCGTAGATGCCGGAATCAAAGCTGAGGATATTGATGCTCTTTATGGAGCTAATACAAGCGGAGGTCAGTTCATAGATCAAGAGCATATAGCTGCATTAATTTCAGATTACTCAGGTATAAGTGAGCTTGGTATTCCTGCTATAAGAATTGAGGCAGGGTCAGCAAGCGGCGGAGCAGCATTAAATCAGGCATTCTTAGCAGTAAAATCAGGGCATTATGATACTGTAGTTGTAGGAGGGGTGGAAAAAATGACAGACGTCCCAACAGAAGTTGCAAATGAAATTGTGGGTGGATCACTGGATGCTGAATGGGAAACCTTTTTCGGTGTAACTGAAGCCTCGGTTGCTGCAATGATAGCTAAGAGACACGAATATGAGGAAGGCATTAAAAGAGAGCATTACGCTGTGTTCCCGGTCATTTCACATAAGCACGCTTCTATGAACCCCTCGTCTCACTTTAGAAATGTTATAAAAATTGATGATGTTATCAAAGCAAGTCTTGTAGCAGACCCTCTAACTGTTTATGATACAGCACCTCTCAGTGATGGTGCATCGGCTGTTGTTATTACCGCAGATAAGAATAAGATAAAGGAATCGACTAACCCTATCAAGATTAAGGCAAGTTCTATAGCTAACGACTTCCTATCCCTTCATGACAGAAAGAAAATCAATTCCTTTAGAGCTGTTAATAAGAGTGTAAAGGATGCTTTAAATCAGGCCTCATTATCACTCGGGAGTATTGATGGTTTTGAAATACATGATTCATACAGCATTTCCTCATTAATACAGCTCGAAGAAATATTTGGAAAAGACGCTAGAAAGATGGCAGAAAATAACGATTTTTACTTCAATTCTTCCAATCCTCTCAATGTTTCTGGCGGTTTAAAAGCACACGGGAATCCACTAGGAGCAGCAGGTTTATATCAGGCTGTAGAGGCAACAATTCAGCTAAGGGGAAAGGCAGGAGAGCGACAAATCAAGGATCCGAGAAATATAATGATACATAACATGGGTGGACTAGGAACTACTTCCGTAACCACTATTCTGGGGGTGGAATAGATGAGTGAAGTACCAAGATTCTGGAGAGAGTCTAAACACAGGTATAGACTTGTGGGAACTAAATGTGAAAACTGCGGAAATCTTTATTTCCCTCCAAGGGACATATGCCCTACATGTAGAAGAGAGAGCGTCAACAAGATGAAAGAAGTTGAGCTCTCAGGTGAGGGTGAGGTTTATTCTTACACGGTCGTGCACGATGGTCTTGAACAATTCAAGATGCAGGTACCTTACATCATAGCGATCATTAAAACAAAGGAAGGCCCACTTATAACTGGTCAGATTGTTGATTGCAATCCTGAAGATGTAAAAATAGGAACACCGGTAAGGAGTACTCTGCGGAAAGTCAGATCGGAAGGGAAAAGTGGAATAATTCAATATGGATATAAATTTGTTCTAAAATAATTTTTTATTTTTTTTATTTTACTGATATTATTTGAACGTAGAAATACAGTGTTTTCCCAGCGAGGTATGAGTTGTAATTTAGGTAATAGTATCCTGGTCCAACAGCGCTTATATATGCTCCATCTGGAAGCATGGTGCCATTGGTAACGCTTGTATAATAGTTTATAGTACTCGAAGCACCTGACCCTGTTATGTTGCTTACGACTATTCCAAGCCCTGTGACATTAGCTATTGGAAAGTATTCATTATTCACAGATGGATCATTCTCTATGTATACATAATTTCCGCTGTAACTTAAAACGGTTATATCCCATCCATATACAGGGCTCTTTAACACTTCTCCATTTCCAGGAGTTGTATTAAATAAGCTCTGAAATTGGGACAGTGTAAACTTTTGATAGACGGGTACGTTACCTGATGTGTTTTCCCTGTGAATAAGAGTCTCGTTTTGCAATCCGTAGCCAAGCGAGGGAGGAATAACAATAATACCTGTTTGTCCCTGGGCCATACCAATCAATCCATTGTCAAACCCTTTAATCATTTGCCCTGAACCGACTGTGTCATTAAGGGGAGTGAATGGGGGATGATACTTGAAGTCAGGTGCCTTTTGATATGTTACATTATTATTAGCTACACTTGCCATGTTTGTATCAAATATTAAGGGTGTGTTATCTACTAAGATATATCCATAATACCATAGAGATACCTGGGAACCATCCTTGATTATTTTCTCTTTTGGCTCCAGATACACGCTGGTGGAGTATGCAGCCGTTGGTACGGCTATAACCAAGACTATGAGTATTATTATCAATGTTTTAAGTTGCATTTAAGCTGAAAGACAATTTAGAATAAAAAATTACTCATTATAACAGCAGAAAAGATTTTTTTACAGTTGCTATTCGGTACGAGAATGGATAAAAAGATTGCTTACGGCGGACTTATATTTATTGCAGCTATATGGGGATCTACATTTCCAATTATCAAAAATACATTAAATTATATAGATCCTCTTTCATTTCTGGTATTCAGGTTTTTAATTGCATCTGTTTTTCTTTTGCCTTTTACTATTAGAAAAATAAGGAAGAAAGATGCATTTTTTGGCTTTCTTGTTGGCATACCTCTTTTCATAGGTTACGCAACCCAAACCATAGGATTGAATTATACATCCCCTTCAATGTCCGGGCTAATAACAGGATTGTATGTAGTTCTGACCCCTGTATTATCAATTTTCATCCTGAAAACAAAGAGGGATTATGTTAAGATACTTCTAGCTCTCATAGCCTTTGCAGGGATGGCGTTAATGACAGTAAACTCCACGTCAGGCGAGACAATTGGTAATTTATTAACCTTAGTCTGCGCTTTTGCTTATGCTGGGCAGCTAATATTCACTGAAAAATGGCTAAAAGATGGAGATGCTATGGTTTTCACTCTTTTTGAACTTCTGGCTGTAGGAGTCCTGAGTCTTATCTTCCACCCACAATCAGTGCTTGAGGTCTCTAAACTGGCTAACGGATACGTCTTGTTTTCAGTGCTCTTTAACGCAATTCTTGGTTCAGCACTAGCTATATGGATAATGAGCGTGGCAGTAAAAAATACAAATTCCTACATCTCTGCTTTAATTCTCATAACTGAACCAATATTTGCTGTACTAATTTCTACATTCATGTTCAGATATCCTATAACATATTCAATGATTATAGGAGGAATAATTATAACGGTATCAATGGTATTCGCAATATACAGAGAGAATAAAAAAATAAATTAATTAGCTCTGCAGCTTAACTTCAATGTTTATCCCGTCTGGGAGCTGAATCCTCATTACTTGTCTTATTGTTCTTTCATCTGCATCTATATATATTAGCCTCCTGTGAACTCTCATTTCCCATCTGTCCCAGGTTGCTGTTCCAGCTCCATTTGGTGCCTTTCTTACCGGAACTACGAGCCTCTTAGTAGTTAGAGGTATTGGACCCCTCATCTCAACACCCGTTCTCGTTGCAAGATCCTTGATCTCATGACAAACACTGTCTACCTTCTTTGAATCCGTTCCTGAAAGCGATATTTTCATTCTATAGGAGGCCATTTTAATCACGTCACTGTGTCTTCTTTTCCAGATCTATACATTGCCCTGCTGCAACTGTTTGACCCATATCTCTAACTGCAAATCTTGCCATAGGTGGAAATTCAGATAATTTTTCGATAACCATTGGCTTGGATGGAACTATCTTGACTATTGCAGCATCACCTGTCTGTATATGGGCAGGGTGATCCTCTTTTGTAGAACCCATTCTTGGATCAATTGTTTTGATTATTTCACTTATTGTGCATGCTACCTGAGCAGTGTGCGCATGGAATACCGGTGTATATCCAGGAGCTATAACGGAAGGATGATTTAGAACAACAATTTGACCTGTGAAGCTTGAAACAACTGTAGGAGGGTTTGTCACGTGACCAGCTACGTCACCCCTTCTGATATCAGTCTTTGCGATTCCTCTGACGTTAAATCCTACGTTATCGCCTGGCTCAGCCTGAGGCATTTGTTCGTGATGCATTTCAATTGATTTTACTTCTCCTGTCTTGTGAGATGGTTCAAATATTATATTGTCCCCAACCTTGAGCACCCCTGTCTCTACTCTCCCAACAGGCACTGTTCCTATACCTGTGATAGAGTAAACATCCTGCACAGGTAGTCTCAGGGGTTTGTCTGTTGGTTTAGGTGGTACCTGCAGTGAATTTAGTAGCTCGAGAAGAGTTGGACCAGTCCACCACGGCATGTTGGGGCTCTTTTTCATTATGTTGTCGCCCTTATAGCCAGAAATAGGAATAATTTGAACATTCTTGTACCCGACAGAACCGAGAAGTTGCTCAACCTGTTTCTTCACCTCCTCAAATCTCTTTTGGGAATAAGGAGGCTGTGTTGCATCCATTTTGTTAATAGCAACTATCATCTGGTTTACTCCAAGAGTTCTTGCAAGGAATACATGTTCTCTTGTCTGGGCCATAACACCTTCTCCTTCTCTGGCGGATACTACCAGAATAGCGGCATCAGCTTGACTTGTACCAGTTATCATATTTTTTACAAAGTCCCTGTGCCCGGGAGCATCTATAAGGGTGAAGTAGTACTTATCAGTCTCAAATTTCCTATGAGCAACATCAATAGTAACTCCTCTCTCCCTTTCCTCCTTCAATCTATCCATAACCCAGGCGAACTCGAATGTTGCCTTTCCCTTTTCTTCAGCTTCCTTCTTATATTCTTCAATAATGTGAGCAGGTATTTCACCATGCTCGAACAGTATTCGACCTACTGTTGTTGATTTCCCATGGTCAACATGTCCTATCGTTACCAAATTTAGATGTGGTTTTTGCGCTGCCATCTTAATTTACCTCCATATCATACATGAGCTCTGGTCTATTTTATTTCTATATATATCTTTATCGTTTCCCTCACAGATTAGCATAATAATTCTCGTCATATGGCTCAGGTTTTAGGCCCTTCCTCTCTCTTATTTTGCTTACGACTTCAGCTTGAATATCTTTTGGAACAACCTGGAATCCAGAGTTTTCAGTACTCCACAATACTCTCCCACCGGTTACTCCTCTGATCGCGGATGCAAAACCAAACATTTCAGGGACCGGCACCATGGCAACTATTTTTGATTGCTCGCCTTCCTGTTCCATTTCAACAATTATTCCTCTTCTTTGCTGGAATTCTCTGGTAACAGAACCAGATTCCTCAAGCGGGGTATCAACGAATACCTTTTGGATCGGTTCGAGCAGTATTCTTCCAGCTTGACACATTGCACCATATATTGCGTTTCTTACTGCAGGGATAACTTGTGCAGGCCCTCTGTGAATACTATCTTCGTGAAGTTTAGCATCCACTAGTCTTACCTTGACACCATAAACCTTTTCATTGGCTAGAGGTCCTTTATCCATTGCTTCGATGAATGCTTCTTTTACAAGCTCCATTGTTTCATTCAGATACTGAACACCTTTTGTTACATCCAGTAATATGTTAGGGCCGTGAATTGCTTCGATACCTTTAGCCTCTTCCCTGTCTAAACCTAACTCCTGTAAAACATTGATAACTGTCTTCTTATCTTTAATCCTGTCTGTCTGGGGCAGATCTCCTTTCATAATGGCATCTATTATTTCTTTATTCAGGGGCTCTACCTCTATATAAAATCTATTGTGTTTATTTGGAGATTTCCCTTCAAATGGACCGCCTTTCCCCTGCACTGTTTCTCTATAAACTACTATTGGATCTGATGTATCTACTTCTACCTTGTAATCATTTCTAATTCTATATAGGGTAACCTCAAGATGAAGCTCCCCCATTCCTGACATTAGATGCTCTCCTGTTTCCTGATTTATTTCAACCTGAATACTCGGATCAGCCTTTGCTATAGTCCTGAGCACTTCTATTAATCTAGGCAAATCTTTTGTATATTTTGCCTCCAGTGCAACAGTTACTACAGGTTCAGAATAATGAACCATAGGTTCAAAAGGCTCGATATCCTTTATGTTGGATACACTTGATCCTGCAACTGCATCCTTTAATCCAACAATGGCAGGTATATTACCGGCGTATATTTCATCAATCGGAATCCTATCAGGACCAACCATCATAGCGAGTTGCTGAACTTTATATTTTTTGTCACCTTGTCCTGAAATGTATAACTCTGACCCTTTTGTGATTTTTCCGCTAAATAGCCTTCCTATAGATACTTCACCTGCGTGTTCATCCACTATAATCTTTGTTACCATCATCATTACTGGACCATTAGGATCGCAATTAATCATGGCCTTTCCAGCTTCTGAATTTATATCGCCTTTCCATATCTGAGGCACCCTGTACTTTTGTGCTTCTAATGGAGAGGGCAGATGATGAACAACTGCATCAAGCAAGACTTTGTGAAGAGGACTTTTTTTTGCAAGTGTTTTTTGATCTCCGGCCTGTAAATATTGGAAAACTTCCTTAAAGCCTATATTTGATTTCGGCGTGTACTTAGTTGATAACGCCCAGTTGTTAAATGCTGAACCAAATACTACTGTACCTGTCTCGACTTTAACCTGCCAAGAATCCTTAAACTCTTCTGGAGCGTATCTTTTTATAAGTTTATTAACATCTGTTATTATCTTTATGAATCTTTTCATCATGTCTTCAGGGCCCAATTTCAGTTCATTGATAAGCCTATCTACCTTATTTATAAAGAGTATTGGTTTAACTTTTTCCTTTAGAGCCTGCCTTACCACAGTTTCAGTCTGCGGCATTGGGCCTTCAACTGAATCTACAACAATAACAGCTCCGTCCACTGCTCTCATGGCCCTTGTAACATCCCCACCAAAATCGACGTGACCTGGCGTATCTATAAGATTTACAAGATAATTTACTCCGTCCACTTCATGAACCATTGAAGCCGCAGCCGCGTTTATTGTTATCCCTCTTGCCTGTTCTTGCTCATCATAGTCCAGGACTAGTTGTTTTCCAGCTAGTTCATCACTCATCATACCTGCACCCGCTATCAGGTTATCTGATAGTGTTGTCTTTCCGTGATCAATATGAGCTGCAATTCCTATGTTTCTTATTCTGTTAATATCTTTCATAATTTCTGATGCTTTTTGAATGTTGTCTTCCTTCCTTCCCATCTAAATCACCTTGCTGAGGCTGCCTGTCTTTCTGTATCTTCCTTTTCCTTTATCGAATATGAATTTGGATCGTTCTTTGCAGCAGCAATAATTTCATCTGCTAAGGCCTGATAAAGGTTTTTCTTTGTTTTCTTTGCTGTATCCCTTGCACCAAATGAAATATTTCTAATTGCAAGATCCAATCTTCTTGATGAACTTGTATCAACTGACTTTGGTACAGCAATACCGCCATATTTTAATCTTGTAATTTCTTCCCTCGGACCTGCATTCTGAACGGCGTTTACAAGTACCTGGATAGGATTTTCCTTTGTTTTCTTTTCTATTTCCTCAAAGGCCATCTTTACAGTCCTATACGCACTCTGTTTCTTTCCTGTCCACCTAACTGTTCTCATAAGATTATTGATTAATCTCTCCACTATATTCATATTGGCTTTTCCCATAAACTTGTTAGCGTGTCTTCCACCGCTGTGAAGAGTAGCTGTTGGCCTAAGTGAAATATATTTCACTAGTCCCTGATCCTGAACAGCTATACCATCTGTGCCCCATTTTTCAAATATAAGAATACCTGCCATTTTATCACCTAACTGGTTTCTCCTTCCTTCCCCTAACTAGTTCTTTCAAGGATACATTATTTACCTTAATAACTTTGTATCTTACACCTGGTATATCGCCTTTAGACCTACCCATTCTTCCGCCGATACCCTCTACGACAACTTCATCGTGTTCATCAATAAAGTTAATAGCCCCGTCTCCCGGAGCAAATGCCGTGAGCTGTCTTCCATTTTTTATTAATTGTATTTTAACGCATTTCCTGATGGCAGAGTTAGGCTGTTTAGCTTCAATTCCAACTTTTTCTATAACTATTCCTCTAGCCTGAGGAGCCCCCTCCAATGGATCGCTCTTCTCCTTTAACCTTAATACTCTTCTCTTATAATCCCTATCTGACCATCTAAGTTTATCCCTTTTTATTCGTATTTGTTTTCCGCCCATAAGACCATTAGGCAATATATTCACCTCAAGATGCTTTTCAAAATGGTAAAGCAATATAAAAGTGTATCGTGTTAGAATGAAGACGTAATTATACATATTGCTTCACCAATTAATATGACGTGTTTTTCTTAAAGAATACGCATATAAGCTATAAATTTATCTTTTTAAAGTATTAACTCACGATGGTAATACAAATCAAAATAAATATAAGACCCGATGTTACTGAGTCATTTTTAAATTTTATAAGTGGAAGAAACAAGGAATTATTTATTGATGACATAATATTTTATGATGACAGTAAAATAGTCTACAGGGCAGTTTTGAAAAAAAGCGATTTCATAGGTGATATCGAAAAAATTATGGAAGAAAAAAACGCTTTGAAAAAGAAATATGGAATTAGATATTTTGAGATCTTAAACATTGATAGTACAATGAAAACTTACACTGTTTTAATAATCCAGGACCTACCAGATATCGCAACTAAGCTTCTTTCACGATTTAATATGTCAGTATTTATTGTCCCGCCTTTTGTTCTCAACAATGAGGGGCTTATTGTTAATATTTTAACAATGAATGGGTCTGCTGATGCAGTTAGATTATTCCTTGACGAGAATAAATTAGATTACTTAATAATAAGAGTAGGAGCCTTGGATTCCAAAGATTCAGTTTTATCAGATAGAGAAAGAATGATTTTGAAATTTGCAATGGAATATGGCTATTTTGAACAACCAAGGAAAAATACACTTGAAGATCTTTCAATGAAAATTGGAGTAAGCAAATCAACAATCCTCAGGATTCTCAGGTTGGCAGAGAATAAAATAATAAAAAAATATATCGAAGAAGACGATATATCAGAGTAACTTCAAAACCTCCGGGAACACTATTTCTTCTTCTTTTCTATGATGTTCTGCTGTAATTTTCTTTAAATTTTCTAAGAGGGCGACTGTTTCTGTCCATCCAGTATAAGTAGATTCCACCGCATCATCTACATTTTTCATAATTGATACGTGTTCTCTCATCACTTCTACATACTTTTCTGATTCTTCTTTGCCTAACTTGTCAAGTATTATTTTAAGAATTATAGATTCTTCATCTATTGTATGCTGAGATAATAAATCCCTTATCTCTGCAAGTATAGGAAAGGCTCCACTTAAATTTCCAAGTTGGTAGGTTAAAATTGTATCGTCAATCAAAGATGGCAGTTCTCTGTGTTCTTCTTTTAATTTTTCAATTAATTCCTTTGGTGGTATATCTCTAGGTTTCATAATGATAAATATTATCTAGGATTTAGTTTTTTCAACCCCCTTACCCCCCTTACATATTTTCTATTGATACTATGTAAATAAAATTTAATGATACTAGCAAAACAAATAAAAATTTATTTTAAATTTATTATTAATTATGATAGTAATTAAATCATTTAAATATTATTAACATTCAATTTCTAATCCTTGGTTATTTTTTTGGCAAGATAATAAAAATCTTCATGCTTGAATAGGTAACCTGTCCCATTACCTTTTATGCCATCCTCAATTATTTTTTTTGCAGAATAATAGAGATTATCAGAGATATTGAATCTTAAGATTATTTTTCCTATATCATAACCTGCAATCTTTTTTTTAATTCCGGAAACTGTGCTATCTTGTTCCAGAACCTCATAGGAATTAATAATGAAATTATCTTCCTTGAGCACATCCGATGTTAGAAAAAGTCTTTGGGAATCAATT
>JAVRLO010000009.1:0-18208 GCA_031961395.1 Thermoplasmatales archaeon I-plasma | reverse complement strand
TATGCAACAGGACTCGAGGTGGAGAATATTGAGGGATATTTCATCCGCACTTTTACAAGGTTTGGTAACAGTGACAAGATAGACTGCCCCAAGGAATTCCTGGGGAAGAAGGTAATACTGATCATCAAAAAAGACGAGGACTAGCTACTTATGTCCTAATGTCGGAAAAAACATTATAATTTAAATAACACCCTCATACAGAGGGTGTAAGAGAAATAATCTCATAAACGATGGGGCTTCCAATTCCAGTAACCTCATCGTATCCGACTCCGGCGTAATAATAGCCATTGTAGCCTACAGTTACGTCATGGAAGGCTGCAGAGTAATCAGAACTTGAGGAATACATCGAGTATAGAACCTGGTGTACGTTGGCCCCGTTCAAGGCAGTGAATCCGTCAATTGACTGGATATCAGCGAATATTGCAGACCACTGTGGGGCAGACGCGCTTGTTCCGCCAACCTGAATCCAGCCAGATGAACCATCATATGTTGTGGTGTCATATACCCATTCTCCGGTATTTGGGTTTGCATCATAGGATACATCCGGGGTTGCTCTTCCTGAGACAGTTATGCCCGCGCTCGACTGATAAGAGGGTTCAGGGAAATAGTTGCTAATGCCTCCACCAGAACTATTCCATGCGTATTCATGTCCGTAGGTTGCGCCTGTAGAGGTTGGATTATTCAGAACCAGTGAGGTTCCTCCAGCGGAAATAACAGACGGGTCGGTAGAAGGATAGTTCACAGTGATGCTGCTTGTTCCATCGCTTGCTCCATTGTCCCCGGAAGCTGCAACAAGAATTGTACCATGGGATGCAACATAAGCGAATATTGAAGAATATTGCGACAGCTCAGCAGCTGTGAGGTCGCTTTGAGCCTCTCCCCATGACATTGAAATAATGTTTGCATGGGTTGTGTTATATGCATAATTTACAGCATCATTAATCAGGTATGTATTGGATGCGCTGGGAGTCTCAATAAGCACTATCTTGGCAGCTGGTGCCATCGCATGTGCCCATTCAACATCTAGAGAGGTTTCAAGAGCCCATCCGGCATTCTTGGATACCTTGCCGAAAGGCTGGACTATTTGAAGGTTTATTGGAGGAAGCCCAAATGTACTGTCAAAAGTTTTTACGTCACTGGAAATGCTAGGGCTGCCATATGCATCTATTATTGCAATAGTCTCTCCGCTTCCGTAATTAGTGTTATATGTTCCATTGGCTGTGTACTGGTATGCATCCCATATCTGGATCGGGGTATAGGCGGGATATGTAGTCGGGGCAGAAGAAGATCCTCCTCCTGTTTTGTCAGGGCCAATTATAAACATTGGCACTCCATGTTCTGCAGAAATTTCAGGGGTCAAATAACCAGCGCCGGAGGCTGCTGCAGGCACAATCAATCCGCTGAAAGCCAAAACTATTCCTACTGTCACTAACAGAATTAACTGTTTTCTAAACATGAAAGACTTTATGCTGAATATTGTATTTATATTTTTCTCTATTAAATCAGTATCTTTTATATTCTTTTTAACCAGATATGATTCTATGGTTCCATATCTGGCCAAGGAAACGCGCTCAGTATCTTGAGGGTAGATCCTCTTTTCAGAGCAACCGTCTTACTTCCTACATCCATTACCAGGATAGGATGTTTTAGTAATATCGATCTTCGAATGATAAACAAGTCTGCGGTAGATCCAGGAGATTGGAAGTCAACCTGAGTGGTGATGAAATGAAGGTATATGTTGGAATAGACATAGAAAAGGACAAGTTTGACTGGTGTGCAATGGATCGTGACAGCAACATCCTCCTGAGAGGAGGGAACTGCTTAAACAATAAAAAAGAATTCACAAAATTTTCTGAAACACTGAAAATACTTGGTACAGATGCATCCCATCTCATGATAGCAATGGAGTCCACTGTAATATATCGCATGCCCCTCTATTAATACCTGACATCTTTTGGTTATAGTATGAGGATACTTAATCGCCTTGAGGTACAAGGGATAAAGGGATCAAGAATAAGGAAAACCTCAAATGATACAATCGATGCTGAATCAATAGCGAAGTATCTTATGTTGACGGAAACAAAGGAATCTTATGAATTTCCCAAAGAGATGCAGAACCTGAACGAACTCATAACAGCTTATGATATCATAAACTGCAAGATACGCACAACAAAGAACAACATTGTAAAGGTCATGGACATGATGTTTTATCAATTCAATATCATAGACGTAGATGATGATATAGCGAAAATGCTTGAATTATTCAAACACCAGAGGAATTCATTGCAACAGATCAGAAAGAACTTTCCAAGTATGTCTCATCTAAGAAAGCAGAGCAGATAAAGAAGGTAGCTGAGATAGCACAGAATCCTGTATACAATAAAAAGCACTTTCGGTAGATTTATCATCACTCATAAGAATATTTTTGATTCTGATAGAGGAGAAGAGGAACATTGAACATTTAATAGAGGAGGAACCTGCATCCCAGGCTCAAGTTATCAGGGCAATTCGAGGCATTGGATCCATAACTGGATCGATAATACTTTCTTAATACTGTGATGCCTGCAGTAATATTGATGAGTGTATTCGGCTTTATGATTATATTAGGCATTGCAGGATTCTCAAGTAAATTTTAAGCTATTGTTACTTCTCTTATCGGTCTTGTAGTAATCTTTTTCAAGCTAGGCGCTCAAGAGAATTTCATTGCAACTACGGGAAAAGCATTGTTAAACTACTTTGCCGGATCAGAAAACTATCTAAGCATTTACCATCTATTCGTTCTTATTGCATTCGGTTTTATTCTTGAGATAATCGGAGCTGCTCTGTATGCGAAACCAGAATAAAATAAATCGAACATGACATTGAATATTTTACATTTTAAGTCTATTATTAATTATTTCTTATTTTTTTCCACATTTCATTTAAAATCGTCTGGTGGTTCTAATTATCAAAAGAAATTTCTAATAACCGCTAAAAACAAGCTCATTGTCGCTTTATTTAGCAATATAGCATTGTCTTGATATGAGAGTGAGATGATATTAAAGCCTTAAGAGGATTGAGAATCAAAGATATCAAAAGTTTGCAAGGCTCAAAAGAAAACTGCAAGTGCTAAATAGTAAAAGGTATTAGTTACCATGATGAGTATACATGAAATATCATTGAATTCCATCGTCAAACTATCAAATCACAATCTCAAATTATTAAGCCATTTATATACATTTAACATCGGTTTCTGAGTATATGAATAAACACCGAAAAACAGCCTATTTCTATGTAATAGCATCTAAATTTTATAATTATGCGAGTGCCGGGATTCGAACCCGGGTTAGAAGCTTGGGAAGCTCCTGTGATACCGCTACACTACACTCGCATCATCACTAAAAAGTTTCTCAATATTTCTAATTATCGCTTTCAGATTTCCTTATTAATTTTAAAATAAGAATCATAATTCGGGTTAATTACTTCTTTTTCTCATAACCTTATCCGTAACTTTTTTCAAAATAAGAAAATGGGTGCATTATATGAATAGAAAGGGCATCTATTATATCATTTAATTCGAATTAAAACAATTATTATTCCTTAATAACATTTAATTAACAATATCCTTTCCAAAACGCTTTTATTTGAATAAATACTATAACCCCCGATACCTATGGTAACTTTGATTGGTGCTTACCTTGCCATTGCAGCATCTATAGCAATGGCTGGAGGGCTTATTGGTACAGGTATGGCTCAGAGTGGAATCGGAGCATCTGGTATGGGAGTCATAGCTGAAAAGCCAGAAAAATTTGGGCAAGTGCTCTTCTTTTTCGTGATACCGGAGACTCTTTGGATAATCGGATTTGTCCTTGGATTGATTCTGTTATTAGGCATCCTGTGAGTTTATGGCCCTGAATGAGATATTATCAAAAATAGAGGATGATACAAGGAGAGAAGAGGAAAAAATAATCAGTGATGCCAATAAAAAGGCAGAAGATATAATAAACGAAGCGAAGAAAAAGAGTGAAGCAATCTTTGAAGAATACAACAAGAAGGCAAAAGAGGACGCAGAAGCTATTAAAAGAGAGAAAATCTCTTCTCTCACTATGGAAGAAAGAAATCTGTTGGAAAAAGAAATAGAAAAGATAGAAAAGAAGTATGAGGAAAGTCTTAAAATAGAAATAGAAAATTTTAAGAAAACCAGTGAATATCAAAATTTTCTTGAAAAGGCAATTGAAAGTTCTTGGAAAAGGCTCGGACCAGGATCAATTGTCTATGTTAATCCAGCAGATTCGGAAAAGATTCGGAACATAAGCATACCTGTAACTATAATTCCCAAGGAAATAGACTCAATAGGCGGTGTAATTGTAACATCTGGTGATGGAAAACTTCTAATTAATTCTACTTTGAGCGAAATTATAAATGAAAAGAAGGAAAAAATCTTAAAGATTGCACGGAGTTATATAAGGTGATATATTGCAAAGCATTTATGGTCTTCCCTATGGCACATTAAAGGTCAGGAAAACCCAGTTTCTTCATAGGACTGATTATGAAAACATGCTCAAACTCTCTTCAGTATCAGATTTCATAAACTACCTGAATGAGCGCGGGTACAGGGAAGATTTATCTGCTTTTTCACAGACCTATAATGGCCTTGAGCTACTGGAAGCTGCTAACAATAGGCATCTAGCAACGCTGAACAGATTTGCATTAAGCGTAACTCCTCAAAACGGAAAGGACCTTATAGTTTCCTATCTCACAAAGTGGGATATTCAGAACTTAAAAACAATTATGGTATCAAAGCATCTAAATTATAAAGTAGAGCAAACAGAAATGTATCTTGTTTCAGAAAATAATGTTCCACTTGGATTGTTCGCAGGTCTTATGGATTTTAATGATTACAAGAATCTTTTATCTATGGATAGAATTGAAGATATAGTTTCATATACACTAAAATATGGATATGGCAAAGCCCTACTTACCTATTTAGAAGATTTTAGAAAGTCAAACAATATTTCATTGCTGTTATTATCACTCGACCTTTATTATTATGATATGATGAAAGAAAAATTTAGATTTTATATAGGATCTGAGGGTCCTTTTTATAGATTTATAAAAAAATCCATAGATATAAAGAACATTATGACTATTCTTAGATTTATAGAATATTCAGTAAATAAAGATCCCAAAGACTATCTGTTGTCTGGAGGTGGTTTATCATCACAGCTAATAGACGATTTATCGAAGAGTCAAAGCGTAGATGAAGTTGTGCAAAAACTAAAAGGTTATGTTGATCTGACAAAGGGGTTGGATTTTTATAAGAGAAGAGGTTCCTTAGTTGGAATTGAGGGTGAATTGAACAGAAACCTATTTTGGGAATTCTTAGAAATATTCGAAATGAGTTCTCTGTCTCTAAATAATATTATTGCATTCTTGATGAGAGTGGAAGCCGAATGGAAGGATTTAAGAACGTTGATCTTTAGTAAATATTATGGAATTGATGAGGAGACAATAAAAATGATATCCATAAACCTGGGGTGATATAAATGGAAGATAAAAGTAAGTTTGGTAAGATTGCGTTTATCGGGGAAAGGGAACTGGCAATAGGATTCAAGCTGGTGGGAGTTGAAGAGGTATTTATCTCAACTAAAGATAATTTTTCAGAAAAATTGAGGGAATTATATTACTCGGGAAATTATGGTTTGATTCTAGCATCAAATTCTTTTATTGATTATGTAGATAAGAAATTGCTTAATATTTTAAATACAAGTGTCAGCCCTTTAGTAGTATTTATTCCGGTTTCTGAACAGGAGAAAGAGGAAAATATTTCAGAACTTGCTAGGAGGGTTCTGGGAATTAAATTGGATTTAGGAGGTTTGTAGTATGGGAAAGATATTGAGAGTTGCGGGACCAGTAGTCGCCGCCGAGAATATAGACAATGCAAAAATGTATGATGTAGTAAGAGTAGGAGAAATGGGTTTAGTTGGGGAAATAATCAGGATGGAAAATAATGTTTCAACGATCCAGGTTTATGAGGATACCAGTGGAATAAAACCCGGTGATCCAGTAGAATCAACTAAAAGACCGCTTTCAGTCCTGTTGGCACCAGGAGTATTAAAATCAATATATGATGGAATCCAGAGACCTCTTGATGTCATTAGGTCCCAAGGAGGAGATTTCATTAGAAGAGGTTTATATCCTGATCCTGTAGATATGAATAAAATGTGGGAGTTCAAGCCCACTGTTAAAAAGGGTGATAGTGTTTCTCAGGGAGACATTATTGGCACAGTAAGAGAGACTTCAATAATAGAACACAAAATTATGGTACCGCCGGGAGCGGAAGGTGTAATAACTGATATTAATGAAGGGAAGTTTAAGCCTTTGGAGACGGTTGCATACGTTTCCACAGCTTCAGGAATAAGAGAGGTGACTCTTGGTCAATACTGGCCCGTTAGAATGCCAAGACCAGTAATTGGTAAATTGCCACCTGTAATTCCATTGATCACGGGGCAGAGAGTAATAGATACATTTTTCCCAGTGGCGAAAGGTGGGACGGTTGCTGTTCCCGGGCCGTTTGGTTCTGGGAAAACTGTGGTACAGCATCAACTGGCAAAATGGGCAGATTCTGATGTAGTTGTCTATGTAGGGTGCGGAGAAAGAGGAAACGAGATGACAGAAATCTTAACGACTTTCCCCGAGTTAACAGATCCAAGAACAGGAAGTCCATTGATGGAAAGGACTGTACTCATCGCCAACACATCCAATATGCCTGTAGCAGCAAGAGAAGCCAGTATATATACAGGAGTTACTATAGCAGAATACTTCAGGGATATGGGTTACAATGTTGCGCTTATGGCAGATAGTACATCAAGATGGGCAGAAGCGCTAAGAGAGATATCTGGAAGACTTGAGGAGATGCCAGGGGAAGAAGGTTATCCTGCTTATCTTGGAAGACGATTAGCGGAATTCTATGAGAGGGCAGGCAATTCAACTATTATGAGTAAACAAAAGAGAACAGGCTCTATAACTATTATTGGGGCTGTATCACCGCCAGGAGGAGATATATCCGAACCAGTATCTCAAAACACTCTTAGGGTAACAAGAGTGTTCTGGGGGCTAGATGCATCATTAGCGCAGAGGAGACATTTTCCTTCTGTCAACTGGTTAATTAGTTATTCCCTGTACTCTGGGGATCTAAGGAAATGGTACGAGGAAAATGTGTCACCAGATTGGTTCAATGCTTATACAAGAAGTATGGAGATCCTTCAAAAGGAGAGTGAACTGCAGGAGGTGGCCCAACTCGTCGGTTACGACGCACTTCCTGAAAATGAGAAGGAGGTCTTGGATGTAGCAAAATCAATAAGGGAAGATTTTCTGCAACAGAGTGCGTTTGATGAAATAGATACTTATTGTTCTCTTAAGAAACAATACCTGATGTTGAGTAGCATCCTAAAGATGGATGAACTTGAAAAATACGCAGTATCTAAAGGGGTGATGGTTTCGGAGCTCCAGTCAATGTCTTTCAAGGAGAAATTATCTAGATTCAAGGAAGTAAAGGAAAGTGATATAGAGCTGTATTTTAATGACCTGTTAAAGGAAATGGAGAGCGAAATTAAAGGGAGGGCAGACAGGCAATGAACGAAAATATAACATACAAAACAGTATCCAGGATTTCCGGTCCCCTGCTTTTTGTTGAGAAGGTAGACAATGTTGGATATAACGAGTTAGTTGAGATAAGGATGTCTAACGGTGAAAAGAGGACCGGGCAGGTACTGGAAGCTAGAAAAGGTCTAGCTATAGTTCAGGTCTTCGGGCAGACTACGGGTCTGGATATAGAAAATACATCAGTTAAATTCCTCGGGGAAACGGCAAGGATTTCAGTTTCTGACGAAATGATAGGGAGGATTTTTAATGGATTAGGAGAACCAAGAGATGACATGTCTCCAATAGTTTCATCAGAAAAAGTTGAAATAGTAGGAGATGCCATAAATCCATATTCAAGAGAAGAACCCTCTGAATTCATACAGACAGGTATTTCAACTATTGATGGCATGAATACACTAGTAAGAGGTCAGAAACTGCCTATATTCTCAGGCTCTGGTCTTCCTCATAACAGGTTAGCTGCTCAGATAGCCAGGCAGGCAAAAGTTCTATCATCCAGTGAAGGATTCTCTGTAGTATTCGGAGCAATGGGTATAACCTCAGAAGAGGCAAACTTTTTCATCAATGAGTTTAGAAGCACAGGTGCATTGATGAGATCGGTCCTTTTCTTAAATCTTGCTTCAGACCCATCAATGGAAAGGATTATTTTGCCAAGGGTTGCACTTACAACTGCAGAATATCTAGCATATGAAAAGGAAATGCACGTCCTTGTAATATTATCAGATATGACAAACTATTGCGAAGCTTTAAGAGAAATATCTGCTGCTAGAGAAGAAGTACCAGGCAGAAGAGGATATCCTGGTTACATGTATACGGACTTATCAACCATATATGAGAGAGCTGGAAAGATTAAAGGGAGAAAGGGATCAATTACTCAATTTCCAATATTGTCAATGCCTTCTGATGATATGACTCATCCTATTCCAGATTTGACCGGTTATATTACAGAAGGGCAGATTGTGTTGAGCAGGGATATTCACAGGAAGGGTATTTATCCACCAATAAACGTTCTCTCGTCACTTTCAAGACTCATGAATCAGGGTATCGGTAAGGGAAGAACAAGGGAAGATCACAGGGGTGTCGCCGATCAGCTCTACTCAGCATACGGCAGAGGTATTGATTTAAGAAGCCTAAGCGCAATAGTAGGGCAGGAAGCTTTGGGTAAGGAGGATAGGCAGTATCTTGAATTTGCATCGCTATTCGAGGAGAAATTTGTAGGGCAGGGGTATTATGAAGATAGAACAATAGAAAAGACACTGGATTTAGGATGGGAAATTCTCTCAACACTCCCCGAAAGAGAAATGAAAAGGGTCAAGAGGGAGCATATAGAAAAGTATGGAAAATGGGTGAAATAGATTGGAAACTTCCAATATAAGGCCAACGAGGATGGAACTGCTTAGAACGAAAGCAAGGATAAGACTAGCCAGGAGAGGACTAGAACTACTAAAGCTCAAAAGATCCTCACTTATAATGGAATTTTTCAAAATAGCAAAAGATGTAAAAGGGATGAAATCAGATCTTAATAAATCTATTAAGACTGCGATGGAAAGCGAAAGGCTATCAGAAATAATCGCAGGAAGTATGACAATTGAAAACGCGGCATATATGCAACCTCCACTTGCGGTCGGGGTGGCCTCAAAAAATGTCATGGGAGTAAGGATACCGGAAGTCAATATAAAGAAAGGTGAGTCTTTCCTCAATGAACTTTATGAAACAATATCTCTCCCAACTTCATTGATGGAGACAAGAAAATATTTTACTGACTTAATGGATTCAATATTAGCGATAGCAGAAAAGGAAATATCAATGAGAAAACTATTAATAGAAATAGATAAAACAAAGAGGAGGACTAACTCAATAGAAAACGTACTTATCCCAAGACTCGTTGATACTTCCAATTACATAAAGATGAGGCTGGATGAAATGGACAGGGAGACATTTATTACGCTCAAAATCATTAAAGGGAAAATGGAAGAAAGGGAGGAGGTAGAAGGTGAGTAGCTTCGCAAATGAGACCCAAAAAAAATTTTTCATACTCACTAGATTATTCTACTTAGTTAATTTTGCTATATTTATAGTAATGCTGGCCCTGGTCTTAAGGGTGATATTATGACGGATAATAATATAGATATTCTTAAAAAGATAAAAGAAAAAGAAGAAGAGTCGGATGAAAGAATAAGAAAGGCTAATGAAGAGGCAAAAAAAATTATTGAGCAGGCGAATACAAAAGCATCTCAGATTATAAAGGAAGCGGAAGAAAGTGCAAAAAAAATGTATGACGAATATATAAGGAAAGAAATGGAAAGAATGGAAATAGACTTGGTATCCTTGAAAAATAAATATGATGATGAAATTAAAAAATTAAACAATGAGGTATCCAAAGATGCCATCAAAGAAATGTTGAAAACTTTACTGGAGTGAAAGATAAATGCTGACCCCTATGAAGATGAAAAGAACACGAATCCTGAGCACCAAGGAAAATGAGGAGATCATTCTATCAGCACTTCATGATATGGGAATAATGCAGATAGAACCAGTCTCGTTTAGCTCAGAATACTTAAAAAATATAACACCTGGCCCCTCATACAACAAGGTGAATGAGGCAGCTAGAAAAATAAGGGGTCTAGAAAACTTATTGATTCCGGTCGAAGTTACTGAAAAAAAATCATATACATCACTTAGTTCCATTCTAGAAGAGGCAAATGAAATTGATATTTACGAGCTTGTTAAAAATTTAAGGGAAACCGAATCATCTATTAAATCAAAGCTAAAGCTTCTCGAACTGAACAAGAGTACTTTTGAGAAACTTTCATTTTATAAGGATGATGTTTCTTACCTGAACAGTAAAAATATAGTTTCATATCTAGTCAAGAACGATCAGGAAATTGAATCAAGGGTTCAAGCGCTGAATCCTACTATAATAAAAGGTCCTGAGTATTCAATTATTGTTATTGAAAGATCATTACAAGGAAAAGCAGGAGAGATATTCAGAAATTACTCAGGGGAGGTACTTTCTATTCCAGAGGAATCAGGTAAAGTTTCTGATTTACTATCCAAAATAGCTAAGGAAATTGAGGATCTAAACAAGAAACTTGAATCAGTATATCAGGAAATACTAGAACAATCAAGAAGATATTATAGCGAAGTTGTTGCCATGAGGGAACAGCTTGACATTGAATTAAAGAAAATGGATGTAGTGTCAAAACTATCTGGGACCAATAAGACAATTGTTCTTGAAGGATGGGTTCCGTCCGCATATTTCAATTCAATGTGTAGTGTTCTTGATCAAATTACGCAGGGTGTCATTATAATAGAGGAGATAGAGTCGGATGAGGAACCACCAACATTTTTGAATAACCCTCGGAGAATAAAATTCTTTGAATTTTTCATAAGATTTTATTCACTTCCACAGTCTACTGAAATTGATCCAACACTTATTTTTGCTTTGGTATTCCCCATATTCTTTGGTCTTATGATCGGAGATGTAGGTTATGGTTTGGTGATTCTAATATTATCAGTATGGCTTATCCATCGGGTTGATCATCCACCAAGAAAGTCACACATCCCCAAAGCTCTCAGCAGATTTGTTCTGAGTTTGATGAGCATAAGAAGCTTAAAGATACTTGGCAAAGCTATGCTTCCAGGATCGATTATTGCTATTGTGCTTGGAGTGCTATTTGATGATTATTTTGGTTTCAAACTTGCATATCCGCATTTTGACGTCCTGGCTGCATCAGGATTAAAACTGCTTCTTCTAATCAGTGGATACATAGGAGTTATAATGGTAAGCCTTGGCTTGTTATTTGGTTTCATAATTAATGCAATTCATGGCCACAGAAAGGAAGCAATCGGAAAAATAGGTTGGCTATTGCTGGCCTATGGAATAGTAATATTGGGTCTGGGGGTTTTAAGGAGACAGGATTTAAATCCTATGGTGAATCACGTTTCATTACTCTCATTTGTTCTCTTAATTGCAGGTCTGGGGATAGTTGTCTATTCTGAGAAGGCACAGGCCCTTCTTGAAATTACCACAATAATAAGTCATATCCTTTCTTATACCAGGCTGGTAGGCATACTGCTGTCATCAGTAATACTAGCACTAGTCTTTGACGATATATTCACAAGCACTCTTAAACACTCTATATTCATGGTAATATTTGGTATAGTAATTCTAATCGTAGGTCAGTTGCTTAATTTCGTGATAGCCATTTTTGAACCAGGGATTCAGGGAGCCAGGTTAATCTACGTGGAATTCTTCAGCAAATTCTACAAAGGTAATGGAAGAGAATTTAAGCCTTTTACTTCACCCAGGAAATATACAATAAAACAATTCTCTCTTGAACCTTTAGAGCAAAAGAAACCGTAACTAATTTAAACTAATAATTATAATGATAAATGAACAAAACTATGCATCGTATAGAGAGTACAGGAGTAAGTAGTCTGCTAGGACTGATGGAGATATTAGAGGATATTAACAAGCCAGTGGAGATTGCAAAACTTGACGATTCTTTGGATGAAGAGAGAACTACGCTTATGAATTTGCTGGACGACGCTGAGAGTCTTGGTTTAATAACTATCTCTAACGGAGACGTATCTATAACAGAACTTGGCAAAAAATTTTTGAATTCCAGCGTTTCTGACAGAAAGAAAATTTTAAAGGAATCTCTGAAGTCTGTGGAACCATTCAATTCAATAATAAAATATATGAAATCTTTGGATACAAATGAAATTCAGAAGGAAGATTTGGAGAGATTTCTAGAGGATAATTTCCCATCAGGTGACAATGAAGAAATAGTGAGGGTAGTTTTGAACTGGGGAAGATATGCTAAGCTTTTCAATTATGACAGTGACAAAGGGAAACTTGTGCTTTTGAACTAGGTAGAAGACATTAATTTTACTACATCATCCACTGTCTTGTAAAATTCGTCTGTCCTAGTATTCCGTGGTCTGGGAAGATCTATCTTTATTTCTCCCAGCACAGTACTTGGTCTGGGACTCAGTACCACTATTCTATCGCTCATCTGAACTGCTTCATCTACATTATGAGTAACCATCAGTATTGTATTGGGCGGAAGATCCGGTGATCCCCACAGATCAAGAAGTTCTTCTCTTATAGCTTGTGCAGAAAATACATCAAGACCTACAAATGGTTCATCTAAAAGTAATAATTCGGGGGAAGTTGCAAGGGCTCTGGCAATTGATACCCTTTGTTTCATTCCACCGGACAGTTCCTTTGGATATGCTTCCTCGAATCCATCTATACCCACTATTTTAATGTATTTAAGGGCAATCTCCTTCCTCTGGTCAGGGTCATCAATAAGTGGTTCTAGTGCAACCTCTATATTCTTTTTTACATCCAGCCAGGGGAAAAGAGCAGGATTCTGGAATACCACCGATATCCTTTCATCCTGTTCTTCAAGTCTTTTTCCATTCAAAAATATTGTCCCTCTCGTTGGCTTTATTAGACCTAGCAACATTTTTATTATACTGGATTTTCCGCAACCAGAGGGTCCAATTAAAGATACAAACTCATTTTTCTTGACAGAGAATGAAACATCATTAATTGACAATAATTTTTTTCCCTCTGTATCGTACTCCAATCCTATGTGATCTAGGTAAAGGAAATCCATTAATAGCGGAATTAAAGATGTTATTAATTTTTTTTGGAAGATGATAAATATAAAAATAAAAATACAAAATAGTTTTTTAGGATTATTCTATAACCAAGGAAGATCCATGATCTCACTGTCACTTGTGATTTTGATACTTGAAGCCATTGCAGTCACATTTGTGAGATTATGGTATCTGATGTTAGTTTCAATATTATTGGCTATTATCTTTGGTATTTTAGCAGCAAAAGTTAGAATAGCCGAAATGATAATTATTCCGATAACTGACGTTCTTGAGGCAGTTCCTGTGATCTCCTTCTTCCCCATTGTACTGGTTCTATTTATTGTTGATATCGGGGGTCCGATCGGTATTGAACTTGCAGTAGATTTTCTCATAATAACTGCATTACTATGGAATTTAATATTGGGTGTTTATCAGGCAGTAATTCATATACCTAACGAATTTAATGATGTAGCAAAAGTTTTCAAGCTGGGTTTCTGGAATAGAATACGGTACCTATATATTCCAGTGAGTTTTCCGAAAATAGTTGCAAATATAATGCCGAGCTTTGCCAGCGGATTATTTTATATAACGCTAAGCGAAGTAATATATCTAGGGCCAAAGAGTTACCATGTATTCGGAATAGGTATGGTAGCAGTGGAACTTGCATCTAAAAACAATGTACAAGCAGAACTCCTTATGCTCTTGATACTCGTTGTTGCTATATTCCTCAACTTCTATCTGATTATCAATCCATTGATTAAATATTCAGAAAAGTATACCATAGAGCTTGAAAAGAGTCAAGAAGAGATGGAAAGGACAAGGAGTAGAAATTATTTCATAAATTCTATATCTCAAAGGACAAATCAGATTGTTATATCCGGTGCTCAGTTATTTTCATCTATCAATAAAATTACAAATTATATACCGCGCCAGTGGATCAAGAAAAGGATAAAGTTATCAAATAGGGCGGTCAATGTGGTTGTCGGTCTTGTTCTTATCCTTATATTAGCAATTAGCATTTACGTAATAGCTCAATCAGGTTTTTCACAGGCATTTGTTCTTTACGTTATAAATAGAAATTTCCTTTACGAAGCAACAGTAGGCACATTATATGATCTCCTGAGAATCTTCATAGTATATGTTGTTTCCCTACTTACAATGGTTCCATTAGCCATTCTGGCAGCAACACACGGAAGAAAGGGGGATACGCTAAACGGCCTGATGCAGGTAATATATGCTATACCGGCACCAGTATTCTTCCCTTTGATTGTTGTCTACCTTACGCCCTATGTAATGCACTTCCTAAATTTTGATTATGCATTTAACATAGATGTATTTATAATAACATATCTTTCAGCTGCAGCATATATATTTTTTAACGTTTATGGGGCTGTAAGGAGTATTCCATCTGAGCTTTCAGTTGTTGCAAAAACATTCAAATTCAAATGGTTTGGAAGATTAAAATACCTGATATTTCCATCAATAGTTCCCGCTCTTATAACAGGGTCAATGTCTGCTGTAGGTAGCTACTGGGCTGGTCTAATGGTAGGTGAATACATAATAGTCCAGAATAAAACATATTTAGTATCTTTTGGCCTAATGAAAATGATAGACATGGCTATAGCAAATGGAAATCTTCTGTACGCTGATGCAATTGATATCTATATGGTTATTATAATAGTAATAATATCATATCTACTCTGGATAAGACTATATGAATATTCAAAGAGGCGTTTTTCACTTTAGTTTAGTTCATCAAGAAGCATTTAAATTCAATTAAAAATAACCTATCAATGAATAGTCAACTATTTGCAAGAAGTCCTTATCTTGAATCACATCATAGGGACAAGATAGAATGGAATGTCTGGAGTGAAGAAACATTAAAGAGGGCAGAGATTGAAGATAAACCTCTATTCATTTCTATAGGTTATTATTCATGCCACTGGTGCCACGTTATGCAAGAATTATGCTTCAATGACTCCGATATTGCTAAATTATTGAATGATAATTTTATAAATATTATAGTAGACAGAGAAGAGAGACCTGATATAGATGATTTTTACATGAGGGCCTCACAGATAATAAACGGGTCAGGCGGATGGCCACTGAATGTGGTGGCTCTTCCAAATGGTAAGCCTTTTTATATAACTACTTTCATGCCTCCAAGATCATCTGATAATCAACTAGGACTTTATGATACTTTAGAATCATTAAATAAAATTTGGAAAGAAGAAAGAGGAAGAATTATTGAAGCATCAGATGAGATACTCTTGATCCTTTTAAGGAAACCAGGTGAAGATAAACAAACTTTTAGCTATCAGGAGATAAATGATATGCTGTATAACATATATGACAGAAGATATGGAGGGTTCGGCTCATCTCCCAAGTTCCCTAACTTTACATACATCCAATTTTTGATGGCCTACGACAGATACGTTAAAAAAAATGTAAACCTGTCAAAAGTGGAAAGAACATTGAGATCAATATTAAATGGAGGAATATATGATCAGATAGGCGGGGGTCTTCACAGATATTCGACTGATGAAAAATGGCAAATCCCGCATTTTGAAAAGATGCTGTACGATCAGGGAATGCTTTTAGAAACTGTTGTTCAATTCACTGCAACGTATGGGAATAAATTTATCCTGAATGAGGCTAAAAGGTTAATTGATTTTCTTTTTAGAGAGATGAACAAGGACGGTTTATTTTTAAGCGCTATTGATTCTGATTTTAATGGAGAGGAAGGTTATTATTATTTATGGGGTTCTAATGAAATAAGGGAAATATTGGGGGAAAATGGAACACTTTTTTTGAGGAATTTCTTCGATTTTATAGTTTATAATAATAAAATAATTTTAAGAAAAAAATATATTGATGTATCTCCAGAGGATGAAATCATGATAAAAGATTTTTTGGATAAATTAAGAAAGGAAAGAGAAAAGAGGGGAGAGATAAATAAAGACGATAAAATAATCCTCTCTTGGAACGCTTTAGTCCTTATTGGTATGATTCACTATTCATATTTTGATAATTCTTATATGGAAAAAATAGAAAAGGCGATTGGCATCATAGAAAATAAATTTGTTAATGGAAATAGTATTCTGAGAACCTATAGAGGGGAACAGAAGGGTGTTGATGGTCAGTTAGAAGATTATGCCTATCTTTCATTGTTATTTTTAGAAATGTATTGTTATACAATAGAAGAAAAGTATCTAAATAGTGCAATAGAGATAGCAATGATAATAAATGAAAAATTTAGAGATGAGAAAAATGGGGGATTTTTTAAGGTCCCAAAAAATTTTAACTCTCCACTAACAAGGGCAAAAGAGGAATATGATACTGTTATGCCATCAGGTATTTCTATTCTATATAATCTATTATCAAAACTCGCAGTTCTTACTGGAATACAGGAAATGAATGAGATGGCTTTTTCACTGAAAAATTTTATGAAAAATTCTATTCAAATAAATCCAATTGCGCATACAAGCCTAATTTCATATTATATGGATAGTGAGCATACTTTAAGGCTGGAAATGGATAATAATAGCACCAGCATTTTTAAAGAAAAGAGAAACGGCTTACCATATCAATTTTTATATCTACCAAAAGTAAGTGAAAATTTTAATATTTGCAATTTCAATTCATGCATCGCAAATTTCAGGGACCTAGACAGTATGCTGGAATATATTAAAAAATGAATTTTTAATATATCTTCTTAAGATTTAATTCCTCTTTCAGTAAAGATTTTAATGGACATTTCCTTATAGCTTGACACTTAGGTGGATTTAATGGCTGCATTACCCAAAGTAAATAAAATATTCAGTACTGCGCAATCCATAGGAGTAGAAGTCAAGACTGGCATAGTACTTGTCCTGGCTTTCTTCCTATCTCTATTCCTTAGTTCCTATTTTATAATAGGGGTAGCTGTTAAAGGGCATTACGCAGTATCTGGCGGATCGGATGCGTATTATAATATGAGAATAATCCAATATATTCTACAGACGCATCATCAATTACTGTTCGATCCGATGCTTAACTATCCGTTAGGGCTAAAAAACCCAAGGCCACCATTTTTCCACTGGTTTGCAGTACTTTTAGGATACGCTTTCTCTCCATTCTTGGGAGGCGTATATGCTTCAACAATGACAATGTTCCTAATGAGTACTGCGATTGGAGGTGCAATAATTGTTTTCCCAACCTATTTCCTAGGGAAGGAACTATTTGGAAGAAGGGTTGGACTAATATCTGCAATACTCGTAGCATTATCACCACTCACAATGATGAAAAGTATTGCAACAATAGGCCTTTTTGATATTTTCACTGCATTATTCGGTTTGATGTTCATATATTACTATCTTAGGGCAGTGAATACGTTCAAATTCGTAAGAGGTGATAATAGCTCATTCTCTAATTTTTCGCAGACATTAAGGAAGAATCAGTTATCAGTTATTTATAGCTTATTGGCAGCTATCTCACTTGCGGCATCGATGCTTACATGGGTGGGTTCCATCTCTCTTGTGTTGATATTAGCTGGAGCTGGTTTAATACAACTATTCATATATGCTATAAGAAAGAAAAGTGCTCTTTCAATATTCTCAGCAACGCTGTTCTTCGGTGTAGGTTTCATTGTAGCATTCCCGTGGTATTATGTTGCAGGTTTCATACCTGTAAGGTTTGAATATCCTTTGATAATTTGGGGTGCTTTACTGGTATCATCTATATATTTCATACTCCTGGAAAAGAGATCATGGGTGATGTCTGTAGCAATATACATTATTGTTGCGGCAGTGGCTATATTGGGAATAGACAAGGTAAATCCGGCTATCATTCATTCTATTATATCCGGTCAGAACTATTTCATAAAGAACAAAATATATACAACAATTGCTGAAGCCCAGGCGCTTCCTTTAGGAGAAGATATAATGGAATTTGGACCTGTACAGTTCTTTGCATC
>JAVRLO010000008.1:0-18350 GCA_031961395.1 Thermoplasmatales archaeon I-plasma | reverse complement strand
TGCATATTTTTCCAAATTCTGAAGTTAATTTTTTAAAACGAAAGATTGGTCATAGAATATTTCGTCATAAAACCTTAGCTATTATTTTTTATTATTAGATTAGAAACTAGAAATTTTCAAATGATTTAGGATTTACAATCCTGTCTTTCTAATTTCATTCCAATATACAGCCAATTCTTCATCAAGGTCAAAAACTCAGCTTATAGTTCAAAATTGAAAAATTGACGAATTCCTATTGCACAAACAGCTTCATTTGAATATCTATCCACTTATCACAATATTTCATAAAAATTTTAGATTTTTATACATCTTGAAAGGAGACAAGCAATTTGCATTAAGGATCACGTTAGAATTTTCTACCATGATTTGTTACTATTAGTAAAAAGGTGAAATAAAACTTGAAATTTTATCTTGAAAATTATGGGTGTACTCTAAATCAAGCGCAGGGTGAGATGATAGCCAATTTCTTAATCTCACAGGGAAATCAGATGGTAGAAGATAGGAAAGAAGCTGACTCTGTTTTATTATCCACATGCGTAGTAATTAAGCATACGGAAGACAAGATGAGGAAAAGAATAGAGGAAATAAAGAGGGATGGGAAAGAAGTTATTGTTTCTGGTTGCTTGACACATTTTCCTTTAAAAGATGTCAAGAAATTAGAATTTTCATATTCCGTCGGGCATCTTCCTATGTTAAAACATGATGATTTGAGTGTAGGAGTTCCTATTGCTGAGGGTTGCAATGGTGGATGCACATTCTGTATTTCCAGAATCGCAAGAGGAAGATTGAGAAGTTTTTCTGAGGAGGATATTTTAAATTCTGTAAAAAATCTGGTTACATCTGGCGCTAAAGAGATTAGACTGACTGCACTTGATACTGCATCATACGGGCAAGATATTGATAGAAGTTTGCCTGCTCTTATTTCCAAGATCTCGGAAATTGATGGAGATTTTAGAATTAGAATCGGAATGATGGAACCTGAAAATGCTTATTCAATTTTTGATGATCTGATGAATGTATTTCGTTCTCCTAAGGTTTACAAATTCCTTCATCTGCCTTTTCAGAGCGGAGATAACGAAATCCTTAAGAAAATGGGTAGAAAGTACAGAATTGAAGATTTCCTGGAGATTTCTGAAAAATTCAGACGAAATTTCCCTAATGGAATGTTAAGCACCGATGTTATAGTCGGTTTCCCTACAGAGACGGTCGAAAGTTTAAGGAAAACTCTTAGCGTTATAAACCAGGTTAAGCCAGAGATTCTAAATATTACGAAATACTCCCCGAGACCAGGTACCCCTGCATATAGATGGAAAATACCTTCGACTAATCAAACAGCTCAATGGAGCCAGATATTCCACGAATCTCACAAGAGCATATCGGAAGAATCAATGGCTCGCTTCGATGGAGCTGAGATGGATATACTTATAATGGAGAAAGGGAAAGATAAGACAATGATAGGGAGAGACGAAAACTATAGACCTGTGATCGTTAAAAAGGGAAAGTTAGGAGATAGTATGACAGTAAAGATTATTAGCCATTCACCTTTTTATCTAATCGCGAAGCAAAAATGACAGGTCATTTCAGTTGTGAATTGCATCCTTCTCTTAAAGGAATAAATACTCATATTATTCTAAGCGAAGATGATCTGAAATTCCTCAATAAATTAATTATTAGAGAAAGGAACATTGATCTTGATAAACTTGACAATGAAGAAAGAAAAAATGCATTGCAAATATTTGATAGAATTAATAGAGAATCAAGGGTTATTGAGGAACGAAATGGTCAGTACTATCTCAGCGATGAGGGGCTTGCCCTTTTTGATGAAATTAAAAGAATTAAAGACGTATCACAATTTTATGAAATTCATCCTTATATAAGACCTGCAGTTACGGTAGATGGCCTTATATTCTATAATGGAAAGATAGTTTTGATAGAGAGGCGTTTTGATCCATTTAAGGGTATGATGGCATTACCAGGCGGTTATGTCAATTACAATGAAATGGTAGAGGATGCATTCCTACGTGAAATGAGAGAAGAAATTGGAAGAGATGTTATAAATTCCAGATTGTTTACTGTGGTTTCTGAACCTGGAAGAGACCCGAGAGGTCACACAATTTCGATTGTTTTTGCTGGAGATATTAAGGATAGCCCTGTAGCAGGAGATGATGCCTCCAAAGCATTTCTTTTTAGTGTAGAAGAAGCCATAAAAATGAGGCTTGCTTTTGATCATCAATCAATAATCAAAAAATACGTCGAAAGGAAAGATGATTGTTGAGCTTCCTCAATATTTTATTATATAAATTAATTCTTTCTTTGAATATTAGCGTCTTTCTATTGAGTTTATAAGTGAGTGAAAAATATGTAAAAAGCAATAATTAATATTCTATTCAATATAAAGCTTTGCTATTGTAAAATATCTTCTCGATAGTGCAAGTGCTGTTTTCAGGTTTTTTGCCCCCTTTCCAATAGCAGATGCTTTATAATTAGGATCAACCTTCACATTTATTACATAGCCACTCTCGCCTGCAGTTACGTTTAGAGCTGAGACCTTGTATCTGTAAAAAAGATTTCTGAAAAATTGCTCCGGATCATTTGAAAAATCAAGGACATTTACCCTCTTCTTCAGGATTTCCTTTACCTTTTCAAGTGCCTTCTTTTTGTCTTCGGTTGTAAATACCTTATATGTTCCACCTTTTTCAAGCACGAAGAATATTACGTCCTCTGTTTCCATTACGTCCTTTACAGGGACACCTACCATAGATTCAAACATCTTGATTAAGTCTAAACTTCTTGTATCAAGAGTTATTTCTCCCAATTTCAATCAGTCCCCTTGAAAGCTGAATCCCCTGCATCAATGATACCTATAATACTTACGGAAAAAGGCTTTCCGAAAACTGTTCCCAGCTGAAGAGAATTCATGGGTACACCATACTTTGTGCTCCCCAGATTCTCATATTTCATTTTCAAATGAGGCTCTTCACAGTATACTACTGCCTTCAGTTGTCCTTTCTTGAGCATTTTTAGTGTCATCTTCTCACCTAAGACATACTTTCCTGTCTCTTTCAATCTTCCCAATTCCCACGAATAATCCAAGTCAATCACCTCTTTTGTACGTTAGCTTTACTGCACCTGTACCCAACGTAATCGGTTGCCCTACTATAATGTTTTCCGCGACACCATTCAATCTATCCACCTCTCCTATTAATCCCGCATTTAAGAGATGCTTGCTTGTAATTTCAAACGCAGCCCTTGCAAGCACAGAAGCTTTCTTTCCAGATATTCCGTGTCTTCCAATTGCTTCCACGTTTCCATCAAATGTCATCATATCAGCTACCAGCATCAGATGCCTTATATCTGTATTAAGACCTGCATTTTGCAATGTTGAAATGCTTTCCTCTATAATTGCCATTCTTGCTGCCTCTATACCAAGAACCTGAGAAATTTCAATTATATCATTGGTTCTTGTTCTTGTAAAATCTACGTCCTTTAATTCCATAACGCCCGCTAGATTGGATCCCTGCGTATATATCACCCATTCCTTTGCCTTCTGATCAAATTTTACAATTGCTCTCTTTATTCCTTCTAGACCCTTTATCTGATAAACCTTGAGTGTTTCGTATAACTGGTACAACTTCTTAAATGAAGGTTCTTCAAGAGTGATTTTTAATTCATATCCATCTTCCTGAATAGTTGCTTTCTGCATTCTCAATTTTCTGATCTTTGCTGTAACTTCCTCCTTCTTAATTCCTCTCTCTTCAAGCTTCTGTTTATCAAGGATTATCCTTAAAAAAGTCTCAGTTGTATTAACTTCTATATCTGATATATCCAGCAAATTTGTAGATTCTATTGATCTTGCCAGTGATACTGCCCTTTCCTCATTATCCTTTATTTCATTTTTAAGATATATTGTCATCGAAGGTGTGCTTGGTGTTTTCCTGGCATCAACTATTTCAATCAGTCTAGGAAGACCTAACGTAACATCCATTTCTGCTATACCTGCAAAATGGAAAGTTCTCATTGTCATTTGCGTTCCAGGCTCACCTATACTCTGAGCACCAACAATGCCTACTGCTTCATAGGGATCAACCATTGTTTCGTTGTATTTCTTAATAGTTGCATCAATAAGTTTATCCATATCCTCGTCACTTATTCCATACCTTTTCTTTGCATCCGTTATTTTTTCTGCTATTCTGATTGGTAAGGAAACTCCTTTTCCTCTTGCCCTTTCTATAATGTCCTTTGTTTCTGAGTCCAGTTTATTTTCGTATGATTGTTTTAGCTCTATCTTAGCCTCTTCCTTATGGACTATGAATGCATAAGATTCAATTTTTTCCACAGATCCACCTGTAACTTCTTCATAATTTACAACATCATCTTGGATCTCTTCTATTGATTCAATTTTTATGCAAGTTTTAAGCCCATCTTTTCTCTTTTTGAGGCATTCATTTCCCTTGTTATATTCTTCTATTCCTGAAATGCTAGCTTTAGCAACAAATGTCTTTCCAGATATTGTCAAAAGAGCTTCTGTTACCTTTTCGCCCGCAGGAATATCGTAATCAACACAGTAACATACTGGTGCCTTCTCTATTATCTCCTTTATTTTCTTCACTGTATCTTTCCAGGCGAGCATCATTTATTAACACCCCCATATTTCTTTCCAAAGGTTTCCTTGACTATATAATCAATATCGACTGATTCGCCTGAGAAAGACCTCGACGGATCGGTTGCATCCTCGCCGTAAACTAACTGAATAACAGAATCCTCTGTATCAAGAACTCTCCTTTCCTCTGAAACTTTGAGATCCTCAAGGGCATTTATAAGTCTCCTCTGCATGTAACCAGAACGGCTGGTCCTTACGGCTGTATCGACAAGACCTTCTCTACCACCTGTCGCGTGGAAAAAATATTCTGTTGGATTAAGGCCCTCCTTATAGGATGATGTGACGAATCCCCTCGCGTACGCACCAATATCACCCTTTTTGAAATGAGGCAATGTCCTGTTTGTATAGCCTCTATGCTGTCTTTGACCTCTAATACTCTGCTGCCCTATGATCCCAGCCATCTGAGCTAAATTCATCATGTTAGCCCTTGCACCAGATCTTGCCATTATAACTGTAGAATTTTCCATTCCAAGATAATGGGATGCTATTTCTGAACTCTTCTCTCTGGCCTGAGAAAGCACTTTCATTATCATTGATTCAAGTGTATCTTCCAGCGTCTTTCCTGGTTCTGGCCCTATAAGACCATTTCTATAGTTTTCTATAAGTTTCTCCACTTTACTGACTGAATCTCTTCCAACTTCTCTAAGTTGCATCTTCGCTTCCTGAGGAACATCTTCATCATCAATTCCGGTGGAGAATCCTATATAACTTATCACACCTGCTGCCAGTCTTGTTACATCGTTAAGGAACTCTGCACCTTTTGCATTCCCATATTTCCTGATTACATAATCCAAGAGCACTCCTTTTGATTGCCCTATTGCATTTTCATCTATTGCACCATTTATTAATTTCCCATTTTCTATCTTAACTATACCCTCGGTACCTTCAGGATCAAGGTTCTTATCGTTCAATTTACCTTTAAATTCTATATTTACTCCCTCGGGCAATATTGTTGAGAAAATATCCCTGCCACGATAATATTTCTTCCCTTCTATTTCAACAACTTCAGGCATTTCCTTTATATCAACGTACGATAGAATATGAATCCCAAGTTCGATTGGTATTAGTGGATTCCTGTATGTCAACATAAACATAGCTGTAATGTGATCGTGGATTGCACCCATTATTGGCCCACCGAACCTTGGTGAAAGGAAATTCTCTTGTACTTTCATCAGTATTTCGGCTTCAGCCCTTGCCTCCTGACTTTGCAGAACGTGAAGATTCATCTCATCTCCATCGAAATCTGCATTATATGGAGTACATACTGCAAGGTTGAATCTGAATGTTCTATACGGGAGAACCCTGACCTCGTGAGCCATCATGGACATTCTGTGCAAACTGGGTTGTCTGTTGAAAAGTACTATGTCTCCATTTTGCAGCTGCCTTTCTACCTGCCAGCCTATCTCTATTTTTTCTGCTACATCCTTTGAATTCTTATCTGATACCTTTATTCTGCTCCCATCTTTTCTATAGACATAATTCACTCCAGGATAATATGTTGAAGAATCATCATTTCCAGGTCCTCTTCTGACCATTTCCTTCATCTTTTCTATATTATGCTCTGTTACAGTCTCCGTAACAGTCAGTTCCCTTGCCGCTCTAATGGGAACTCCAACCTCGTTAATAGAAAGAAATGGTTCCGGACTGATAACCGTTCTGGCCGAGAAATTAACTCTTTTACCTGATAGATTGCTTCTGAACCTTCCTTCTTTGCCTTTTAATCTCTGAACAAGAGTCTTTAGAGACCTGCCTGATCTATGCCTGGCTGGAGGGGTCCCAGGTGTTTGATTATCAAAATATGTCGTTATATGGTACTGGAGAAGATCCCATAGATCTTCAATAATCAGCTGGGGGCTACCCTGATCTCTGTTTTCCCTCAGTCTCTGATTGATCCTTATAACATCAACAAGCTTGTGTGTCAGGTCATCTTCGCTTCTTTCTCCTGTCTCAAGCGTTATAGTTGGTCTAACATTAACAGGGGGAACAGGGAATACTGTCAATATCATCCACTCAGGCCTAGCTACAAGAGGATCCATACCAAGCAGTATAAGATCGTCATTTGGTATCTTTTCAAACCTCTCCCTTATTTCTTTAGGCGTAAGCTTTTTGCCTTCCTCTCTGAATGTTGTAGGTTTGTCCAGTGATATTTTCTTATTTTCAAAATGGCAGTGCGGACATATGACTACTTCAGAAGCCTCTGATTCTGCATCTGAAACAATATCATCATAATCCACGTCGTGTAGCTTATTTTTTACCTCTTCTATTTTTTTCTTGTACTCATTTATTCTTTCATCCGTAAGTTTAATTCTGCCACAGTTTGAGCAAGTACTTGATAAAATAGCATATATCTCTTTGATAAAACCTATGTGCAGGACAGGCATTGCCAGCTCAATGTGACCAAAGTGACCGGGACACTGGTCCACCTTTCCTCCACAAGTTTTGCATTTCATTCCTGGCTCAATTACACCCATTGCCGGGTCCATGAGACCTTTCTCTATTGGAAATCCGTCATCGTCATATGTATCTGGAGTAATGACCTTAACAGCAGACATTTTCCTTATCTCATCAGGAGATAGAAGCCCAAACTTTATTTCACTTATTCCTTTTGATACCTCTACCTTCATTTAAGATCACCTAACCTTAATCTCATCACAACTCCAAGAGACATCAGTTCGTCTCTCATCAATTTGAAAGCGTAACTTGTTTCAATTGCATGTATGTTACTTGTGTTCCCGCATACTGGGCATCTTAGCTGATGTGTCTTGTAATCATAAATTGCAATATGACCGCAGTCCGGGTCTCCACAAACATAAACTGTAAATCCATCACTCTGATCCAGGAGTCTGTCTTTTATTGCCATGGCAGCCCCGTGACCAATCAGAGTATCCCTTTCCATTTCACCGAACCTAAGACCTCCCTGTCTCGATCTTCCCTCTGTTGGTTGTCTCGTAAGTATCTGCACTGGCCCCCTGGACCTTGCATGGAACTTTCCTGCGACCATATGATGTAATTTTTGGTAATAAACGACGCCAATGAATATATCAGCCTTGAATTTCCTTCCTGTAATTCCATCGTACATTGTTTCCCTGCCTGAATACTTGTAACCGTTTCTCTCAAGTGCCTCTCTCAGGGATTCTTCTGGTTCCCCATTGAAAACTGTACTGTTTATGAACCTTCCTTCTAGTGATCCCACCTTACCACCTAGTGTTTCAAGAAGGTGCCCAACTGTCATTCTACTTGGTATTGAATGAGGATTTATTATTATATCCGGGATAATTCCATCCTCTGTGAATGGCATATCTTCCTGTGGAATAATAGCACCGATGACACCCTTTTGCCCATGTCTGCTGGCGAATTTATCACCGAGCTCAGGAATCCTGTCATCCCTCACTTTTACTTTTAAAAGCCTGCTATTATTTTCCGATACTGTTAAAATAACAGAATCGACGTAACCACTCTCCCCTGGCCTTGTCGTAACGGAACTTTCTCTTCTCTTCTGTATAGATATTTGCTGTTCTTCCTCCATAAACCTGGGCGGTGATGTTTTGCCTATTAGTACATCCCCTCCCGTGACAAAAGTTTCCGGTGCAATCATACCATTTTCGTCTATGTTTCTATAAGCTTCTTCACTCCTCACGCCCCTTACCTCAGGTGGAGGTATTTCAAATCTATCTTCCTGACCTCCTGGATATCTTTTTTCCTCAGCTCTGTATGTTCTGAAGAATGCTGATCTTCCAAATCCCCTTTCAATGGATGCCTTGTTCATTATAATAGCATCCTGTATGTTATAATTATGATAAGAGATAAGAGCGACGACCGCATTTTGGCCAGACGGTCTCTTATTATATCCTATATATTCTGCTGTTCTTGTTGTCACGATTGGCTTTTGAGGATAATGGAGAACGTGCCCCCTTGTATCTGGTCTGAGCCTATAATTAGATGAAGATAGACCTAATGACTGTTTTGTCATCGCAGCACCCATCGTCACCCTCGGTGATTGGTTGTGCTCTGTGTATGGGATAACGCCAACAACTACACCCTGTATTATCATTGGATCTATTTCGAGGTGTGTATGTTCTTCATTGTAGAGCTTTTTAACCTCAAAGGTATTATTGCAGACTAGGCATTTTAATTTAATCTTGTCTTCTCCAGGGTTAGTCCACTCCACTTTGTCACTGTATAAAAATGCTCCGCAATGCGGACATATTTCTGGCTTTTCATATGGATATATGGCAATGTATGCATTCTCTTCTTCTTCAGCATCCAGCCACTCTATTATTCCATTCGAAACTAAATCTTTAATTCCAATTTTCCCTTGATCAAGTTCTTCCCTTATTTTGGAATTGAATTTTATCTTGCCATCATAAACTATTAAGAGTGGTCTTCTTATTCTTCCCCTATCAGTATTAATTATAACTTCATTTGTGGTATCATCAAATCTTACGTTAACCTGGTCCGAAAGATTACCACTTCTCCTTCTTTTTCTTAATTCGGAAACAACATAATTCCCATCTTTATGATATCCTATTAAATTTCCATTGAGATAAATTCTGCTTAAACCTGGTTTTTCACCCAGTATTTCCTCGAGCCCCATTTTTTTCAGGATATCTACAATATTTTCCTCTGGGTATCCCTCTGTAATATCTATTATGAGGCTTGCGTTTTTAACGAGACCACAGTTCTGACCTTCGGGTGTTTCATTCGGACACATTCTTCCCCACTGTGTTGGATGGAGATCTCTAGCTTCGAAATGTGGCTGAGATCTTGTTAATGGAGAAGATATTCTTCTTAAATGAGAGAGTGTAGCAATGTATGACGTCCTCTCCAGAAGCTGAGATACACCGGTCCTGCCACCTATCCAGTTACCAGTGGAGAGAGCGTGCTTCAATTTTTCGTTGAGTACGTCCTGTCTTACGGCTGCACTTAGCCTTATTCCCCTCTTTTTGTTGTAAGTCTTTTCTAACTGTCCTTTCAGGTCTTTGAGCAATGCCTGGGCAGAGCTTCTGAAAAGCTCCTCCATCAAGTCTCCTGATAATTTTATTCTCTTATTTGCAAGATGATCTTTGTCATCTTCCTTCCTTATTCCCAAATTAAGTTCAAGTAATGCTCTGGCCATTCTACCAAGATAAATACCTTTTTTAGTTCTGTCCTCTGGGCTATCTCCAAGGTGAGGCAGGAGATTTTTATCAAGTATTTGTGATAATTTCTTTTCTCTGAACTCCTTTGCCTGGCCCGCAGCGAATCTCTTCTCAAGATAATTTATTGCATCCTTAGTGGTCATAATCCCGCCGGGGGGATATATTTCTGGATTCTCTGCATCTTCGATGTTTGCATATATAATTGGCACCATTCTTTCGTTAGTTACAACGGAATCGTAAATATCCTTATCTTTTTCGACGCCAAGGGCCTTCATTAAAACTACTAGGGGTATAGTGCCTGCAATTGAAGGTATTGATACTATAAGTATACCATCTGCTTTTCTCTCGACTGTAATAAGAGCTCTATAACCTTCCTTCTGTGAAAATATTTTTGCGACTTCCACCTTTGTATCATATCTCTCTTCATATTCAACTATAATCTTATTTGGAGCCAGATCCTCCATTGATATTAAGGTTCTCTCTGTACCCCCGATAATGAAATATCCTCCAGGATCCTGGGGATCTTCTCCCAGAAGTTGTAGCTTCTTCTCGTATGGGAGTGCAAGAAGTTCTTCTTCTGTCATACCTCTTATTTTCTCATTTTTACGGAGATTAATTCTTCTAATGAATTCGTCTATGTTATTTTTATGAAGTATGCAAATCTTGGAACGTACCATGACTGGAAATTCACCGATCTTGATTTTTTCATTTCTTGTTTCAACGTCATCTTCAATTACTGTAAATTCTAGAAACAGCGGAGCCATGTAATTTAAGTCTCTTAGCCTTGCTTCAAGTGGTGTTATGTAATTCTCAGATCCGGTAGGCTCTCTTATTTTAGGCAGTTCTATAGATACTGTAGGTTCATTCCTTCCTTTTGCCTTACGCCTTCCGAATCTAATTCTTATATCTGATCCTCCTGTTTTTGATCTATCTAGCTTCATTTCTCCCGGTTCATCATCATCCGTTACCCTTAGAGTATCAAAAACCTGCTGCATTATTGAATCAGGGTTATCTTCTGTTGGGATAAAGTCGTTGTATGATACAAGCTGGTGATTAACTACTTCATATTCCTTAAAAAATGTATTCAAAATACTTTTCATATTTTATTCACCTATAACCATCCTATATACAATTGCAATTCCACTCGTTCTGCTTTTTCTCACAATTTTTATTATTCTCCCAGGCTCTATTTCTCCGGTAATTTTCTCTAAAGCCTTAATGACTGGATCCGATTTTCTTATTTTCGGAAGTTGATTCTTGGAGATCCCAATTTCCTCCAATAATTTAGACTCTTCCTCTTCTGGTACGAGGATATGTTCCGGAACCATTTCATGTAACAATATATTAAATTTGGCCATCAAAATCTACTCCTGATGCTTCCAGAGCGATAAAACATTCCTATATTTATATTTCCATACCATTTCATTTTTAAACCTCTGGAATTGCTTTTCTATATTGATTCATTATACTAAACATTTTTGCACTGTCATTTTCCCTCATAAAAAATATAAGGGAGATATCTATCAGCCTTAAATGAAATTAGATGGCAATAAGATACTTGGCTTCCTTTCGTTTATAATGTTGCTGGGAGCTGTGATTTTTTATCTCGGATGGTCTATTGCATACGGTGACTGGAACGATATTGGATTGTACAGCATATCTGTAATTCTTATCCTTTTCGGTATCCTTGGAATATGGCTTTCCAGAGTAAGATCAAGAGAAATTAATATTTCTTAGATATTACTGTTTTATTTCCTCTTTTACCGCAAACTATGCATTTCCCATTTTCCTCTGTTGAGGAAAGTATAGATTTGCCCGTTTTCTCCTCTATTACAGTCGCACATTCCCTGGACCCACACCAGTATATCGAGTTAGGCATTAGCTCATCGTTCTTTTCCAGGCTGTCTATGTGCTTGATATAAGAATACATTTTTTTCTTAGCATTTTCCTTCATTATATTTTGTATCTCATTCAGTATCTCCTGTTTCTTTTCAATAAAATCTTCCAGGCTCATAAGCTTCTTTCCACCAGTTCTATAAGCTAATGTTACACTCTTATTTTCAACTTCTTTCATGCCTATTTCTAACCTAAGTGGGACACCTTTTTCTTCCCAGTCATTGAATTTCCAGCCAGGAGTATACTGTTCCCTATCATCAACTTTAATTCTTATCCCTGCTTCTTTTACTTTATTGAAAACTAGAAGAGAATATTCGTTAACTCCTTCACCTGGAATTGGAACTATTATAATTTGAATCGGAGCAACCGAAGGTGGGAGAATCAATCCCTTTTTGTCTCCATGGATTCCAACTATTGCTCCTACAAGTCTTTCGGATATCCCGAATGTGGTCTGATGAGCATATTTTCTCTCACCATTTTCATCCGTATATACTATATCATATGGCTTTGCAAAATTATCCTTATACTGATGAATTGTAGCTATTTGTAGACTCCTCCCAGAGGGGAAAAATGTATCTACGCCTATAGTGTAATGTGCTCCAGGGAATTTATCCCAATCAGGTCTTTTCCCCATTATATATGGGAGGGCTAAAGTATCAGCTATATTCTTCCATATTTCAATGTCATCATTTATTTGCTTTTCAGCTGATTCATAATCTTCGTGGCAGGTATGCCCTTCGATAAAATGTATTTCTCTAACTCTTATGAAAGTCCTTGTCTGCTTAGTTTCATATCTAAATACATTAACTATTTGATAAATTCGTAATGGAAGGTCAGCATGACTCCTTACCCATAACGAAAAGATAGGGTACATTGCTGTTTCGCTAGTTGGTCTTAGTACCAGCCTCTCGTCAAGAAGATCTTCGCCTCCGTGCGTTATCCAATAAACTTCATTTGAAAAACCTTTGATGTGTTCTGCTTCCTTATTGAATTGATTTTCAGGGATTAGTGTGGGGAAATTAACTTCCTGATAGTCTTTAGAATCAAAATTTTTTCTAATAATCTCATCGATATTCCTCATCAGGCTCCACCCGTAAGGAGGCCAGATATTTAGTCCCTTTACTGGATACCTTTTATCAGATAATCCTGTTTTTTCTATTATTTCATTGTACCACACTGAAAAATTGTCCTCTTGATCTTCTTTTTCCATCCGAACCTTATTTCGATAATATATTAAAAAATTTATTTCTTCGTCAAATGATAAAATTTTTCAACCATCTATAAATTTGGATTAGTGGAACTTACTAATGGAGAGAAAAAATTAATAAAATTCTTAAAAGGAAAAGGATACGTTGATGCAGAGGAAATTTTCAGACACATGGACAGGAACGAAGCTTCAAGTTCCATTTCATGGTTAAAGGAAAAGAAAATTGTAAATGTTTCTGAACATCCAATTAAATATTATGTTATTGGCCAGGAGGGATCCAGGGTTTTAGAGAAAGGTCTACCTGAAGAAAATTTGCTAAAACATTACCTAAATGGAATAAATGACCTCAGAGAACTTGAAAAATTAATGGGTAACGAACTCAGATATGGCCTAGCACAGATATTGAAATCGGGTGGACAAGTCAAGGATGGAAAACTTTTCATAAAGGACGTTACCAAAATAAATGAAAGCATAAATAAAATCAAAGAGATACTCTTATCAGCAAAGAATGGAAATGTAACTGAGGAAAATGCTGGATATGTGAAATTAAGGAAGGGATTCTTGATAGAAAAAGTACGAATGGTGAGAAGCGTTAAGCTCACAGAAGAAGGGGAAAGGATCAGTGATGATGAACTTATTGAAAGCAATGAAATTAATCAAATTACGCCAGAAATAATTGAAAATTTCAACGATTCAGTCAAAATCAGACCTTACGATGTCACAATGTATGCCCCCCGCTATCTCCCTGGAAAAATACATCCACTTTCTGAATTCATAGGGCAGGTAAGGGAAGTAATGCTTGAAATGGGTTTTGAAGAACTTAAAGGGAGCATCGTTGAGAGCGCTTTCTGGGATATGGATATACTCTTCATCCCTCAAAATCATCCTGCTAGGGAAATGCAAGACACATTCTACGTTTCGGGTGAGGCAAACATAGACCAAGAAATGCTGGATAAAGTAAAGGAAGTTCATGAAAGAGGGATAAATGGATCCAAAGGTTGGCAGTATGAATGGTCAAGCAAAGAGGCTTCCAGAATGCTGTTAAGAACACATACTACTGTCAATACTATAAGATACCTTGTACAGCACCCAGATAAGGAATGTAAAATATTTTCTGTGGAAAAAATATTTAGAAGAGAAAATGTTGATTCTAAACATCTTGCAGAATTTACCCAGGTAGAGGGTGTTATGGCAGGCAAGGGGGTCACATTTGGTACCCTGATGAAAACGCTTAGAATTTTCTACAATAGAATTGGCATAACAGATATTAAATTCAAGCCGAGCTATTTCCCATATACAGAGCCTTCACTGGAAATTCATGGAAAATTTCTCGATACTGAAATGGAATTAGGTGGAGCAGGAATGTTCAGGCCTGAGGTCCTGAGGCCTTGGAGTATAAATTACAACGTGGCTGCATGGGGACTTGGTTTAGAGAGATTGCTGATGCTTGTATTAAAATTGGACGATATAAGGGATATTTACAGAAATGACCTTTCATTCCTCAAGGAAAGGAAGATTTTAAACAACATTTTCTAACTTTTTCTGAACACCTGATTTTTCCTTTTTAAATTCGAATTTGTCAGCTAGAATTTCAACAAATATCCGGAATGCCAGTTCTGGATATTCTTCAGTTGGAATATAAGCTTCAATATCTGGTGATATCCTGACTCCTTTGATTTCCACTTTTTCCGCAAGTTTCTTCCTTTCTCTTTTATCTATCTTCTTACCTTTGATATCGCCTATTATTCCTGCTTTTTCAAGCTCCGTCCTGAATATAGGTCTCTCAAATAGTTTATATAAAATGTAAAGTATTTCTTCAGGTTTCTTTTCGTCAGGTTCTTGAGATAGCTTTGCAGCGATTATTTCGTAGATGTTATCTTCGTCCTTCTTGCTTAAAGAGTAGAGCTTTGAGGGCTTCTGATATTTTTCTTTCAGCAAACCAAAATCTGTCATCGCCCAGAGGTAACCAGTTAGTGTTAACCTGTGTATCTTGGATTCTTCTTCCATGTTCACTTCTTTGTATATTTCAGATATTGATTTACCATCCCCTCTTACTATATCCATGATTTTATCTTTCAGAAGCAATCCTCTCAAATTTCCGTTAGGCATTAAATATCTACCATTCTCTTCTGCAATTTTTTCTGAACTTCTGACAGGGTTGTATATTCCATTTCCTCATCTGGTAACCTGTGTGGCTCAAATGGGCCATTCCTTCTTATGTAATCCGTGATTGCCAGAGCGGCTTGTCTTGCATTGTCAAATGCCTTTTCACCTAGAAGATCAGCAGGACCTATGAGTTTTCCTTCTGCAAGTTGGAACCCCAGGCCTATTACTCTTGGAGGCCCGTCGAATCTTGATGGTAAAGCATCTTCTACTGAAACAGGCATAAGAGGACCGTTGTGACTGCCTCTCATCCAGCCTGAAACAAGGTGTGGGAATGAAAATGCTTCAAGAATCTCACCCATCGCTGGCAATCCAGCCTGTGCTCTTACAATACCTACTGGATCGTCCTTGCCAACATATTTACCTGCTATTTCGTGTAACTTGTCAGTGCTGACAACAGCCACCGGTTCATAGGGCATATGAGAATTTTTTTGGGAAGGATACACTCTCTTAATTATGTATCTACTCTTTGAGCCTATTAGTGCCAATAGATCATATGTTTCCTCAGGTGTTTTTATAACTAACTTTTTATGTTCCTTAACGTCCCATATCTCAAATTCGAATCCATCGTGCATATTTGGATCAATAACCAGTCCTGGCGTATTAAAAGGATCTGCAAACATCTTATATACAGGAAGGTTAAAAGCCCCTGGTTCTGTCTTGTCCATCATAAAGACCGCTATAGGCTCACTCTTTCTTTCTTCTATTTCCATTTCCGCAACCCCAGGTCCCATTCCCTTCAGATTACCGGAAAATGTATCCTTCAGAAGGTCTTGCCCCGCGCCATATAGCTTGTATTTCTTTGCTATATCGGTTGCTCTAATGAATGCCTCCCACGCAAGACCATGAACAAATGATGAATTTTCACCGTGCTTGTGAGTCATTAATAACTGCAGGTCATCCCCTACTGACGTAACGTAATAATCTATTAACTTACCTGAATTCTTTGCACTTTCCAGAACAAGTGCTGCCTCGGCCTTCAAATCTGGATGTACTCTTGAATGACCAGCTAGACCACCTACATCTGCTTTGATCAAACTCACTGTTATTTTCATAAAAGCATTCACCTACTGTAAGGTTATTGTGTTTCCATTACTTAATATTAATGGTATTTCTAAATCCTTATCTAAAGATTAGAACCTTCAACGTCCTGAGTCATGTCATTCAGTATTCTTATCAGAGCCTTTTCCTCTGATAATTCTCCATTTATTACCTTTTCGGCCATGTTTTCTATTAAATTTTCCTTAAGGTTTATTTTTGCCAATAATTCCTGTTTAAGTTTCTCTTTTTCCCTCTTCACATTCTCCTTTGTATTTGATGTCCTGGATTCCTTTTCTTTCTCAATAGCTTTAATTAATTCACCTATTCCTGACCCATTTAGAGATGAAACTTTGAATAGCCTATGCTCCTTTGCATTGTCAGGTATGCTTAAAATTTCCATCAGTTCTTTCTCTGAGATGATAACATCAGGTCTATCTGCCTTGTTGAGAACAATCATATCACCGATTTCCATTTGACCTGCCTTCATAGCCTGTATCTGATCGCCTGTTCCTGGCGATAGAACGAGTATTACCGTATCTGCAAAATAAATAATATCAGTTTCATCTTGACCTGCACCAACTGATTCTACAATTATCATAGAAAAACCTAAGAAAGAAAGAAGTTTTATTGTATCACCTATAGCTAGGTTAAGTCCTCCGCTTATCCCTCTAGTTGCCATACTCCTAACATATATATTTTCGCTATCTGTAATCCTCAACCTATTGCCAAGAAGCGAACCGCCACTAAATGGACTTGTGGCATCTATCATTATTACCGCCAGTTTTTCTTTAGTCTGGAAATATCCTGCCAGCCTGGAAATCAATGAACTTTTTCCAACACCTGGTGGTCCAGTTATACCGAGCACGTATGCTCTTCCAGAACTGTTATCTATTATCCTAAGAATTTCCTGATAACCCTTGCTTCTGTTTTCAATTATTGTTATCAATCTTCCAATAGCCCTTCTGTCCCCCTTTTCTGCCGATGAAATAAATTCTTCAATGCTTTCCATTTGTGGTTCATCAACTACTGAATAATCTATTTTTCTTTAAACTGACAGAATTAAATAGATAATAACTGATGTATATATTATAAGAATGCTAGTTATTTTATAGCCCTTGAAATACCCCTCTTAAAAGCCCTTACTGGAAGTAATGCACAGTTAATTCTTCCCGGACTTATATCTACCGGGAACTCCTTAATATAAGTCGATTCATCTATTTTAATTATGTCATCTATTCTCTTCCCCTTTGCCTTCTCACAAAAAAGATCTGTTGATACCATAGATATAATGCAGCCATCACCCTGAAATCTTATATCCTTTATTTTTCCTTCTTCCTGCTCAACATATAGAATTATTTTATCACCGCAGCTTGTAGATGCTTCATCGATGGTGATATTACATTTCTCTAATTTTCCGTAAAATAATGGATTTTGATATCTATCCATTACTTCATCATTATACATTTATTCCCTCCAAACTGGATGCCAATTCTTCTATATCATCTAGCCCGTTATAAATATAAAAGGATGCTCTTGCTGTTCCTTTTATATTCAAATATTTCATCAAAGGCTGAGCACAATGATGACCAGATCTGACATATAGATTTTTATCATCGAGGTAAGAAGCTACGTCGTGAGAATGAAGAAGCCCATCGAGATGAATATTGCCATCGCTCATTTTTCTCTTTAGAATTTTATTTCTTATATTGAAAGATATTACTCCGCCTCGTTTATCAGGATCCATAGGTCCATAAATCTCAATATCCTTAATTTCTTTAAGAAGGTTGATTGCTTTTGAGGTAAGAAATTTCTCATGTTCTCTTACATTTTCCATTCCAATTTTATTTAGATAATCTATTGCTGCTGATAATCCTACTGCGCCTTCAACATTCGGAGTTCCGGCCTCAAATTTTAAAGGTGGATCTTCAAATTCCACGCTGTGAAAATCAACCTCCTTTATCATCTCGCCACCCCTTTGAAAAGGATCTAGTTCTATTAAATTATCATATTTTCCGAAAAGTACTCCAATGCCCAAAGGACCTAACATCTTGTGACCAGAAAAAGCGGCATAATCTATGTTTTCATTAATTTTAACAGGCATATGGGGAACGGACTGAGCTGCATCTACTATAAAAATAGAACCATTTTCTTTTGCTATTTTTGATAGTTCGTCAATATCGTTAATGGTGCCAAGAACATTCGATTGATGTGTTAATGAAATTATCTTAGTTTCTTTCTTAATTTT
>JAVRLO010000007.1:0-19591 GCA_031961395.1 Thermoplasmatales archaeon I-plasma | reverse complement strand
CTCTCTTACTTCTGGTATTTAAATCATTTTTTCATATATTTTGTTAAAAATCTGCCTGAATTAGATTACTAACTCCTCACACGAGAAATAAATTCAAACCATTAAAATCTTTGAAATGGTAGATAGGAATAATAAACAGAAGAGATTTAAATCGTTGATGGTAATGGCTTTTAATTTTAGAAAATAATTAATTAAAACGTGCTGAATAGATTAAGATACTTTCTATATGTTAAAATTAATAAGAGTAATTTTATATATGCCTCTGGAGAAGAATTAATAAAGGAACTGCTCATATAATGTAATACTCTTGCTTAGAAATGAGTAAATAAATGTGTAATTTTATATTTTCTGACTTACTTTTCTGAAGAATATTATATATAGAGCTGAACTAGTGAAATAAAATGATGCTGTTACATAAAATGGAACATTTAATGAAATCATAATGAGGTAACCTCCTACCAATGTAGATAATGAGTTTAATCCTGTCCACGAAAATGATACAAGACTGCTCATAAATGGTCTATGCTGTTCAGGAATCAGAGAGAGCTCAAATGAAGTCTGTACTGGGTTCGCAACATTCATCATAAGCGTTCGAAATATGTATAAGGAAGTGAACAAGGGCAATCCGATTCCCTTAATTTCACCAACAATAGGCATCACCAGAAGTGTGATGGTAGCTAGAAATTGAAATGTTACAATTGTAAACACGGATCCTTTTCTTTCTGCTATGAAGGGAATAAATAGAATGGTAATAGCTAGGATGAGATTTGTAAGAGCAAATATTGATGATATTGATTCCACATTAATATCAAATCTGTACTTGAACTGCAACTGAAAGTATGGTATAAGAAATCCAGCTCCAAATCCTATTAGTGAGGCAGGAATAATCAATTTTATTATCATCTTTCCAGTCTCTCGATCAATCTTTGGTCTGCTCTCTCTTTTATCTAGTTTAAGATCTAATTTTATATTAAAAGCTATGAAAATCGCCCAGAAGACAAGGCCAAGAAGTATGAATGGAAAAATCTTATATCCCATTGCTTTGCCACCAATTAGCGACCCTGCCTGAGGGAGCAGCCCTCCAAGGATATTTCCTATAGTATTGCCTATTAGACCAAAAAAAGAAGACAACGAAAATACGTATTTTCTCATAGATTCCTCTGCAGATTTGGAAATCAAAGAAGAGAAACTAGAATTTATAAAAGAACTCCCTAACCCTATTAGAATACTCGACAGTATTAAAAAATAAAAATTGTAGACAATGGAAATTATAGGATATGCTATAAGCTCTGCAGCTGTTCCAATAATTATCATCTTTTTAGCCCCTATTCTTGATGCATATATTCCAGAGGGAACAATAGAAACTAGATATGATACCCCTTGAATAGAAATTAATATACCATATTCCAGAGGATTATAACCGAAAAAACTCAGATAAAAAATAAAAAGGAAACCAAACATTCCGCTTGAAATACCGTAAACAAAATTGAGCCTAATGAACCTATAACTGTCTTCTGTAAAATTTGTATACTTTTTTATAAGACTGAACTTTTCATTGCTCATTGGCGACAGAAACTCGCATTACTTGCATATACTAATTAGTTGTGAGACTAATCAAAACACTTAATTATTAAATTTCATTTAATGCGCGAATGGATGAATTGCAAGAGTGGGTTAAAAGTCAAGGCGTCAATACGACAAATGACATTAAGATACCTGACAAGCTAATTGATCAGGTTATAGGTCAAGATCAGGGAGTTGAGGTCATTAAGAGGGCTGCAAAACAGAAAAGACATGTAATACTTATTGGTGAGCCAGGTACGGGGAAATCAATGCTTGCCCAGTCCATGGTAGACTTTCTCCCCAAGGAAGAATTAGAGGATATTCTTGTATTTCATAATCCTGAAGATCCAAATAGACCCAAAATTGTTACTGTTCCAGCTGGAAAGGGGAAAGAGATTGTCAAAGATTATCAGAAGAGAGCAGATGCTGAAAAAGTTGAAAAGCAGCGAGGAGTTAGGATATTAATATTCTTTATAGTTATTCTGGGAATTATTTTTGCTCTGATTGATTATCCTTCAACTCATACAATTGACTCTACTCCTATATTTTTATCAATAATGGCAGCCGCATTCCTGTTCGTTGCATTTAATATGGGACCGATAAGCAGAGAAGATAAAACAATGGTCCCGAAATTGCTCGTTGGCCATGACAAGAACGATAATCCACCATTTATAGATTCAACAGGAGCGCAGGCAGGTGCTCTTCTCGGAGATGTCAGGCATGATCCGTTCCAGTCCGGTGGATTGGAAACTCCTCCTCATCTAAGGGTAGAGGCAGGAAATATACATAAGGCAAACAAAGGCGTCCTATTTATAGATGAAATTAACATGCTGAAAATGGAAAGCCAACAAAGTCTGCTTACTGCGATGCAAGAAAAGAAATATTCGATATCCGGTCAAAGCGAGAGGTCTGCAGGTGCACTTGTACAGACAGAGCCAGTGCCTTGCGACTATGTACTTGTAGCTGCTGGAAACCTTGATGCCCTACAAGGAATGCATCCGGCGTTACGTTCAAGAATAAGGGGTTACGGTTACGAAGTCTATATGAATACGTTGATGGACGATAATGAAGAGAATAGAAAGAAACTTATACGCTTTGTAGCCCAGGAAGTGGCTAAGGACAAAAAAATACCACCATTTGATTATACTGCAATTGCTGAAATCATCAGAGAAGCACAAAAGAGGGCAGGCAGAAAGGGAAAGCTCACACTGAGACTGAGAGAAATGGGTGGTCTCATTAGAGTCGCAGGAGATTTAGCTGTAGCAGAATCAGCAAGTCTGGTAAATTCAGACCACGTTATCAGGGCTAAAGTCAAGGCAAGACCTCTAGAACAGCAGATTGCAGATAAGCATATAGAAGCAGGGAAATCATATCAGACGTTCCTGAACGAAGGTTTCGCAGTTGGTATAGTGAACGGGCTAGCGGTATTCAGTGCGGGATCAGGGATGGCAGAATATTCAGGTACTGTAATGCCTGTTGCAGCCGAGGTAACTCCAGCCCAGGAAAAGGATAGGGGGAAGGTTATAGCTACGGGGAAGCTCGGTGAGATTGCGAAGGAAGCGGTTCAGAATGTGTCTGCAGTCATAAAAAAATACACCGGTGAAGATATAGCTAATCACGATGTTCACATACAATTTATTGGAAGCTATGAGGGGGTTGAAGGTGATTCCGCCAGTATAACCATCGCAACTGCTATTGTTTCTGCTATGGAGGGGATACCGGTGGATCAAACGTATGCAATGACAGGCTCCCTCAGCGTTAGAGGGCAAGTGCTTCCGGTCGGAGGGGTCACGGCCAAGGTGGAAGCTGCAATAGAGGCAGGTTTTAAGAACGTTATCGTTCCATTAAGTAATGAAAAGGATATAGTAATTGAGGAGTCAAAGAAACAGAAAATAAATATTCACCCGGTAACAACTATTAATGAAGTATTAAGACTTGTATTAGCTCCTACTAGATCGAAATCATCTCTACTTACAAAGTTTGAGTCTTCATTATCCACAGGGCAGGTGACCGTGAATACAGCATAATACCCTAACCATTTCTTTTATCGAAGGGCCAGTTGATCCCAATGATTATCATAATTGTACTCTTTTAAGAGAGGATAGAATTATAGGCAATATGCACATCGAGGCTGCCATGAGGTATGCATTATCAAATTATGCAAAGAATAGAATGATATCAAGGACATTGTGGAATGAGATAATGGTCTATGCATCTCTGCAAAGGCAAGTTTACAAGGCTTTTGAAATTGTAGGAGTCAAGAATTATAAAGGTAGGATTATAGTAATTAGTGACGATGAAAATAAAAATAATAATCCTAGGATTACCGTGAACGGAGAAAAATTATCCTTCTGGAATATTTCCGACCCCCTTGACATTTTAGAAAAAATGGCAATATTCCATACTGAGAATTTCTAGGTAATCATATTTATATATCTTTTTTTTATACCTTCCAGTCTATGGGGATTAAATAATGCTAATTAGAGATAATGAACAGTATGATCTTGATCAGTTTCTAGATCCTATAGTGGATGAATGGTTTAGAAACAAGTATAAAGAAGCAACTAAGGCACAAAGAATTGGTATCCCTCTAATTCACGAAAGAAAAAATGTCCTGATTTCATCCCCTACTGGGACAGGTAAAACACTATCAGGATTTATGGTTATAATAAATGAACTATTTTTGCTTGCAAAAAAAGGTAAACTAGAAGATAGGATTTATTGTGTTTATATATCACCTTTAAAGGCACTTGCCAATGATATTCACAGGAATCTTGAGGTACCTCTGGAAGAAATAAGAGAGTTAGCGAAAAGCAAGGGAATAAATATCCCAAAAATAAGGGTTGGAGTCAGATCAGGGGACACAAGTCAGTACGCAAGACAGAAAATGAATAAAACACCGCCTCATATCTTTATAACAACACCTGAATCACTAGCCTTATCCCTTTTTTCACCCAAATTCAAAGAGAAATTCAAGCAGGTTGATTTCCTTATTATAGATGAAATTCATGATTTGGCATCCAATAAAAGAGGTGAGCTACTCAGCCTTATTGTAGAGTTCCTGCAGTATAATTCTGTGAACATGACAAGAATAGGTTTATCCGCCACCACAGAGCCAATTGACGAAATAGCAAAGTTTCTGGTGGGGAATAATAATGAAAAGGATGTTCACATAATAGAGGTTGAATCAAATAAAAATCTCGATATACAGGTGGTATGTCCTGTTTCAGACCTATATTCAGCACCTCAAGAGCAAATAAATGAAAGGTCTTACGATATAATCGAAAAATTGGTAAATGAACACAGAACAACGCTAGTATTCACAAATACTAGAAGTGGAGCCGAAAGGGTCTCTTCTAAATTGATTGAAAGAGGTATTCTCAGTCTTGAGGCCCATCATTCAAGCCTTTCCAGGGAATCTAGATTCAATGTAGAAGAAAAGCTTAAGCGTGGAGAGCTGAAATGCGCTGTATCATCAACATCTCTTGAACTGGGAATAGACATCGGAAGCATTGACCTTGTTGTGCAGGTGGGATCCCCTAAGGGAATTGCAAAGGGGCTTCAGAGAGTTGGCAGATCTGGTCATTCAGTTTTTGCAACTGCAAAGGGAAGGATCATTCCGATGGACATAGATGATCTTGTGGAATCAATAGTACTGGTGAAAATGGCTAGAGAGAAGAGGCTGGACAAAATAACCATACCAAAGAATTCATTGGACATACTCTCCCAATTCATTGTGGGGATATCGCTTGAAAAGAAATGGGATGAATCAGAGGCCCTTAAAATTATAAGGTCCTCGTACTGTTATAACAGTTTGAGAGAAGAAGATTTCAAAAATGTATTGAATTATTTATCAGGTGGATTCGAGGAAGGTAATGTTTATTCCAAAATATGGTGGGACAAGAAAGAAAAAAAATTTGGCAGAAAGAGAAGCAGCAGGCTTATATATTTTACGAATGCAGGTACTATTCCTGAAGAAGCTGATTACGAAGCATTTTCAGTCGATAACAGGCATCTTGGATCTTTATCAGAAAAATTTGTGGAAAAACTTCACAGGGGAGACATTTTTGTATTGGGTGCAAAAACATATGAATTTCTAAGAATGAGAGGAAACAAAATTTTCATAAAGGATGCTTCTGGAAGGAAGCCGACAGTGCCATCTTGGGCCGGCGAAATGCTTCCCAGAACTTATGACCTTTCAGTTGAAATTGGAAAATTTAGAGAAGAAGTGGCTAAAAGAATTAGAGATGGAACAGCAGAAACGTATCTGAGAGAAAGATATGAAGCTGATGAAAATTCAATACGCAGTATAATTTCATATTTTAGTCAACAACTTAATTTTAAGATTCCAACAGACAAGGAAGTGCTCATTGAAGGCTACATAGACAAGGCGAATCAGTATTCTGTTATATTTCATTTTGTATATGGTAGGAGAGTCAATGATGCTCTCAGCAGAATAATTGCATACAACATTTCAAGAAATTATTCCGTCAATTCAAGAATCGCGCTGACCGATGACGGTTTTATGCTTACTTTTAACAGAAAGATCGAAATAGAGGGTATAAAAGAAATTCTAAGGAATCTTGAGGTCAAAGACAGTCTTAGAAGAGCAGTAAAATCCACAGAGTTATTTAAGCAACGTTTCAGACATTGCGCCACAAGGTCATTCATGGTTCTTAGGAGGTACAGGGGGAGAGAGGTTTCAGTTGCAAGACAACAGCTCAGAAGTGAAAAGGTACTTGACATACTTTTTTCAATGGATAATTTTCCTATAATAGAAGAAACATTCAGGGAGATAGAAACAATAGTTATGGACATTGATAATGCGAGAAAAATTGCAGAAAGCCTGAAAAACGGAGACATAACTATTCTAACTGAAGATTATTCAAGGTCTCCAAGTCCTTTCTCCTTCGGGATTATTTCAACTGGAATCAGCGACGTTGTCCTTATGGAGGATAAAAGCGCTATAATTAGGGAATTGCAGGAATCAATTCTTACAAAAATGGGTCTGGAAGGATCTCTTGAAACTAATCCTGAGGATCTCCTGAATTATCAGGATTCAAAGCAGAATGTAAGCGGAAGAGAGGGAATAATTGAATTTCTAGAGAATGCCGGATTCTCTGATCTTTACTCAACAGTTTCTTTTTCCCCTTTAAAAAATGTTGAAGACAAAGATGAATACCTGGGAATTGTTTCAGAACTTCTTTCTGATGGTACCATTGAACCGGTATTTACGGGTAAAACTACATACTCTCTAAAGAAGAATGTACCCATTATCGCCTCCGTTTACGCACAAAAATCTGATTCATATCTAAATTTTGATGATGGAGATACCACGAATGAAATAGCAAAAAAGAACAATATTGATCCGGAAGAAGCCCTTATTATTTTGAGGAAAATGGAAAGATCATATGATGCATATTTTCTAAGGTATGGGACAAGGGTTAAATGGTTCCATCGCACGGTTGAAAAGAGTGATAAGCTTTCATCGTTAAAACAGGTAATCATATGGTTGTTATGGCAGAACGGTCCTCTAACAATTGCAGAAATCAACGATAGAATTGGAGAGAAGAGAGAAACAGAAGAGGTCATAGAATCACTGATGAATGATAGAATAGTTTCATCTGGAAGATTTATGCCTAAACCTGACAGGCAGTATATACTCACTTCCGATTTAAAGAATTTAAAAGTTGTAAGTCAGGGTGAAATCTCTACTATAAGGATTTCGAGAGGGCTAGTTAAAAAATCTAGAAATTATTTCGACGATTACATATTTTGCATTGATAAGCAGGCGCTCAGAGCAAGAGGATATGAAGAGTCAGAGTTGCATTCGGGTGACATAATATATGGTAATTTTACAAGAAACATAAAGGGTTTCTTTAGTTCTAGAATTTTACCACAATTGATATATCTCAACAGGACGGAAACAATGGAAATGAATGGAATAGAGAGCAATGAGGATGAAACGTTTAAGAAATTAAAGGATAATGATGAAAAGACTAAGGAATCACTAATGAGAAACAATTACATATACTTTAAGGGAAATTCAATGGTGAGTGCAGACGAAATCAAGCCAGAAGAGCCTATAGAATTGCTTGAAAAATTTATAGAAGCTTATGGTCCCCTTAGTCTAAGGGAAATGGAAGAATTCTTCGGAAGAAATGTAAACAGAGTAATAGGAAAACTGAATGTGAAGCGCATGATAAGTGGCCATGATACCTATCTTTATAAAACTCTGGAACCTTTAGACCAGAAAACAATAATTAATTCAAATGATCCTGTTTTTTTACTCAATAGAGAAAGAATTGAAGGTGAAATAGGAGAGGGTATAAATTACATATTAATTGAAAAAGGTGGCGTTAAGCTAGGGTTAGAAGTAGTAAAGGACAATGGATTTATTGAAATATTTGACATTGCCGGTGACTATTCGAGTGAAATAAAACAAGTGATGGATGTGATTAATTATATTTCACAAGGCGAATCATTTGATTCACTTATAATAAGGAAAATTACATTTCCAATGCCTGATGACCGGGTAATAAGGGAAATGGGTTATCAAAAGGTCAGAGGTTTCCTCGTTCTTGGAGGGGTAAAGGATCTATCTTTAGAGGAAGAGGATATCATATCTTACATCCTCAATAAACATCATATTCTCAAAAACAACAGATTCCCGGATCCTGTAAATGCTTTAAACTCAATAATGGGCTTCAAGAATAATCAGGAGCTCATAATGAAGACAAACAAATTCATTGATCTGGAAAAACTAATGATGAGTAATTTAGCGGTTCAAGGTTTTCTGGTAGATGGCTCCTCTGGATATCTTAGCAAAGAGAATCTTTTCCTTCTGGCATCTCTTAAATTCGACTCTCTATCCGGAAACGCAAAGCGTCTTTATGATATTATAAGGAAATTATCTCCTGTAGCAAGAGAGATAGTAATAGAAAAGTCATGCTTTACAATAAATCAAACAATAAACATTCTAAATGAATTGCAAAAGAAGGATGCAATTTACAAAGACAATAAAGGGAGGTTTGTCGCATCTGATATTTCAAACAGTCCAAAAGCGGCATTAGACAAGATAACGCAAGAACTTGGTATTTTCAATGGTAGGATACTGTTCGGGATTCTTGACGGTTCAGTCAGCCAGGATTTTATATCTTCTTATCTTTCAGAAGGCGTTTCCAGTGGTAAATTTATGAGGATATTACCTTTAAAATCCAGAGATGAGATATTCTATTCGTGGAAAGATGAAGATTTTAACACTAGTAACCCTGGAGAAGACACAGTCCTGTTCCCAAGATCAATAGTTCTTGATCATATGTCATCTTTACTTGGCTGGAAATCGATTGGAAAGTACATATTTCTAATGAATGGAACGGAGCCGATTTTCTTTAAAGCAAAAAAAATGAAAGAGAAAATCTCAATCCAGACTCCATTGAGAGAAGAAACAATGAAGAGAATATCGAGATTCCTGGCGCCTCTAAATATATCGATAGAAGATTCAGGCAGTGACGAAATTACACAAAAATGGTACGAAGATATGGTTCCAAAAAGGTATAAGTAGAATATTGAAGATTTAGATGTATATAAAAAATACAAAAATTTTGAATATGATTTAATCATCCTTAAATATGGTTACAAAAGAGGAGGTATTTGATGCTTTAAAAACTGTTTCTGATCCAGAGATTGGAGTAGATATAGTTAACCTAGGTCTTGTTTATAATGTGGAAATAAACGGGGATGTTGTAAATGTTCGAATGACGATGACAGCCCCTGCGTGCCCTGTGACTGATTGGATCCTTGCTGAAGCACAAAGACGTATAGAGGAAATTCCAGGAGTAAAGGAAGCGAATATTGAGTTAGTATGGGATCCACCATGGAATCTTGACATGGTTTCAGACGAAGCAAGAAAAATGTTAAATTTATAAAAATTAATTTTTATTTATTTCCTTTGTTATTATCTTCAGATCTCCAGGTCTTTTGCTTATGTGCCCAAGTTTAACTCCAAATATTTCCTTGATACCATTGCTATATGCTGTATCTATGAGCCTTTGAGATACTATGCCACCAGTTACTATTTTCGTGAATTTTTTATCCAGTGAATCAAACTTGTCAATAACCTCATTTAGAGAGAGCTTACCGACAAGATTCCAGGAATCATCATAGAATCTGACTTCTTTATTCTGAGACGCTTCTTCTAGAAACTTAAAAGGTCCTTTTGGTTCTTCTTCCTTTTTATGCTCTACCTCTTGTTCCTGTCTCTTCTCGTTGTTGTGGTTCTGGTTAGGAACCTGGTGTATCTCAGAGTAATTTTGTATTCCGTTGCTACCGTTTGCTAAAGTCATTTCAGTTTTCTGATTCAATGTTTTGAGCTCGTCTTGCATCCCGTGAGTTATAAGATATTGATCTACAGGCATTTTGTCCCTTAGGGCTTTAACAACCTGCTTATAAGTTAGTTCTTCAACTTCGAAACCTGGTGGGGCTCTTGCTACAAAATCTATATCCGCAACTTGCAAAAGTTCTCTTAATATAAGGTCTCCTCCACGGTCACCATCCAGGAATGCAGTTGCAGTTTTTTGCTTTGTGAGTTCTGATATTGTTTTTGATATATTGGTACCTTCTACGGCAATAGTATTTTTGATACCATATTTTAGGAGATTGAGTATATCATTTCTCCCCTCTACAACGATGATCGACTCGCTGGTTGCGAGATTTGGTCCCGCTGGTAACTTATCTTCTCCGTAGGATGTAATCTCTGAACTTTCAATTTTGCTCCTTACTGTCTGGACAAGATCATCCCCTAGATTCTTGTTATCGACTAACATTTTTTCTAAAATCTCTTTAGCTCTCTCAATAACCTTCTCCCTTTTTGCTGCTCTTACATCTTCTACTTCAAGAACGTCTACTTTAGCCTTGCACGGTCCTATTCTATCTATAGTTTCCAGACTTGCAGCTAGGATACTTGTCTCTACCTGATCGACACCTGATGGAATATATACTATTCCTTCAGACTTACCGTTCTTTGAATCTATGTCTACCTCAATTCTTCCAATTTTTCCAGATTTTTGTAGGTCACGGAGATCTAACTCATCACCGAGCAGCCCCTCCGTTTGCCCGAATATGGCACCTACTACATCCGGTTTTTCCACGATCCCATCGGTTGATATTTTTACCTTTATGAGATATTTCGTGATATTCGGATCTATATTCATATGTATTCACCTCGAATATATTGTGAAAGTAATATTTATTAACCCTCACAGGGAGAATATGGAACAGTATGATATAATATTATCGCAATATTCTATTGAGTTTTTAAAGAATCCTTTAAAAATATTTATATAAAGTGTTTCAATAGACCTTTAAGTTTTATAAGGTGTTTATTATGGAAGAATTAAAAACTGGAACAACTACTCTTGCAATGGTTGTTAAAGGAGGAGTCGTCGTTGCAACTGACAGGAGAGTAACCGCAGGGTATATGGTTGCTCATAAAGTTGGAAAAAAAGTGTATAAAATAGATGATCATATAGCATTGACAACAGCGGGACTTGTAGGAGATCTTCAAGCTCTCGTTAGATATCTCAAAGCTGAAGCTGAACTTTTCAAATACAAGAAAGGAATAAGGATAAGCGTTAGCGGACTCTCGACCTTATTGTCAAATATGCTAAACCAGACAAAATATATGCCATATCTTGTTCAAATAATAATTGCTGGATACGATACTGCCCCTCATGTTTTTTCAATTGATGAAGCGGGAGGAGCGGTTGAAGATAAGTATGTAAGTACCGGATCAGGTTCACCATTTGTCTATGGGGTATTAGAGGATAATTACAAAGACAACTTGAGCATCGACGAAGGCATAGACATAGCAATAAGGGCAATATCAACGTCCTTGCAGAGAGACGCAGCCACTGGGAATGGAATAGATGTGGTTGTAATTACTCCTGAAGAAGGATACAAGGCGCTTCCTGATGAAGAAGTGCAAAAAAGATTAAAAAAACTAAAAATATAAATTTTATTATTTTAATTTTTTCGAGGAGAGTTTTTAATGCAATTTCAAGAAGTAATAAATCAGGCTAAAGAGAATTTGGAAATCATTTTCCCCAATCTGGATTATTCCAATATAGATATGGAAGGAGCCAATATTATACTCTATTCCAAAGAAAGTGATAAATTCCTGGAAAATCCTGAAAACATAAAGAAGCTAGCACAGGCCATAAGGAGAAGGGTAATCGTAAGGCCTGACCCATCCGTGCTAATTAGCGAAGATGAAGCTGAAGAGATAATAAGAAAGATTATTCCAAAAGAAATAGGGATATCGGATATATATTTTGAGCACGATTCTGGTGAGGTGATAATAGAGGTTGATGACCCGGAGAGCCTGCAGGGGCAGGATAAGCAGTTCCTGAATCAGATAAGAAAGGAAGTAAAATGGGCCCCCAGAATCATGAGAACACCTCCCATAAAGAGTGCAACTATAAAAATGGTCAGGGAATTTTTAAAATCAGAAGCTGAAGAAAGAAGAAAATTTTTAAAAAATCTTGCAAAGAGGATTGCTAGGGATCCTATTCCAGGTGAAAATTATGTAAGGTTAACTTCACTTGGAGGCTGGCGGGAAGTAGGCAGGTCTTCATCCCTTCTTATGACAAAAAATTCAAAGGTGATGATTGATTGTGGCCTGGATCCAGCAGCAGTTGATTCTGATGATCCGTCCAGCGGTGCTCCATATCTTAATGCACCTGAACTGTGGCCACTTAACTCAATCGATGGAATTGTTTTGACTCATGCTCATATGGATCATGGCGGTTTCCTACCATATCTATATAGCATAGGTTATGACGGGCCGCTCTACCTGACCGCTCCAACGAGGGATCTTTTACTCCTTTTATTAATGGATTATGTAAAACTAGGTTTATCAGAAAACAGAAGGGTTCCGTATAAAATGGAAGATATAAGGAATATGATCAGGCATACAGTAACATTAAACTACAATGAGACCACAGACATAAGTCCTGATATAAGAGTAACACTTAGAAATGCCGGTCATATACTGGGATCTTCAATTGTTCATTTTCACATAGGGGAAGGTTTCCACAATCTGTTGATGTCCGGCGATATAAAATATATGAATTCATGGCTTTTCAATGCCGCGGATAACAGGGTTCCAAGAGTCGAGACATTTGTTACTGAAAGCACTTATGGCGGGAGAAATGATTTTCAACCGACCAGACAGGAAGCGGGTGAAAGACTTGCTGAAATTGTAAGGCTTGCAGTAGAGAGAAAGGGTAAGGTTCTTATTCCAGTCTTTGCCGTAGGAAGAAGTCAGGAAGTTATGCTTGTCTTAGAAGAAAAATACAGACTCGGTGAAATTCCGAAAATTCCTGTTTATCTGGACGGAATGATTTATGAAGCCACTTCAATTCATACCGCATATCCAGAATTCCTAAATACGAATTTAAGAGATTCTATAACAAAGAAAAAGGAAAATCCATTTCTCTCTGACATTTTTTCCAGGGTTGATGCCCCTGAAAAAAGGGAGGAGATAGTGAATGACGTTGGTCCATTCGTTGTTCTCGCAACTTCGGGAATGATGAACGGCGGGCCAGTGATGGAATATTTCACCAACTGGGCTGATGATGAAAGAAATTTCTTGGTGTTTGTAGGGTATCAGGCTGACAGAACGCTAGGTAGAAAGATACTTTCAGGAGTAAAGCAATTCAGCATCAGGAAAGAGGGGACTATAAGGGACATTACGATGAATATGACAGTAGAGAGCGTTGATGGATTTTCCGGTCACTCTGATAGAAAGCAACTGTTAAAATATATAGACAGCATGGAATCAAAGCCAAGGAGAGTACTTGTTAATCACGGAGATCCAGCAAAGGCACAGGAGTTATCCAGGACTATATCTCTTAAATACGGAATGGAAAGTTATGCCCCATTTAATTTAGAGACAGTAAGATTGCGTTAAGGAAATCGAAGGAATTATAAATATGACTTATATATACCGGTTCGGAAGGAGGATGTAATGGTAAACTTCAAGGATATACCACCGGAGATATTGCTCAAGAGGCTCTCGACCGAGCTCGCTAAATCTATTAAAGAACCAGATTGGGTAGAAGATGTGAAGACAGGAGAGCATAGGGAGAGAGGACCAAATAATGATGACTGGTATTACGTAAGACTGGCTTCTGTCCTCAGAAAAATAGCTCTTATTGGCCCTATCGGGATCGAAAGGCTTGCCTCTGAATACGGAGGTAAAGTAGATAGAGGATCCAAGAGGTATCACGCATCAAAAGGATCAAGGAAGCTGTTGAGACAGATTCTGATTGATCTGGAAAGTAAAGGATATGTGAAGAAGGATAAGAAGGGAAGGAGCCTTACAGCGGAGGGAATGAAAATATTAAATGCAGTATCTCTTGAAGCTGTTAATGAAATAAAGGAAAAAATACCTTCAATTACGAAATATGTGTAAAAGGAGGTGATTTTGAATGACTGATGATAGAGAGCTTGAGGAATTGAGAAAAAGAAGAATGCTTGAGCTTCAGAGAGAGGCTATTGCTAACGAAGAGAATGCCAGGAGAGAAGAGGAAGAAAGGAAAGCTCTTCAAAAGGAAAAACAGGATTTGTTAAAAAGATTATTAACCCCAGAAGCTATACAGAGGCTCTCTAATGTCAGGCTTGCAAGACCTGAAGTTGCTGAGAATGTAGAGAATCAAATAATTTCTCTTGCTCAGACCGGAAGGTTAAATAGGATGATAACGGACAGTGAGCTAAAGGCTATACTGGCCAGATTAACAGAAAAGAGAGAAATTAGGATAGAAAGGAGATGAACAGATTTGGCGAGAAATAAACATGTGGCCATGAAGAAGAGGTTGTTGGCAAAAGTCAACGAGAATTCAAGGGTTCCAGCTTGGGTTATGATAAGAACTAACAGGCACGTTACTACAAACCCTAAGAGGAGAACCTGGAGAAGGAACAAGTTAAAGGAGTGATGACAGTTGGCAGAAAAAGAAATTAACATGACAATTTCGTTGAGAGAAATAGTTTATACAAACAGGAAGAGGAGAAGTCCAGCAGCTATTTCTTTACTCAGAAAAAAAGTATCAAGATATGTAAAGGTGCCAGAGGAGAACGTCTGGATAGATGACCAGGTTAATAGCCTGATATGGCAGAGAGGCATCGAGAAACCACCTAGAAAACTCAAAGTTAAAATTTTGAAAATAGAGGAAGATAATTCTGCTGAAGTTCTACTGCCTGACTGACTTAGTTTATGATACAAAAAACTAGAGTTTTCAACTCACCCTTTCTAGGGGTTTATTTAAGGACGTGGGAAAAATATACTCTTGTTCCATCTAATATGGACAGAGATATGACAAAAGTTATCTCAGAATCGCTTGGAACAGAGTTAATTGAACTTACTCTTGGAGGAACGAAGCTGCTAGGTTCACTAAGTGCTATGAATTCGAACGGTGTTCTTTTAAGCAACTTAGCTTCAGATAGTGAAATGACAAGAATGCCTTCTGATGTAAATGTAGCTTTCCTGGAAGATCAGATTAACGCTCTAGGTAATGATATTCTTGTAAATGACAAAGCTGCTCTAGTTCATGAAGATTTTGACAGGAAATCAATAAAGGTAATAGAGGACGTTTTAGATGTAGAGGTTAAGAAGGGTTCGTTTGGTGATATCAAGACAGTAGGTTCATGTGGATTGATTACCAAGAAAGGCCTTATTCTTCCTCCAAATCTAAGTGATGAAGAGATAGAAGATATGAGCAATTTCTTTGGAGTAAAGGGAAAGGTGGGCACGGCAAACTTTGGCAGTCTTTACGTCGGCGCTTCTGTGGTAGCAAACAGTAAGGGGGCGCTCATAGGTGAAGACAGCACCACCATAGAAATCTCAAATATTGAAGAAGCATTAAATTTATGAGTATAAAGAGGTGCGAAGGCGTATACGATCCAGATGATGATTCATACCTCCTTATGAATATTGATGAAATTAAAGGGGATATTCTGGAAATAGGGTCTGGGACTGGAATTATATCAATTCATTATGCAGAAAAAGGGGGGAATGTTACAGCTACAGATATATCAGAAGATGCGGTAAAATGTACTTATCTAAATGCAAAGTATAATTCCGTTAAAATTAACGTTATTAGAAATAATCTGTTTGATGGAATTAAGGGGATATTTGATTTTTGTATTTTCAATCCACCCTATCTACCAGATGGATTTCCAGATGATAGATCTTGGAGCGGTGGAGTGAAGGGGAATGAAATAATTGACAAATTTATAAATGAAGGCAAGGAACATTGCAGTGTAATGTATTACATAGAAAGCTCTTTTGCCCCTATACAAAAGGAAAGATATAATTCTTTAAAATTTTATACGGTAAAGACTATAATCTACGAGTTTGAGCAGATCAGTCTGGTGAGAGTAGAGAATGCCAAATATAGATGATGAGATTAAGAGGTTAGAGGAAGAAATACATAAAACACAATATAACAAGGCTACCGAGCACCATATAGGCAGACTTAAAGCCAAACTTGCAAAGATGGAAAAATTAAAGGAAGAGAGATCAAAAAAAGGTGGAGGGACAGGTTTTTTCATCAAAAAAGGTATATATCCAACGGTTGCACTTTTAGGTCCTCCATCGGTAGGAAAAAGCAGTATTCTGAACGCAATAACCAATGCAGAAAGCAGAGTAGGGGAATTCGATTTCACTACACTTACTATAGTTCCAGGGGTTATGGAATATAAGGACATGAAATTTAGAATTCTTGACCTGCCTGGTATAATAGAAGGAGCAAATGAAGGTAAAGGGAGGGGCAGGGAAGTTATTTCTGTTTTGAGAAATGTAGATCTCATTCTAATAGTACTTGATCCTTTTAAATACAATACGAATTATATCCTTTCAGAACTTTACAAGACAGGTATAAGGATAAACGAAGTACCGCCAAAGATGTCAATAGTCCGTAAGGACAGAGGCGGAATTAATATAATGACGACAGGTAAAGTGCAAATTGATACGGAACTATTTACAGCAGTTGCAAGAGAATTTGGAGTCGTCAATGCCGATATCATTATAAGAGAAAATATGACACCGGAAAGATTCATAGATGGTCTGACAGGTAATAGAAGTTACATAAAATCCATATTTGTAATTAATAAGTCAGATCTGCCTGAATTCAAGGAAGCATATGAAAATTTAAAAAAACAGGGGATTGATCCTATTCCCATATCAATCAATAATGGAAAGAATATTGAGACCTTAAAGGAAAAAATTGCAAGCAGTATCAAAATGATTAAAATTTATCTTGATGCACCAGATAAGGAAAACATCAATAACGAACCTATGGTTCTGAGGGATGGAAGTACAGTAGAGGACGTTTGTAGAGCCATTCATAATGACTTTTTGGAGAAATTTAAATTTGCCCAAATCAGCGGAAAATCAGTAAAATTTCCTAATCAAAGGGTTGGGCTCGATCATGTTATACAAAATGGAGATAGATTGACCATTTTTATTAAGAAAGGGTAGGTACAAATTTTTCTGCTAAAATAGATTAATTTGAAAAATAGTAAGATTTAACATAGATTAAGGCATAAATAAAAGCTTATGATTAAGTTATTCAGCAAAGTAATGGAAAAGCTTTAAATCTGCTAACGAAATTTAGACAATTGCGGGATGGAGTCCCCGCAGTAACCGCCTGAAATGGCTGACGACTCCTACGAAGGATGGGAGTTGGATATGTCATTCGAGAGCATCTTATATGCGGGGGTCGGAAGAGGTTTGTGGTTTTCAGACCGCCCTCCTGAGTGTTTTGTAGACTTGGGTCTAGACTTGATAGTGGCATCGATTACAAAGGGACGTGGGAGCTTTGAGCTTGAGAAATTCTGGTACTCTCTCCCTGAAAGGATTGAAGACGCGTGTTACAGACAAGATGTCTTCTTAGATTTGGGGGACAGGAACGTGCTCGGGGCAGTTAAAGAATTTTGTGAAACTTTGAGGACCGTTTCGCCAAGGGTTGGGACTAGCGAAGAGCGCAATTCAAGCATACAGAGAGAAGGAATATTTGTTGGTTCCGTTCTTTCGTATTGCAAGGCTGTCCTTAAACTAGAAAATTCGCTTTCAAGTTCAAAGATAAGCTCAGCGGGCCTCACTGGTTTTCGTGAATACCTCAGCAGATACGTCTCTTCTGAGTATTTTAAATATCTTTGCTCTGAGGCAGAAAAGTTAACGTCCGAGATTGCATCGCTCAGTTTCTACATGGATATAAAAGGCGGGACAGTAACTGTGTATGACAAGGCTGAGGACGAAGATTATAGTGAGTTCATCGAAAAGCTGTTTGAGAGATTTAAACCCTCTGAGGGAAGTTCAGACGAAGTTAAAGAACCAGGGTGGAAGCTTGATCATGTCAGAGGGCACGTTGAGGAAGCAATTCTCAACCTAGCAGCCAGGCTTTACAGAGATCAGTTCAGGAAGCTTTCACGATTTTATTCTGAAAACAAGAATTTTGTAGACACGGTTATTTTGAGGTTTTACAGGGAAATACAGTTTTACGTATCCTACCTTGACTATATCGAACCGCTAAAGAAGAAGGACCTGCCGTTCTGCATTCCAGAACTCAAGCAAGAAGAGAGTCCTGTGTTCTGTAAAGACTGCTTTGACTTGGCGCTGGCCTCAAAGATTACAGGAGGCAGGGTAGTTACAAATGACTTCCAGCTGGATTTGCAAGAGAAAATAATTGTAGTAACTGGGCCAAATAGTGGAGGTAAGACGACCTTTGCACGAATGATAGGCCAGGTACATTACCTCGCAAAGTTGGGAGTGCCTGTTCCGGGGAGTATGGCAGCGCTTCGTTTTGTAGATTACGTGTATACTCACTTCCCGCGTGGAGAAGATTTGGAGAATATGCGTAGTAAGCTGGAGGAAGACCTTGTCAGGATAAAGAACATACTGGACAGAGCGACTGTAAGAAGTGTCGTAGTAATAAACGAGATGTTTGGTTCAACGAGCACCTATGATGCAACGCTGCTTGGAAGAAAGATCATTATGAAACTGCAAAAAATTGGTTGCTTGTCCGTTTACGTCACCTTTTTTGATGAACTGGCCTCACTTGAACATGTTGTTAGCTATGTTGCGCAGGTTGATCAAAAGGACCTTGAAACAAGGACATACAAAGTCGTCAGACAACCTGCCGATGGGCTTGCATATGCAAGGCTGATAGCAAAGAAGTACAGTCTTACATACGATGATATTGTCTCGAGGGTTTCCCAATGAGGATATACCTGATGTATGTCGATCAGTCCTTTAACAAGGATCGGGAAGAAACCTGGAATGCTAAGGCGCTAATCAAGGACCTGGACCTTGAGCCAATTCTAGACGCGATGGCTCAAGGAGACACCTTTATAAAGGAAGTAGCTACAAAGGCACTAATTACAGGAGTTACAAAAATTGAAGATATACGCTATAGGCAGGAGGCAATGAAAGATGTAATAGGAAATCCTCAAGCAATACGCGAAGCCTACCAGGCACTTACGGAAGTTTTTGTCAAGATCAGGTCAATGTGGCTCCTTGGCTCCAACTGGTCTCCAGACAGTTCTTTGTTTTACTCAGTAAGGATCCTGAAGATGTACCTTGAGGGCTTGGACAAAACGAGAGAGATATTTCTGCAACACAGGTCAGGTTTTACGAGTAAAGCTTTCCTCTCTCTTATTGAGGCACTGAAGCGCTTTGACAGGGAGTATACTTACAGTGTGAGGGAAAATCTAGCATTGCTTAAGTTTCCAAACGGATTAAGTGTCAAGGTCACCCTTGGAAGGGAGGCTGAACTAAGCCAATTCAGGCTCCTCAAACCTGCCCAGAAAAGTGGCTTAATTGGCATTCTAAGCAGGATAGGAGGAAGAAGATACTCCTGGAGTCTGCCTCCGGCTGATGAATCAGGAGGGCAGGAGATAGAAAACATAAGAAATTTATCACTTGAGAGGGTTGCAATGGTACTTAGTGTGGCGTCCAAGCATGTTGAAC
>JAVRLO010000006.1:0-20316 GCA_031961395.1 Thermoplasmatales archaeon I-plasma | reverse complement strand
GAATATACTTATGGAACGTGGAGAAGACAGAATGGCTGGAAGCCATTGCTATTTACGAAGGCGTATGACTCGTACTTTGAAGACAGTAATGGAAAAAAATATCTTGATTTTTCATCACAATTAATGTGCTCAAATCTGGGTCATGGGAATGTTAGTATAAAAAAATCAATAATGGAACAGCTTGATAAATTTGAGTATGCACAACCAGGTTATGCGACAGAGATTAGAGCTCGGGTAGCTATGGAGCTTAAAACGATCCTTCCAGATAATCTCGTCAAATATTTCTTTGGATCTTCAGGAACAGAAGCAAATGAAGCTGCCATAAAGACTATAAGAATGTATAACTCAAAGGATAATAAGACTAAGATCATATCAAATTATAACTCATATCACGGTTCTACAATGGGAAGCGTTTCACTCACAGGAGATTTTAGGAGAATTGCTGTTGATACATTCTATTCTTCACAAGGTATTTTGCACGCACCCCCGCCATATTGTTACAGGTGCCCTCTAGGGCAGCATTATCCAGAATGCGGACTCGCATGCGCTAACTATCTCGAATATATGATAAAAAATGAAGGAAATGTCGGAGGCGTTGTAATTGAACCAGTTACAGGAACTAATGGAGTTATTGTACCCCCTGATGGTTATATTCAAAGAGTTAGAGAAATTACCAGGGAGAACGACGTTATACTGGTAACAGATGAAGTAATGAGTGGATGGGGGAGAACAGGAGAATGGTTTGCAGTTGATAACTGGGGTGTCAAGCCTGACATATTAACAACTGCAAAAGGGATAACAGGCGCTTACCTCCCGCTATCGCTGATGGCTACAAACAAAGAAATTGCGCAGTTTTTTGAAGATAATTATTTCGCTCACGGACACACATATGAAGCTCATCCAGTTCCTCTGGCAGCAGCCTATGCAGCTATAAGAGAGTATAAAGAAAAAAATCTAATAAAGAAGTCAAAAGAGCTTGGGAGAGTACTTAGAAAAAGATTAGATGAAATAAAGGAGAATCATCCTTCTGTAGGAGATGTGAGAAGCATCGGCCTTTTCGGTGCTGTAGAGCTAGTAAAAAATAGAAAGACAAAGTTACCGTTCAATGATTACACCGATAAATTGAAAGGAAATCCATTGATGACAGACAAAGTTGCAAAGAATGCGATGGAAAAGGGAGTATATCTCAACACTTGGGTGACACATTTCATAATAGCTCCGCCATTAATCATAAGCGAAGAAGAATTGAACAGAGGAATGGATGTAGTAGATGAGAGTCTGGAAGTTTCTGATAAGGAGGTTTTAGAATGAGGAAAATTAGGAATTTTGTAAATGGAAAGTATGTAGAACCTGAAGGGGAAGAGAAATACGATGTATTCAACCCTGCCGAAGGAAGTATCATAGCAAGAGTTTCAGAGGCAAGTAAGGATGAAATAGATAGGGCAGTGGATGATGCGTATGACGTACAGCAAAAATGGAGCAAAGTCCCTATACCGGAGAGAATAAAATACCTATTTAAGCTGGAAAACATAATGTGGGAAGAGATAGATGAACTTGCAAAAGTAACAACTATTGAGCATGGTAAAACTTTAGATGAATCAAAGGGGGACATAATTAGGGCCATTCAGAATGTTGAGTCAGCGGCAGCTGCTACTTACCATATGATGGGAGAAAACAACAGAAACATAGCACATGGAATTGATGAAGAATTGATTAGAGTGCCGATAGGCGTATTCGGAATAATAAGTCCATTCAATTTTCCAGTTATGATTCCATTCTGGTTTATTCCTTACGCGATAGCAATGGGAAATACTGTTGTAGTCAAACCGTCAGAAAAGACACCTATGAGCATGGAAAAATCTATGGAATTAATCAAAAAGGCAGGTATTCCAGATGGAGTTGTTCAGTTGATAAATGGAGGAGGAGAAGCAGTAAACTATATGCTTGAGAATAAAAAAATTTCAGGAATAAGTTTTGTTGGTTCTACCCCTGTTGCAAAATATGTTTATGAGAAGGGTATTTCAAACGGTAAAAGAGTTCAGGCCGGCGCATCAGCAAAGAATTTCGTATTAGTAATGCCAGATGCTGATTTGGATGCCAATATTGGAAATATGATAAGCTCATTCTATGGGAATGCTGGCGAGAGATGCCTAGCTGGATCTGTACTAGTTACTCTTCCGGAAAATCACGATAAAGTTTTGAAAAAATTTGAAGAACACGCTAAAAAACTGAAAATTGGCAGCGGTCTGAATCCTGAAACAGAGATGGGTCCTCTGATAAGGAAAGAGCACCTTGAGAGGGTAAAACAATACATAGATTCGGGAGAAAAAGAGGGTGGAAATATAGTATTAGATGGAAGAAAGATGGGCGATAAATTACCAAAAGAGGGATTCTTCTTGGGTCCTACTATAATTGATAAAGCGTCCGTTGACATGAAAATTGTTAAGGAAGAAATATTTGGGCCAGTTGCTGCCATTGTGACTGCTAAAGATTTCAATGAAGCCATTGAAATAATAAATTCTTCAAAATATGGAAATGCTTCCACTATATATACCAAATCCGGATATTTTGCAAGAGAGTATACGGAAAGAGTGGAGGCCGGAAACATAGGAGTAAATATCGGAGTGGCGGCTCCCATAGCGTTCTATCCATTCTCTGGAATGAAGCAGTCATTTTTTGGAGATCTGCATCCGCAGGGTAGCAAAGATCATATAATGTTCTTTACTGAACGAAAAGTAATTATTACAAAATGGTAATTATAGTGAAAGAATATTATTTAAATTTATTCCTTAATTTTGATTCTATTATTGGATTTTTTATTAATAGATCATAGATTTGTTAAAATAAATCTAACCTATTTGTGAAAACAAAAGATTTTAATCCAAGTTTAGGGTATAGTATTGAAGTACCATGGCATCTAAAAAAGGTATTTTAGTAATTGTGGTCGTTTTAGTCATTGTAATCGCTGGTGTTGCGGCTGGAATTTATGAGCTCAATACCCATAAATCCGTCCCTAATACTACAACATCTACGACAACATCTACAACAACTACAACATCTACGACAACAACGACATCTACAACAAAGAATTCTTTGACTGTTGAGGAATCTCTGCCTCCAGACAGTCTTGATCCTGCTGTTACCTATACAACTCCTGGTTGGGAGATTATGAATCAGGTATATCAGGGTCTTGTTGCTCCAAATGGGACGAGCATGACAACTTTTGTTGGAGTCCTCGCATACAACTGGACCATATCATCAAATGGAATGAACTATACCTTTCTCCTGAGAAAAAATGTGACGTTTAGTAACGGAGATCACTTCAACGCATACGATATATGGTTCTCAGTTTATAGAACAATACTGATGGACCAAGCACCTGCGTGGATCCTAAGTCAGAATCTGGCAGCTGGAAACGGAATTAATTTCAATATAACTGCATCCATACTAAATGATATAAATTACACAAACCCTAATTCCACAGACCTATCATACATGGAATATCCGAATCAGTCAGTCCAGGTCGTTAACCCATATGAAATAATTTTCCATCTAGGTTATGGATATAATGGTGATGTGCCGTATAATGCATTCTTAATGACTCTTACGACTCCTATGGCCGCGGCAGTGGATCCAAGGGTTGTAGAAGAACACGGTGGAGTACAGGCAGGATCACCAAACTCCTGGATGGAAAGCAATGCGATTGGCACAGGCTTCTACGAAATATTCTCTTATACTCCATCCCAGGGAATAACACTTACCGAAAATCCAAATTACTGGGCTGATTCGCTTCCCGCTAGTCAACTTAATTACGCAATACAGCCTCCTTATTTGAAGAATATAATCATATTATACAAATCGCTATCTTCCAGAATATCCGACTTGAAATCTGGAAACGCACAAATAATTGAAGCCCCTATTCAGGATTATAATACATTGAAAGGTATACCAGGCGTTAACGTTTCCATTCTACCAATTCAGTTTGGATCATCGCAGGATGCATACTTTGTATATATGGACCCATATGCATTCTCCCCATTTCAGAATATAGATGTTAGAAAAGCAGTAACATATGCAATCAATTACGATGGAATAATCAGGTCCGTTTTAGACGGATATGCAGTAAAATGGATAGGTCCTGTTCCACCAGGTTTCCCGGATTACAATCAAAGCGTGGCTGGCCTCAACTTTTACTCTTACAACGCTACGATGGCAGCTGAATACCTTGCAGAAGCTGGTTACAGGGCAATTCTTCCAAACGGAACAGTTATTAATCCATCTGCTCCTAAGTTTCCATCAGTAAATTTCTTGTATAATTCCGATTCAACTACAGAGACCGAAACAGCAGAAATAATTCAAAGTAATCTTGCATCAATAGGTATAAACATAGATCTTACGCCTCTTACATCTGCATCCTATACTGCAGCAGTATTCTCAACGTCAGTAAATTCAACACAGTATCCTATGGGTATCAATTTCTATACAGAGGATTACAGCGCATCTATAGATTATGTTGACGCAATAGCAGTTGGTAATTATGTCGGAACTTCTGGGTATTTCAATGAATCTGTATTCAATGCTACAGTCAACGCAAGTATAACATTCAATAACACAGCAATTATACAAAATTTCTCATATATTACTCAAACAATGTATTATCAGTATGTTATGCCTTGGCTATACGTCCCATATTTCTTGAGTATAACTGCTAGCGACGTTACAGGAATAATTCCAAATCCAGCTGGTTCAGGAGCGGGATATTTCATGTATTACAACACAGTGCACTATACATAGGTGAAATAAAATGGAAGGGAAAAAGGAACTTGCATATTACATAGCAAGGAGAATAGGAACTTCCATTTTAGTCATCCTGGGCACAATAATTATTATATTTTTAATTTCTCATCTTTTGAGCAAGGATCCGGCTGCTTTGTGGGCAGGTCCTAAAGCAAAAGCATCAACTATTGCATATGTAATTATGAGGTATCATCTGGATGCCCCATTATATACTCAATTATGGTATTTCATCTTAAATTTTTTTACTGGAAATCTTGGACTGGACCCTGTTACAGGTAAGTCGATTTCTTCAGAAATTGCTTTCTATTTTCCTAACACCCTCGAGCTTGTACTGGCTGCCTTAGTAATCATAATTATTCTAGGTCTAGGGCTAGGGTATATTGCTGCTATTAATTTCTCAAATAAGAAAGATGCAATTATTAGAATACTATATACTGCGGCATGGGCATCGCCAACTTTCCTAGTATCAACACTGGCAATTCTTATATTTTCTTCTTATATTCCAATCTTCCCTTCCGGTGGAATGTACTCACCTAATATTCTGCCTCCTACTAGATTTACGGGAATATTTGTTCTTGACTCATTATTATCGCTGAATTCTGGTGACTTCGTAAATGGGTTGGATCATTTAATCCTCCCGGCGCTTACTCTAGCTTTTCTCAATTTCGGGATAGTCACAAGGATTAGCAGGAATGGTATACTTGGAGTGAAGTGGATGCCATATGTGAAGGTGGCAAGAGCAAAAGGATTGAATGAAAAATATGTCAATAGGAATCATATTTTAAGAAACGGATTAATAGAATCGAATACAGTTATTGCAGTAATGTTCGGCTGGCTTATTACAGGAACGGTAGTTGTTGAGGAAATATTTTCATGGCCAGGAATAGGAAGGTTTGCATATGCTGCAATTAGTTCAGATGATTATCCTGTTTTAATATACGTTGTAATAACATTCACAGTATTCGTGATAGCGGCTAACCTTATTGCTGATGTCATGTATGCTGTTCTAGATCCAAGAATTAGGTTAAGTGGTGAAAAATGAAGAGATCTTTCAAATCCCCATTTAAAATTATATTTTCCAACGGGTTGTCAACAGCAGGATTTGTGATCATATCTATATTTGTCATACTAGCAATTCTCTACCTCATACTGGGAAACAGGATGCTGCCATACAATCCACTATCCATAAATCTTTACGCTGCAAATGCACCACCAAGTAGAGCCCATTTACTAGGAACGGATCAACTCGGTAGGGATATATTTTCTAGAATAATTGCTGCACTGCCTGTGGATCTTGGAGTATCGGTGTTTGTTGTCTTCGCATCTGCATTGTTAGGACTATTTCTAGGAACTATTGCAGGATATTTCAGGGGGATCTTAGAGGAAATAATAATGAGGATAACGGATCTCTTCTTCGCATTTCCTCCTCTCATAATGTCAATGGCAATTGCTGCTACTTTAGGACCAAGTCTTATAAATGCTGCTGTTTCAATAATATTCGTCTGGTGGCCTCCTTATGTGAGGCTTGTGAGGAGCAGCACACTCCAGGTAACAGCGAATGAGTTCATAACAATGTCAAAGGTGTTAAACACGCCATTCAGACGAATATTTGCTAAGGGTATATTCCCTAATGTCATTACGAGCCTGATGATATATGCAACAATGGACATTGGAACAGCAATGTTAACGCTTTCAACTCTTGGTTTCCTGGGGATAGGAATTCCTGTTACAACACCGGAACTGGGAATGATGGCATCTATACTCTCTACAAATTTCTACACCTATCCACTAGAAGGACTAATTCCTGCATTTTTCTTGTTCCTGCTGGTTATGGGCTTCAGTTTGCTCGGCGAAGGCATAGCGGAAATAATAGATCCAAATATAAGGACACATCTATTGTCAAGAAAGAAAAGATTACAAGAAATGACCAAGGCATCTGCAAAAAGTGCAGATTAATTATTTTCTTACATTTTTCTCCTTTTTACCAGATGGATAGAAGGCAAATGCTACAAGCAAAATAAGTATAATTGCCATAATTACATTGCTCTGCTCAGGTATATACTGTGTTTTTCCCTCTATCCATAGTTTGAGTGTTCCTAAAATGGGAAGATAACCAAAAACAACTCCTCTGACTTGGCTCATATTTACCAATGAATTATCAATTCCACTTCCGGGTTGCTGATCTGCAACAGGATTGTTATCTCCCATTGTAACAAAACCAGTCTGTCCCACATAGCTCCCTAAGTCTATTACAACTGTCTGATGGCGAAATCCTTTATCATAAATAGTGACAGTACTTCCGGAAATGACTAGCCAGGATGGATGATCGTTTCCATATATTACAGGAATATCTCCTTGCCATCCTTCAACGTAAAACAAAGCACGGTGTATAACAGGTTCATTGAGATAATAATCGTTGTATACAATCACATTTCCATACTCCCCATAATCTATCGGGTATCCGGATTCCCTTGCAACTACGTATGTTATCACATCTTTGAATGAACTAACTTTTTTTACGCCTACTATGTCTCCAGTATTAATAACACCAAAAACAAAATTTTGGCCGTGCTGCATAGAGCTTGACTCTACCACAACAGCTGGCGGCCAGTTCTGTGAATATAAGGTAAGTGAAACAAAAATAATGATAACGACAAGTATAACACCTATAGAAATGCTTATCTCCTTTTTGTTACTCTCCCAATTGCCTTTTTTACCACTCATATTTACTGGGTTTATTTAATCAACTATTATTAATGTAACGAAAAATTGCAGATGGAAAAAATCCATCAATATAACATTTTATTAAGAAGTATTTTATACTGTAACGATGTCAGTTAAAAAAAATACCGATAATCAACTTAATCAAATGGATAAGAAAATATTGAAGGCTATATTTGATTCTAGGGATACAAATCTGAGTGTTATTTCAAAAAAGGTAGGTCTTTCAAAATCTACTGTGCACAACAGATTGAAGAAAATGAGAACTTCTGGTTACATAAATGGCATAATACCTCTAATGGATGAAAATTTCATTAAAAAACAGCTTACTGCAGTCTCACTTATAAAGGCAAGGTATGGCCCGGAATATGCAGAAGAAGTTGGGAAGAGAATATCAAAAATAAAGGGGATATGGGCTGTTTATTTCGTAATTGGAAGCAACGATTTTGTAGCTCTTATAAGGGCGAAGACCAAGGAAGAACTAGAGTTTATTGTGAATGAACTTAGTAAGACCGAAGGGATCGAAAGAAGTGAAACAATAATGGTATTGAATACCCTAAAGGAAAGTTTCCCCGAATCTCTGAAACTAACTGTATCTGATGATTAATTACATAACTATTTCATATTAACTCTCTAAAATGAAAAAATTTTTTTATTAAATTTTAAAATATGGAGAAATAATTTCTTTGTTCTTTCAATTTAGGCTAATCATTTATCATTTAAAATACTAAAATAAGATTATGAAAACATAGAGGGAAGAATATGAGCGAAAATTGGTCAAGTATAATGAATGCACCATTGATAAAGACAGAACTGCCTGGACCCAAATCAAGCGAATTGATTAAGATACAGAATAATTTAGAGACATCCAGCAGGTCTTATACAAGATTTTTCAAAATTGCCCTTGATTATGGGATGGGATCGACAGTAGTTGATGTGGATGGTAACATTTTCATCGATTGGTTTGGTGGTGTTTCTGTGATGAACTTAGGTCACGGAAATCCGTTAATTTTGAATGCAATAACTAGGCAACTTCAAAAGATCACTCATATAACTGAAATTCCTACAGAGGCTAGAATTGATTTTCTGAAGACATTAAATGCTACACTTCCAAAAGGATTAAAGGACAGATCAAAAGTACTGTTTACAGTTACAGGAGGAGATGCTTGTGAGGCAGCTGTTTCCTTGGCTAAATACCAATCAAAAAGAAATACAATCATAACATTTTCTGGTTCCTATCATGGTGTTGCAGGAGGGATCGTTAATGCAACGGCAAATAATCATTACAGGGAATACGCAGGATTTGAAAATTCTAGCTTCTTTCACGTTCCTTTCCCATATACATATAGATTCCCTTGGAAAGTTGATAAGGACGATATATCTAAGGCGGTAGTAGATTACGTTGAGTACCTGATAAAGGATAACTATTCAGGTATATCCCCTGTAGGCGGGATTCTTGTAGAACCAATTCAGGGGGAAGGGGGTTACATTGTTCCGCCTGATGATTTTCTTCCGATGCTAAGAGAAATATCATCCAAATATTCTATACCTCTAATAATAGACGAAGTTCAGAGCGGAGTTGGTAGAACAGGGAAAATATGGGCAATAGAAAACTATAATGTAGATCCGGACATAATGTGTATCTCTAAAAGCATAGGCGGTGGCATTCCTATATCAGCGATTGTGTATAAAGAAGACTACGATAATATTCCAACTTCATTTCACTTAGGCACCTATAGAGGGAATCCCCTTGGATTAGCCGCAGGATCAGCAATATTGAAATATCTCCAGGAGAGCAATATATTATCAACTGTAAGAAAGAGGGGTGAAATAATAAAGAAAAATTTTGAGGAAATTGGTGAAAAAAATAGGATTATAGGTGAGGTTAGAGGAAAGGGGTTTATGATTGGGGTTGAGCTTAATTCTGATGAAAATAAGACTCCCGGAACTAAAGAAGCAAATGATGTAAGGGAAAAGATGTTTAAGAAAGGTGTTCTAATGCATACATGTGGCCATTACTCTAACGTAATGAGATTCATGTCCCCATTAAATATAGAAGACGAGCTGCTCGAAAAAGGAATAAAAATATTTGAAGAATCAATAAAGGAAGTAAGTGGTAGAAAATGACAATAAATATTGTAAATCCATATACAAACGAAATTTTACAAAAAATTGAGACTGAAAGTCAGGAGACGGCATTAGAAAAGATAAAGAAGGTAAGATTGGCACAGAAAGAATGGTCAAGAAGTCTTGACGAAAGGGTAAGTTTCTTTAAAAACAATATAAAACCAAATTTTGAACGCAATGTAGATAATATAGCCAGAATGATGACTGAGGAGATGGGTAAACCGCTGGAACAGAGCATATCAGAAGTAAAGAAATCTATAAGACTCATAGACTATCTCATTGAAAATGCTTACAAGATATTTTCAAATGAATACATTCCAACAGAAGCAAAGAAAAGTTACATACGTTTTGATCCACTAGGAGTAATCCTTTCAATTGAGCCTTGGAATTTTCCACTATGGCAGGCTGCGAGAGCAATATTCCCAGCATTGCTGGCAGGTAATGGAGTGGTTCTGAAGCACGCAAGCTTGGTAACAGGTGTATCTTTAAAGATTGAGGAATTGATAGATTCACCTGTATTTAGATCGCTTGTAGTAAGTGGGAACACTGCATCATCTCTGATTAAATATGTTGACGGAGTTGCATTTACCGGCTCAACTCCTACGGGCTCAAGTATTGCAGAAATTGCGGGAAAAGAGTTGAAGAAAGTGGTCATGGAACTTGGAGGTTCTGATCCATTCATAGTTTTAAAGGACGCAGATATTGATAAGGCAGCGAAAAATGCGGCAACTGGAAGATTGCAAAACAACGGGCAGAGCTGCATAGCATCAAAACGTTTCATAGTAGATCAGTATATATATCACGATTTTTATGATAAATTAAGGGAGGAATTTGCTAAAGTCAAGATCGGAGATCCCATGGACAAGGGAACATATATTGGACCCCTAGCATCATCATCCCAAAAGGAAATAATAACAAAACAGGTTGAATATCTAAAGGGTAAGGGTAAGGTAGACATCATAGGTTCAGGTTATGGAAATATTGTCCCACCAACATTGATTCAGACAGATGAAAATTACCAGGAAGAAATATTTGGTCCTGTTGCCATTCTAAAGAAATTCAACACTATTGAAGAGGCTATAAAACTTTCAAATGATACTCCGTTCGGTCTCGGTACTTCTATTTGGGGCCCGGAAGATGTTGCAGAAAAAATTGTACCACAAATAGAAGCAGGAATGGTTTATATAAACAGCATAGTATTTTCTGATCCTAGACTTCCATTTGGCGGAGTTAAGAAAAGCGGACTGGGTAGAGAATTATCAACTTACGGATCCAGAGAATTCACCAATATGAAAACAGTATGGGTTAACTGGTGACATATATAGCATAGTGACCCTTGTGAAACCTAGATATATCTTTTACCTGAAGCACCTTGAATTCTTCCTTTAATTTTTTTATTTCATTATCCACTGAAGTTTCAGCTCTCATAGAATACGTTTTAAACATAAGGATTCCACGCTTTGCTTTAAAAAAATTCATGTTTCGAATAAATATATCTATCTGGTTAGGCTGGGCAATATCCTGGTAAAGCATATCCGCCTTGTCTACGAAAATTCCATAAGTTTCAGGTCTAGATGCGTCAAGTAACATCGGCATAATGTTTTCCCTTCCTATTGAAAGTTGCAATAGTTTAACAAATGGCATAGGCGAAAACTCTACTGCAAACACAGTTCCATCACTTACGATATCAGATAAATGTGAAACAGTAGTACCTGTAGATGCACCAAGATAAACGATGTGAAAATTCTTCTTAATCTCTGGTTTGAGATTTAATCTAAGAGATGATGAAAGTTTGCTCCTTAATGGAGAAAAAAGCCTAAAATAAGAATTGTTCCTCTTTATAACATCTTCTCCGTAGACTGGCTTGGGATATTTGGTGAATGTGAAAAATTTTCCGTTTTCTTCATATAAGTTATCAATGAATGTCTCATTCATCAGACAAACATCTCTAAGTTATTTGATGATTGAGAAGACTTGTTCCTTTGTGTGCTAATTTTTTCCACTGCTTTCATAAATTCCCTCTGTGTTATGTAATCATGACCTTCCCTGATCGCAAACATACCAGCCTCAACAGAGACTGCCCTTAGATCAGCTCCTGAAAAACCTTCTGTTACATCAGCTATCTTTGATAGATCTACATCTTTGAGATTCATCCTGTTTGTGTGTATCTTTAAAATATCTATTCTTCCCCTCTTATCTGGGAGCGGTATCTCTATAATTCTATCAAATCTACCCGGTCTCATGAGGGCTTCGTCAAGCGTATCTGGCCTATTGGTTGCAGCTATAAGCTTAATATTTCCGAGTGGTTCAAAACCATCTATCTCTGCCAGCAACTGCATTAGCGTCCTCTGTACTTCTCTGTCCCCAGACGTTGATGAATCTATCCTCCGAGATCCTATAGCATCGAGTTCATCAATGAAAATTATGGAAGGAGCTTTCTTCCTTGCTAGGTCAAAGAGCTCCCTAACTAATCTTGCACCTTCTCCAATATATTTCCTAACTAGTTCTGACGCTACAACCCTTATGAAAGTTGCGTTTGTATTGTTGGCCACAGCCTTCGCCAGAAGTGTTTTTCCAGTTCCTGGATAACCAACAAGTAGAACTCCGGTAGGCGGGTCAACCCCTACTTTTTTAAATATTTCTGGATTAAGCAGAGGCAGCTCAACCATCTCCTTAATCTCCTTTATCTGTTCTTCCAGCCCCCCAATGTCTGCATAGGTTACTTTGGGTTTTTCACTAATCTCTGCGGCTACTACAGTAGGATCATATGCCTCCGGTATTACAGATATAACGGATAATGTAGCTTTATTTAGTGCAACTCTGGCTCCAACAGTCAATTTATCCTTTGGTATATGCTCAGAGGTATAGACAAGAAAACTAGGACCAGTGCTACTTCTTATGACCACTCTTCTATCATCTATTACATCCTCTATTGATCCGATTAATAACGGAGGAAGCTTTAACCTGTTAAGCTCTTTCTTGAGTTTCTCTATCTCATCTTGAAGTCTTTTATTTTCTATCTCAGTGAACCTTTTTTCTTCTTCTACAGCCCTAAGCTGCCTAAGCACCTCTTCAACATCGCTTAGCTCATCAACTTCATCGTCAGTTCTCGTCCCAATTCACCTTTAATCAATAACAATGATATTTATTTAAACATAATGTTTATCAACTCTTCTCTTTCTTAGTATATAATAAAATAAAGCAGCGGTGGAAAAACTTACAAAATAGCTAATATCTATTCCTCCCAGGATTTTTGAAACCGGAAATGTGTAAGAAAAAGTTCCTAATGAAAGATTCATGAAAGGTACGGAGATGAGAATGCCTATGAGATAGGCAGAAATGCCAGAGTAATCTATTTTTCTGTCAAAATGTAAATAGTAATCTTTAAAAACAAGAAAATCGACAATCAATATTGCAATCCATGGTGAAATCCAATAATCCAGAATGAATAAAAATGATTGAAAAAATTGGTAGAATCCTGAATAAAATAGCACCGATAAAATGAGTCCAATAAGTGCTATAATACCAACAAATCTAGTTCTTTTTATCTTGATTCCTCCAACAAGCCCGGAAAGGGAGGAGGAGTAAAGATTCAGAACATTTGCAGAGATACCTCCGAGAACGATAGCTAAAAGAGCTATCACATAAAATTTACCTGAAATATTAGCAAGAGTAGAAAAAGGTGACGTGCTGAGTGTAGCAAATGATATTATTAAAGCTACTAGCTCAACAAATGATGTTGACAGAAATGAACCGAGAAAGGCGTTTAAAAATACCTTATTCAGACTTGTATCTTTTGGCAAATATCGTGAATAATCAGAAGCATATGGCCCCCAGCTCATAAGATAGCTGTATGAAAAAGCTATCATCCCGAAGAATGAGGTCCCTATAGAGATAACTCCGTGGCCTATGAACCCTAGATTGCCTTGATATATAACTTTCAAAAAAATTATTAGAAATAGAATACCTAGTATAAAGGATAAATATCTCTCAATTCTATGAATAAGGTCATGTCCAATAAAAGCAATTATATAGACAATTAAAACGAATATCAGCATAAGGAAAATGTAAGAAGTCTTAAAAATTAGATAAAGTGCTATAACTGAAAGTACGTTGTTAACTATGAACCATCCAAGGGTATTCGATAAATTGATTATTCCAAATAATCTCATTACACTTTTACCCATTGTATTCGTGGTGCTCATCATTTGAGGGTAACCAGTTTTGGGGCCCATTATTGCTGAAAGACCAACAATTCCAGCCCCCAATAAATTCCCTATAATTATAGCTAATATTGCACTTTTGAAGTTAAGACCGATTGCTACTGGAATAAAACCTATTGCAAAATCAGCTATTGTAAGATTAGCCGCAAACCAAAGAGTGAAAAGTGATTTAGGATTGCCCCTTCGATCATTCTCTTTTATTCTTTCTATTCCAGTGTGTTCTACAGTCACTTCCGAACATGTGTTCAATCTATAAATAAATTTAGTCTCTTAAAATATACCAAGTGCCTGTCCCAAAGGCACAGAGGGTGTTATCCCCATCATACACGCTCATTCTGACAAAAAATACCCTTTTACCCTCTTTTATGACCTCACCTACTGCTCTAGCCGGGCTTTTCATTATTGGTCTTAAATAGTTTATATTTAGGTTTGTTGTGACCTGGTTAGTTTTGCTAATCGTTAAAACTGCAGTCCCACCTGCTGTATCTATTAAGGTTGCAATAGCTCCTCCATTCATCATATTCCCTGTTCTCATGTGATATTCTTTAAGATCAAGTATTGCTTCAGCCTTTCCAGCTTCTGGTATATTTATCTTAATACCGAGATATTTTATAAATGGATCCTTTTCAATTAATTCCTGTATCATTTCCCATTCAATCATTGAATACGGTAAAAAACAATTACCTAAAAAAGTTATGCTAGGAAAATGCAAAAAAGATACTGGGAATTAGAATACAAGAGGAGAGGAAAATTATGGAGAGGTTCCTCCAGAGAGAAGTCGGAAATAGAAAGAATCCTGTTACCCGGAATGACGCTAGACGCAGGTTGCGGAAACGGTAAAGAAACACCTTCTGTGGAAGGCATTATAGGTCTAGATTTTGCAAGAAATGCATTGAAGTTATATGTTCCAAGAAATAAGGTTCAGGGAGATATTACCTGTTTGCCTTTTAAGGATAATACATTTTCGAATGTTCTATTTTTACATTCAATAGATCATCTTCTTGAGAATGAGCGCAAAATTGCATTAAGCGAGGCTAATAGGATATTAAAACCAAATGGAAGGTTAATAATCAAGGTCTTTTCAATCAATGATTTCAGATCTAGTAAAGGTTCTGAAATAGAGAAAAACACTTACGTAAGAGGAAATAAAATAAGAACGCATTATTTTACACCAGATGAATTCAATGATACCACGTTTAAAAGTAAAGAAGTGAGAAATATTAATTATAATATTATTATAAATGGCTTGCAAATTAAAAGGGAAGAATTAATTATAATTTTAACAAAATAAATTTTCTCAAAATACCATAAATATTGAATCTACTATCTAGATAAGACATAGAAATTGAAAATTATAAATATATAGAAACATTATGGTTTAAAGTGAAAAAATGGACGATTATTCAGCAAAGGATATAGTTGTCTTGGAAGGCCTAAAGGCTGTCAGAAAAAGACCAGCAATGTATATAGGTAGCACTGACAGTAGAGGGCTTCACCAGCTAATTTATGAAGTTATTGATAATAGTATAGATGAATCAATGGCAGGATTTTGTAAAAATATTTATGTTTCAATAGAAGGGAAGAAGGTAACAGTTGAAGATGATGGAAGAGGAATACCAGTTGACATACATCCTAAATACAATAAACCTGCCTTGGAAATAGTATTGACTGAATTACACTCAGGTGCGAAATTCGAAAAAAAAGTATATAAAGTATCTGGAGGGCTTCATGGTGTTGGTGTTCACGTAGTAAACGCTCTATCGTCAAGATTTGAGGTGTTTGTTAAGCGAGACGGAGCAGTTTTTTACCAAAGATATTCGAAGGGAGAAAAAGAGACGGAGGTCATAAAGGTTGGCACAGTTCATGGAAATGAAATTATATGGGAAGGGGACATAAAGTGTAATTTCCATTTAAATTCTCCAACAGGAACGCTCCAGATATTCGAGCCTGACGATACAATAATGGAAACTACAGAATACTCATTTGATACCATAAGAAATAGAATAGAGGAACTTTCTTACCTGAACAAGGGTCTGACTATAACTTTGAACTGGAATGGTAAGGAAGAAGTTTTTCAGCATTCTGGCGGAATTGTTGAAATGGTTAAAAGCATGAATGCAGGCAAAAATGTTCTTCATCAGGACGTTATATATAACATTTCAGAGAGAGACTCAGGAATAGTAGAGTTTGCAATTCAATACAATGACAGCACAAATGAGAATTTACTAGCATTTGTGAACAATATAAATACGAGGGAAGGTGGGACTCACGTTTCAGGTTTTAGAGCGGCACTAACAAAGGTAATGAACGATTTTGCAAAACAGCTCGAAATAATAGATTCTGATGACTTTTTCACAGGGGAAGATGTTAGGGAAGGACTTACTGCAATAATCCACGTTAAAATTCCGGAACCGCAATTTGAAGGACAAACGAAAGAAAAGCTAGGGAATAGTAATGTAAAAGGTATTGTTTTTAGCGCGGTTTCCGAATATCTGAAACTTTATTTTGAGGACCATCCAAAGGATGCAGAATCTATTGCTAGAAAGGCTTATCAGGCAGCAGTGGCCAGGGAAGCAGCTAGAAATGCCAGGGAAATAGCCAGGTCAAAAGCAACAATGAACGCTACACTTCCAGGAAAATTGGCTGATTGTACTCTCGAAGATCCAACAAAAACAGAGCTATACATAGTGGAAGGAGATTCAGCTGCTGGATCTTCTAAACAGGGAAGAGATAGATCATTTCAAGCTATATTACCGCTAAGAGGCAAAATACTAAATGTTGAAAAAGCAGGATGGGACAAAATACTGAAGAATAATGAAATAAAGAGCCTGTTTGCTGCAATAAATATGGGACCAAATGAAACTTACAATCCTGAAAAATTAAGATATGGAAAAATAATTATTATGACAGATGCAGATGTTGATGGAAGCCATATAAGAACACTGCTTCTAACACTATTTTACAGGCATCTTAAGGACCTTATTATCAATGATCATATATTTATAGCTCAAGTCCCACTGTTCAGGATTCAGAAAGGGACTACAGTTAAATATGTCTACAGCGAGGAAGAGAAAGATGAGCTAGTTAAACTTTATAATAACCCCATAGTTCAAAGGTTCAAGGGACTTGGTGAAATGAATCCCGAGCAGCTCTGGGAAACTGCAATGAACCCTGAAACCAGAAAACTGCTTCAAGTAACAATTACAGATGGAGAGGAGGCAGATCGTCTATTCTCACTGCTGATGGGAGAGGAAGTTGAGCCTCGAAGACAATTCATAATGAATCATGCCAAGGAAGCTCAGAATATAGATGTGTGATGGGTATGGTAGAAATAAGAGAAATTGAAAAAGAAATGAAAAATTCTTATCTTGACTACGCAATGAGTGTCATAGTGTCAAGAGCAATTCCTGACGTAAGGGATGGGCTTAAGCCTGTGCAGAGACGAATCCTATACTCAATGTATGAAATGGGTCTTACTTTTGACAAACCTTACAGAAAGTCAGCCAGAATTGTTGGTGAAGTAATGGGTAAATATCACCCCCACGGAGATATGGCCATATATTCGTCTCTGGCAAGGATGGCTCAGGATTTCTCATTAAGATATCCGCTTGTCCAGGGGCAGGGAAATTTCGGAAGTATGGACGGTGATCCTCCTGCAGCTATGAGGTACACTGAAGCAAGGTTGCAGAAGATATCAAGTGATATACTCGGGGATATAGAGTATGATACAGTTGATTTTATTCCGACATTTGACGGAACAATGAAGGAACCTGTTTTTCTTCCGTCAAAAATTCCAAATATTCTGATAAACGGAACATCTGGTATTGCTGTAGGTATGGCTACAAATATGCCTCCACATAATCTATCTGAAATTGTGGATGGTCTTATATTCCTGGTTAAAAAGAGGGACGCATCAGTTGAAGAAATTATGGAATATATAAAAGGACCAGATTTTCCGACTGGAGGGGTTATACTAGGAAAAAGTGGAATCATTGAAGCGTATAGAACGGGAAGAGGGAAAATTGATCTTAGAGCGAGAGCTGAAATAAAGAAGAACGAAATTATATTCAACGAAGTGCCATACGAGGTAAACAAGGCAGAATTGCTCACTAAAATGGCCCAGCTTGCAAAGGAAGATATTATAGAGGGAGTGCAGAATATAAAGGATGAAAGCAGCAAAGAGGGCATAAGAATTGTTGTAAAGGTTGAAAATGGATTTAATCCAGAAGTAACATTAAAACAGATTTATGAACACACCCAGATGCACGTTACATACGGTATTATCAATCTGGTGATTGCGGATCAAGTACCAAAAACAATGAGTCTCAAGGAAATAATGGAAGAATATTTGAGACACAGGGAAACAGTTGTAAGAAGAAGAACTGAGTTTTTCCTAAAAAAGGCAATGGAGAGACAGCATATTCTTACAGCGCTAATATTGGCCCTGGATAAGATAGATCTTACCATTAAAATTATAAGAGAATCTAAGGAAGTTAAGGAAGCAAGAGAAAATCTAGAAAAAGAGTTTTCAATAGACGAGGAGCAAGCGAACGCAATCCTTGATACTAAATTACAGAAGCTGACGTCCATGGAGATACAGGACCTAAAAGATGAAATGAAGGAACTCTCTATTAAAATAAAAGATTATCAGGATATACTGGCAAAGGAAGAAAGGAGATGGGATATAATTATAGAGGAACTGGAAGAAATAAAGGAACTTTACGGAGATTCAAGAAGAACTGAAATCACTGACAGCTATGTTGAAACTACGGAGGAAGAGCTTATACCCCATGAGAACAACACAATAATTCTAACAGAAGACAACAGGCTGAACAGGATGGAAATGGATACATTTACACAACAGAGAAGGGGTGGCAAAGGAATATTTGCCGGTTATCCGGAGTCAGAGATAAGACAGATAATTAGCTGTGACTCTCATGACAGGATATACCTGTTCTCTGAAGCGGGGAAGGTATATCAGATTAAGGCGTTCCAGATTCCAAAGGGGGAAAGAAGATCAAGAGGAAAACTTATTTCAACCATTCTAGAAAATGTCAATGACAGGATAGTATTCATAATGGGAGAAAAAATGGATCAGGACAAGGAGTATCTCCTATTCGTAACTGAAAAAGGAAGAGTTAAGAAGACAAAAATTTCAGAATTCACAAACATAAGGTCCAACGGTCTAATAGCAATAAAACTCAGAGAGGGTGATCTGTTAAGTGATGTTTTTGCAACATCTGGAAACGAGAAAATAGCTCTTGTATCCACTGATGGGAGACTATCAATGGTTGACGAGTCAGAATTCAGACCAATGGGCAGATCAGCATCAGGAGTTATAGGAATTAGGTTTGTTGGAGAAAATAAGGTAGCATGCAATGCACCTATAACCGGGGATCAACTTTTCTTAATCACGGAGAAAGGTCTAGGCAAAAGAATATCTATGGAGGAATTCAGTATGAGACACCGCGGGGCCAAAGGTATGAAATCAGTTAAGATTACAGAAAGAACAGGTAAACCTGTCAAAATAGTGTCAGTAAATGAAAATGACGAACTCTTAGTAATTACAAAGATGGGAAAAACGATAAGGGTCCTTGTTTCAAACATACCTATGAAAGGAAGGTACGCTCAAGGCGTTAAAGTTATAGATCTTGATGAGGGAGATTACGTTGTTTCCCTCTCTAAGGTCTCTTAAAAATGCCCACGTTAGTTGTAGAAGTGTCGAAGTAAATTAAATTCATTTCTTTAATTTTCTTTAATAATTTCTCCTTGTCTTTCGGTAATATTATTACAGCTCCTCCCCCGCCTGCGCCTGTGAGCTTAGCTCCATACCCATAATCCCTCCCGATAGAAACAACCTTCTCTATTGTTTCATTAGATATACCAAATATCTTCAACTGGGAATGATTTTCATTCATCAATTCACCGAGTTTTTCCAAGTTTCCATTCTCAAGTTGATTGATTCCATCTTTAGTTATATTCCCTATCTCTTCCATGACATCCTTTGCAAATTTTCCCCTTTCATAGAACTTTTTTACTTTGGCTACTTGTTCGCGGGTAGAGCCCTTCGGACCAGTATAAACTATTACTAGATCCATTTCTTTTGCCGGGATTTTAGAAAACCTCCATTTTCTCTCTCCCTTTTCAATGTTCCATAGTGGTATCCCTATGTTTCCGTTTGTCAGAACAAATCCACCAGAAACTATCGTGGTAGTATCGATGGGGCTTCCCATTCCCTGGACAGAGTATTCAATTTCAAAAGCTTCCCTTGCCAGCTCTTCTTTTTCATAATTTCTTTCATGAAATAATATTCCAGCTATTATCATGGATGACGTACCAAGGCCAGAGCCTGATGGAACATCTGTTTCAACCTTTACTATTACATTTGAAATGTGGAGATGCTCCAACGTTTTGCTAACAAAGGAACTGTATGTATTACCTATCCTAT
>JAVRLO010000005.1:0-20505 GCA_031961395.1 Thermoplasmatales archaeon I-plasma | reverse complement strand
TAGCGGTCTAAAGATATCCTTAATTTTAAAAGGGAAATTCGTAAGTGGGAAGCAATCTGTGGAAGAATATATACATCAGACGTCGATTGCCAACCCTCATGCAACGTTTCATGTCATTTTGCTAGGTAAAAGATATGATATTAATAGAACCATAAATGAGGCCCCTCCGATCCCAGAGGCGGTGAAACCGCATCCACATGGGGTCGAACTTGGCGAGCTCATCTCAATTCTCAGAGAAAATGAGAATAAACCAATAGAAAGAGTATTATTAGAAAATTTTTCTAGAATTACTTCTACAATTTCGAGCGAGATTATCAGTAGAAGTGGTTTATCTGGTAAAAAAATAACAGATCTTCATCAAAAAGATTTTGAATCATTATGGAGTACAATGCAAAATTTTGAATTCATGGAACCAAAGAAGGATTCACTTTCACCCATAGGAGATGAAGCATTATATAAAAGCGTGCTTACTTCATTCGAGGATGTGCATCCTGCATATTTCTCTCAACCTGTTTCCAAAGGTCCGTTTGTTTATTCGGGGCATCCTTTCATTATAGAAGCAATAGCAGTTTACGGCGGTGACATTCCAAAAGATGAGCCTATAAAAATACTCAGATTTGCAAATCGAGTGCCACTCCTGTATCAACAGGGTAGCTGTGCAATAACAAAGGCAATTTCATCTATTTCGTGGGCACAATATGGGTTATCTCAGCCAGTAAAAGATCAGCTTCCAATTGGTCCTGTAATTATGGTCATTCATATTGCAAGTACAAAAATCCCGTATACTTCTGAGGCGAAAGAGGCCGTAGCACCCGTTCCAGAGATTCTGGATTCCCTGGACTTCGTATTGAAGAAAATTGGCAGGCAGATTAGGGCTATGAAGACAAAAGAGGAACACAAAGCGCACATTGAAGAAAAGTTCTCCCTGATAGAGCAGATAATACCTGCAATATCAAAGAAAGTTTCATCTATTCTGGAAAAAGAAGAGCCAGATATAAGACCTATTATATCAAAGGTTATGGGGGTAGTTGCCTTAAGGCAGAAGGATGGGAAACTATATGCTGAGAACTATACTGATGAAACACTTTCATTTGAAGTTCTTCTAAAGGGCGAAAAAGAGTACAGACAGAAAGTTAAAGATCTAGCGCCATTCGAAAAAATTGAGCTGGATTTTGAAAGAGAGATTGTTGATTCATCAGAAATTTATGTTAGCCTTCCAGACTCAAAATTACTGGGAGCATATTCCTTACCCGAGGTGTTAAAAAATGAATGAAAAGTTGAAATCAATTGTAGATCAAATTTACAATGAAATTAAGAATGGTCAAGTTCCTAAGATAGAGCTAAAATCGAGAAACAGAGACAATATTGTTTTTGATAACTCTACTGGCGTCTGGAAATACGGAAATAATACAGTTAAAAGATATGCCTCTAAGGTTAACTCCGCTAAAAGCATACTAAAAATGCTCTATATAATAGATTTTATAGATGAAATGGAACAAGATCTAAAAACATCAACTCTCAGAGAGATGTATTATATTTCTGAGGGGTGGGGCCTTGGAAAGTTTGAAAGCCAGGACGAATCAGATATGATGACCGAAGATCTTGAGGTCATGACAGCACTTTTAAGGGAGGAGATGAGATTAAGGCCAGAGGAAAGCGGAGCGTCGGTAATTGGTAATCTTACTATAAAGGAAATGAACAGGAAGGGTGAATGGAAGGAGATAAACTGCAGGGATGATGTAGGGGACGCAGGCTATACAATACCTTTTAATGTAGAACCTGAGAAGGTTCAGTTTGTTTCACATGATGTTGACTTTGTTCTTGCTATAGAAACAGGCGGTATGTTCGATAGGTTAGTTGAAAACAGATTTGATGAAAAGATGAGAAGCCTGTTAGTTCATATAAAAGGTCAGCCGTCAAGATCCACAAAAAGGCTCATAAACAGATTGAACAAGGAACTTCATATACCAATTGTGGTATTCACAGATGGAGATCCATGGAGTTTTAGAATATATGCTTCTATTGCCTATGGAGCAATAAAAACTGCCCACATTTCAGACATACTTGCAACCCCCAGCTCCGAATTCGTGGGTATTACAGCATCTGATATAACGAGGTACGATCTCCCAACAGATAAATTGAATGATAGGGATATTGAAGCTCTGCACGCAGAACTTGAGGATCCAAGGTTCAATGATCCTTTCTGGAAAGGGGAAATAGAGATGATGCTCGATCTAGGGAAAAAGGCAGAACAGCAAGCACTTGCAAAATATGGTTTAAATTTTGTAACTGATTCTTATTTGCCTGAAAAGCTTAAAGAAATAGGAATACTATGAATAGAAGAGTTATACTTTTGCTAGCATCACTTGGTGCCTTTTTTGCACTAGGTGATAGATATGTTATTTCTGTTCTTTACAAAGAATTTATGATAAACTATTCTATAAATTCAAAAGTAATTTTTTCTCTCCTATTCTCTCTGTTCTATATAGGATATACGTTAACGCAAATTCCAGGAGGGAGGTTAGCTGAAAGATATGGGCCTTCTTTCATTTCCGGTATTTCCATAATTGTTTGGTCTGTATTTCTTGCATTATTATCAATTGTAAAGTCTTTTCCACTGGCATTAATTCTCGGTTTTTTGATGGGTGTAACTCAAGGACCTATATTTCCATCCATAATGTATCTAGTCAGATTGAAATATGATGATCACGAATATGCAAGAGCAACAGGATATGTGTCCGCTCTTGGAGATATCTCCCCCGCAATTATTCCAGCGGTATCCTTTTTCCTTTTTAATTTATACCATTCGCTCTCAACGCCAGTTCTATTTTTTGCTATAACGGGAATTGTAACAGGCCTCCTGCTTTTATTTACAAAAAATAATTATTCATCGAAAAATGTGAAAAGAAAATGGAAAATACTTCTAAAAAAAGAATTTCTAATCTTTGGCTTATCATTTTTTATCTATGACTTCTATTTCTATATATTTTTAACTTGGTATCCAGCATTTTTGTATGAGAAGTACAATATAGAAAGCAATAATTTTATTTTTTTCACACTCCCGTGGATCTTTATGGGTATAAGTGCAATCTTATCAGGTATAATCCTTGATAAAATCAAAAATGATGCATTTGTATCCAGATTATCTTATATTGTAATCATAATTTCAATGATAATGACGCTAATTTTCGATGGCAAATACGAGTTCATTATTTTGGTAACTATTATGCTTTCATTTTTAAATCCCATATTATTAAGCTCCTGGAGGCTTTCTACTAGGATTGCAGGCAAGGAAAGCTCTGCATTCGTTGGTGGATGGATAAATTTGTGGGGTAATGTGGGTGGAATTACTGCCCCACTTGTAATAGCATTCTTGATGTCTATAGTGAATCTGAGATATTTATTTTTGTATGTGGGGATATTTCCTCTATTTGGTTTAATTCTTTGGATATTACTCGGGAGGATTTCTGATGATAAGGGAAAATTTGATTGAAAAAATTGCCAGGGATGCTGATATAAATATCGAAGAAATACCTAGAAGATATGAAATTTTAGGGAAATCAATTATTATGAGTTTGGATAGTTTTCCTGAAAACATTAAGCTTAAAATAGCCAAGGCATATGTAAACAATCTCAAATTATGGTCATTTTATGAACTTCTAGATATTGAAGGTACCATGAGAATTCCATCTGTTAAGCTACTTTTTGGTATTAATACTGACGTGATGCATAAAGAAAATAAAATAGTGTATTACCTAAATCCTGCAAAAGTAATGTTCTCTAAAGGAAATAAATATGAACGTCATAGATTGGCTTATGTTGTTAATAATAATGAAACTGTTGTAGATATGTTTGCAGGTATAGGATATTATTCAATCCCATTATCTATGAAAGCGAAGAGAGTCTATGCCTGCGAGATTAATCCAGAATCATTTCATTATCTACTAATGAATAAAAAATTAAATAAATCAGAAGGTTTAATTCCATACTTTGGTAATTCCCTCTATTTTCCATACGAAAAAATAGCTGACAGGATTCTAATGGGGCATTTTGATTCATTGAAATATTTAGAAAAGGCCTTTGGAATACTGAAGGAGAAAGGGACTATACACGTTCATTCACTTGTAAGAAGAAGAGATGATACCCTTTTAAGAATGTTGAAGGAAATGGATTATGTGAAGGAAGTTACATGGAGAGTCGTAAAATCATATTCCCCTTCTGTTGATCATTTAGTTTTTGATGTTAGCATAGAAAAAAAATAATAGTAATTAGTACTGAAATATTTATGCACTCTGTTGAAGAGATAATAGAAAAAGAGAAGAAGTTTAGAAATAATGTAATCCCGCTCCAACCTTCAGAGAATATAATGCCAAAAAAAGCTCTTGAAGCACTTTCTTCTGATTTTAATCACAGGTATTCAATTGTTGTAGATTCTGATTATAGGGGAGTAAAAATTCATAATGCGTATGCGGGAGCCGAATATTCTGAAGAATTGGTTGATTACGTAGAGAAAATTGCGCTTTCGGGTACTGAATTTTCATTTTCTGATGTAAGACCTATTTCGGGTCACATAGCTGCATTGCAGGTGATAGGAAATCTGCTGAAGGAAGGCGAAAAATTCCTCTATATCCCTCAGGAATGGGGCGGGTATGATGGCTATGAACCACAATATATTCCGTCCCTGCTTCATCTTAAGTCAGAAAAGATCCCTATGAAAGGCTGGAATATAGACTATGATGGATTAGCCGCTATGAAGGGAAAATATTCTGCCATAATCTTAGGGGCAAGTATAATTTTTCACCCGTACGATTTGAAAATCATACGTGAGTATTTTCCCGATTCCCTAATACTATACGATGCATCTCACGTGATGGGTCTTATACTCCAGAATGAATTTCAAAAAGATTTGCCACTGATTGATGTCCTTTACGGGAGTACACACAAAAATTTCCCAGGACCACAGGGAGGGATAATTTTAGGCAAAAAGGAATTAGAGGATAAAATAAAAAAAGGCTCTATTTGGAGATATTATGATAATTACCACCTTGGAAGAATTGCAGCTCTGGGGATTTCGCTCGAATTCTTGCAAAAATTTGATTATGCAAAAAGATGTCTTAAGAATACTAAGGCTATGATTAAGGGTCTTATTGATAGAGGTGTGAAAATAGAGAATCAACCCTCTTTTACTGAGAGTTGCATGATGATGATTGATTATCAGGATGCAGCTAGAATCTCGCTTGAACTAGAGAAGAATAAAATATTGATTGATAGAATTGGTAGAATAGGGTTAAACGAAGTAACAATGTTAGGATTATCAGAAAGGCACATGGATGCAATATCGTCAATAATTTCCAGCGTGTTGAATGGATTCAAAGTAAATAATTCTAGCGCAATATTAAACATTTTAGGAGACATAAAAATGCCCTGACATTACAAAACCTTTTTACATAATGGTGAAATTCAGGCCCATGGCTATAAATAAGCCCTTAAATAGGAAGTTTTCAGAGTTAGCCGAAACAATGAAACCTTCAGCCATTAGAGTACTCCTCAGGGTGACCGATGTCCCCGGTATGATATCATTTGGCGGAGGGTTGCCAAATCCAGAGTCTTTCCCTTTGGATGAGGTAAAGGAAATCTTCGAAGAGCAGCTGAGAATAAATGGAAAGAAAATGTTGCAATACGGAGCGACAGAGGGCTTAAAATCACTTAATATAGCCTTGGCAAATAGAATGAGAGAGAAACAAAATATAGAATGCAGTCCTGAAGATATTATCCAAACAACGGGCTCACAGGAAGCACTCTATATGTTAGGTAAAATATTTGCGAATCCAAAAGATTATGTTATAAGTGAAGCTCCAACTTATACTGGGACAATAACAGCTCTCAGAGCATCAAACATAAGGATGATTGGAGTGGAAATGGATCACGACGGAATGAAGATGGATGAGCTAAGGGATACTTTGAAGAAATATCCTAATCCAAGATTTATTTATGTAATCCCAAATTTCCAGAATCCAACTGGAATAACAATGAGCTATGAGAGAAGGAAAGAGCTACTGGAGATTGCCAGTGAAAACAATTTGACAATAATAGAAGATGATCCATACGGTAATCTGAGATTTTCTGGATCTCACATCCCATCATTGAAGTCTATGGATAAGGAAGGTAATGTAGTTTATCTTGGAACATTTTCTAAGGTACTGGCACCTGGTTTCAGATTGGGATATGTTATCGCTGCTAAGGATGTAATTGAGAAACTTAACCTGGCCAAGCAGGCACTTGATCTAGCATCCAGCACTGTATCTGAATACATAGCGGAAGCCTACATTACAAAAGGTTATATGGAAAGGCAGATTCCAAAGATAGTATCTCTATATAGACACAAGAGAGACCTAATGTTAGAGGCATTTGAGAAATATTTCCCAGAAGACGTGCAGTATACGAGGCCTGAGGGTGGAATGTTTCTCTGGGTGACTAAAAAAGGAGCTAACACTGATAAATTATTTAATAAAGCAATGGAAATGAAAGTTGCTTACGTTATAGGTTCTGCATTTTATCCAGATGAGGACAACCACGAATCAATGAGACTTAACTTCACATACAGTAGCGATGAAGAAATAAATGAAGGTGTAAAAAGACTTGCAGAATTGCTAAAGAGATATACATAGAATAGTAATATTGATAAGCTTAAAGTTGCATACAGGTATTAGTGATACGAATTGCCCTTATTCAGAGGTAATCAGGGAGTATCTCCTATAATCAGGAATATTTTAAGCTTAGTTGAAGAGGCAAAAACATCAGAGAAAAGGGGAGAAAAAGAGAAGGCAAGATTACTTTATAGAAGGGTGTTAAGATACGCAACAGAAGAATTTATCCCAGAAAAAGACAAGAGAACTGTGGCACAGATATTAATAGAGGTGGGCGACTCTCTGGCAAACTTTGAAGATTACGATAAGGCAATAGACAGCTATGAACTGGCAAAGAGAGAGGATCCAACTAATTCTAGAGCATGGATTTCTATTGGTAAACTTTTACTGAGCAGGAATCTTCATATATCATACGCTGAAGCAAATCTTGATGAGGCAAAGAAGATAGATCCAAATAATCCAGATGTTTGGAAGGTTCTGGGAGAGATATATCAGCAGGAAGGAAAGATAAATGAAGCAAGAGATGCATATGTAAAAGCGCTCAATTTGCGTCCTGATGATGCGGAGCTGAATCAGAAATATTATGAAATGAGTTCTGACAAAGAATCACTCATAAAATACTTGAAATTTGTTAAGGAAAAAGGAGACAAGGAAAAGCTACTTGAAGTTTACCTTAAGCTCATATCTATGGGTGAAATCTCATTCCTAGACGAAGCTAAAAGCACATTTCCCGAGAATGTAAGGCTTTCCACATTGGAGGCAAAAATATTGATAGATAACAATAATTTTCAAGAGGCTAAAAAAATTTTAGAAAAAGTATTGGAAAAGGAACCGGATAATCCAGAAGCAGTGACTTTGATGGATTACATAAATATTTATGAACAGAAGCCTATAGAAGAACTGCCCGTCGAGATGCGGATTCCAGAAATGTTAAAGAGTGGGGATGTGAAAGCAGCCATTGAATTGGCAAAAAATTCAGGTTTTACAATGGAAGATATATTCTATATCGCATTAAAAGGCAAAGACAAAGAAGAAGCATTGAAGATGGTATCCAATTTTCCAAATTTCAGAGTTTATGAATCCCTTGTTAAAATGGATGAAGATCCAGAAGGTGCAGAAAGGGAATTGAATGCTTATGTGGTGTCAAATCAAAAGGATCCATTAGCATGGATGTTAAAAAGTATTTTAGCTGACTGGAAGAATAATGAGATGGGAGCAAAAAATTTTTTAAATGTGGCATTAAAACTTAATCCAAATGTAGCCCGGAGTGAGTTACTGGATAAATACAAAAATTTTAAAGATAAGGAATGGCTCAGATCTCTAAAGAAGTAAATATTCTTTTAATTTTGTTGACAATAATCCTGATACGGAAATCTTAGAAAATGGGCCTTCAATAGTGTCGGTGGTAGATATGCTATCTACAAAGCCGGAATATTTTGAAGTTCCAGAGACGAACAGACCATGAATGCAGTAAACGTTTATCTTAGAAGATCCTTGTTGTTTTAGCATTTTAGAAGCTTCCAGGATCGTGCCTCCTGTTGATATTAGATCATCTACTAAGGCTATTTTTTTCCCTTCAAAGTTAACATTATCGGGTGGATTTATTTGCACTTTTGTATCGCTTATTCTCTTTTTTTCTAAAGCCACTGCCTCTATGCCAGATACCCGACTAACATTTTTTGCCTCATCTAGAAAGCCATCATCAGGTGATACAACCAGATCATTCCCATCTTTTGCTACCTGCTCTCCTATTATAAACTCAGCCCTAACCTCTATACCTTTATCTTTGAGAAATGCAAGACCTTCGGGAGAGTGCATGTTCACCACGAAAATTTTTTCAAATCTTTCATAGATTAAATCTGATATTACTTTAGCGCTGATTGCCTCATAGGGCTGAAACATTGAGTCTTGCCTTGCGTATCCGAAATAGGGGACCACCAGAATCTGCCTTTTAGCCCCGGCATTCTTTAGTGCATTGTGTGTAAGTAATATATCAATTATGCCCTGATCTGGATAAGTGCTTCCAACCACAATAGACTCATCAATTTCTTCTTCTATTTTCACATAAAGTTCTCCATCTGCAAACCTTCTTCTTGTAACCCGAGCAAGAGGTATGTTCATCTTGGATGACATTTTTGAGGCTAAGCCTTCGGAGTTTGAAGTAGGAACTATTCTCACTTATGAGTATCACACTCCTATTAAAAAATCTATCAGATAAAATTTTTATTCATTAAGCGCAAGGAGGTCATCGATTTTGTATCCACATTTTTTAGATAAATAACTATCAAGTCTTTTTAATCTAAAAGTTTCAGAGTGCAACCCTTTATTCTCGTAATCATTTAAAATTTCTTCCAGAGGGACTACCCTAGAACCCTTTAGCAATGTATCTGCGTGGCAAACTATTTTCTCTTCCAGTGTTCTTGGAATATAGTCGATATCAGGAAGATTAAATTTTCTGGCAGTCTTCTTAAGCAAACCTGCACCTACGTGGGTACTGCAAAATCTTGCAATTATCTCATCATACCCTTCTTTTTTGAGGATGGAATACCCCTCTGCTCCATGTGCAATCCCGGATGTCACAGTTTTTCCAATATCATGAAGTAAGGCGCCAGCCTCTAACATTTTTTCATCAGCATTACATCCCTGGCCCATTTTAAGAGCCACTTTTGCAACCATTAAAGAATGCGATATTAATCTATCATCAGCGCCATATTTCCTTAGCAACGAAAGACATTCCGACCTATCTGGTATCCTTAAAACCTTTTTTCCTCTCTCTTGAGGTATTATTCTAAGATAACCTCGCAGATCCCTTTCTCTATGTAAATGCTCCAAGAATATCGCAAGTGCAGACACTTCTGAATGAGGCTGATTTCTGACGGAAATATTATAATCTGCCATTTCATAAATTTCTCTAGGAACCTTTTCAGAGCCGACTATAATCATTATGTCATTGCTTTTCCTTATTTCTTTAATTTTTTTATCAAGAGGCATTCCATACATAGTTAAGTGGACCTTTATACCTTTAAATTTTTTTATCTGTTCTCTGTACTGGTGAAATTCTATTTCAAATGAGCCTCCAAATTTTTCTGTAACTTTCTCTATGGTTTTTTTGAGTTTAGGATCTTCTTTGTCAACTATAATCTTATCGGCTCCAAATGCCCTTGAAACCAGAGCAACGTGCGTTGTTATCCTTTTATCTCTCTCTGGTCTATGACCTATTCTCATTACGATTATCAATTTATTCTCTCCACCTTCATTCCCTTTATGGTAAGCGTTTTACTTCTTTTAATCATTACACGGAGAAATGTTGAAGTTACGTTTAGTTTTTCTTGAATTTCAGCTATATATTGGATACCAGTAGACATTAGCTCTTCTATTTTCTTACTGAATTTTTCAATTTCATCATCGCTCAGTGAGGCAACATAAATTACGTCTGCCGTTTCTTCAGTTGGTATTAGTATGTTTATCTGTATTGATGTATAATAGTTGTGGTACACCTTTTTGGGCCCTTTTGGTGTAGAAGTCCACTGGGACTCTACGAATTTAATTTTTTCTAAGTAATGTAGCATTTCAACTGCTTCGTTCCCCAGAGATTCCTTTACCTCTTCCTCACTCATCCATTTCTCGTTCAATAACTTAAGCAATGATCTTTTAATTTCTGTGTTGGATATGGTAAAAATAGTTACCAGTTCGCTGACATCATTCACTACTTTTATTTTATTCATAAACTAACCCTAATAAAAACCGGATTTAAATACTTTAACCAATATCTTTTTTCACATTTTAGGGGTGTGCTGAAGATGGTGCGTCTATTATTAAAGTTTTTATGTAAGGAAATATAATTTTGGGCCATCTGGTTGAGTATTATTTTAAAATTTTCCAAGAAAACTAAATGAAACAGAATTTTAAAACATGCGGGGGGAGGGATTTGAACCCCCGAACTCCTACGAGACCAGACCCTGAATCTGGTGCCTTTGACCAGGCTCGACAACCCCCGCCTTGAAAAGATAATGTTAAAGGGATATTCAAAACTATCCTTCCTTTTCCAGCACTCAAAAATAATTTATGGTAACAGGTGTTATGATGTTGAAAATTAAATGACTAAATTCATTTTCAAATGCAGAGAAATTGGATTTGAATGTGACTATGAAACTTCAGGAAGATATGTCGATGAGATTGTCCCTAAAATAATCGAACATCTCAGGGTCGCTCACAACATAGAAAAGCTGGATGATGATATGAAAGATAGAATATCGAAATCGGTAGACAGGGAGCATATAAATTTGAAAATGCCAGTGAGAAAGAAGAGTGCTTAGTTTAAAAAAAAGACAATCTTAAATCAAGAGGCTTTAAGAAAGTTGCATAAATAATAAAAATATACTTAAAAAAATTATTAATATCTCAAACAACGATAAAAAATGTAAGGAAAGAGGGATGAAAGACGATAAAAATATATCGGAAGAGTTCCCTATCTTTTTGAAGGTGAAAATAAGAATTAATCTTAAGTATTATGTTTTATTCAATTAGAACTATGAACCTTAAAAGTCAGGCTGAAAAATTTCCAGAAGAATTCTATGCATATATAGAAATTTCCCAAGGAGATAATATGAAATATGAATATAAAGAGGAACTATCTTGGTTGGTACTAGATAGAATTTTGTCTACATCTATGATATACCCTACCAATTATGGTTTTATACCCTTAACGCGAGCCGCAGATGGTGATCCCCTCGATACCCTTGTTATTTCGTCGTTCCCGATTGCGCATGGAGTTATAGTAAAATGCAAACCAATAGGACTGGCAGAGATGCAAGATGAAGAAGGAATAGATGATAAAATTATATCTGTCCCAACCGAAAAAATTGATCCCTTGTCACGAGATATTAATGAAATTGATGATATTCCTAATCACACCAAAGAAAATATAAGACATTTCTTTGAACATTATAAGGAACTCGAGGAAGGAAAATTCATGAAATTTAAAGGGTTCAAGAGTAAGGAAGAGGCTATATCTGTAATTAAAAATTTTTCCTTATTATAATTTCATTTATACATACATTTTCCATTGTTATATCTTCATAATTTAAAAAATACAATTTAGGCAATAACAGTTAGTCCTGAAAAAAATTAGATACCCGGGATATAAAATTTTATTATTTTCATAACATTAATCCATACAAAAAGATTAGAAATATATTGAAAATTTTTAAAAGTAAATACTTCATGAGAATAATTATGAATCCAGATAGTGAAAGATTACGAATTTCATTAGTTCAGGCTTCAAGTGTTCCAGATAAGGAAGAAACCATAAAGAAAATAGAGAAATATTCTCAGCAAGCATCGCAACAAAAATCCAATCTAATCGTATTTCCAGAAATATTCATGTTTTATTCACCCCCTGAAGAAAGTAAAGATATTAGGTCTGTGAAGGCAGAGTATCTTCATGGAGAGTATGTAGAAAAGGTTAGAAATATAGCTAGGAAAAATAACATATACATTATTACAGGGGTATATGAAAAGGTAAAGGGTAAAAGCAAGATATTCAATACAGTCATAATTGTAAATGGTGAAGGAAATCTAATTGGTGTATACAGAAAAACTCATCTCTACGATGCTTTTAATTTTAAGGAATCTGATATATATCTTTCTTCAGATAACAAATTATCACTCTTTAAGATTGGTTCATTTAAAGTAGGGATAATGGTTTGTTATGAAATAAGATTTCCAGAAATCGCAAGAACTTTAGCACTTAAAGGAGCTGATGCAATTATTGTTCCGAGTGCGTGGGTGAGAGGTTATAACAAAGAGGACCAATGGATCACGCTCGTTAGAGCAAGGGCTATAGAGAACACTTTATACGTCTTGACTGCAAATCAGATAGGAAACGTGTTTACTGGAATAACTGCTGTTTCAGACCCAATGGGGAATCTTATAATGAGAGCGAGTGAAGAGGAAGAAATGATTACTACAGATATTTCAAAGGAAAGAATCAAAAATGTTAGGAAGCTAGTCCCGGTATTAAAACAAAGGAAACCCGAATTGTACAAATTGTAGATAAAATTTTTGAAAAACCTTACATCTAAAAATCTATTAAATCAGGGCTCAAATAATGTTTTAATCTTTATGCTCATTTGAATATTCCATTATAGTTATTCACACAGTACTGTAAACCTTTTTTAAAGTTAATAGACCTATGTATATATGTTACTAGCTTTAATACTTAGTTTTCTTAAAAAAGAAATAAAATTAACACTATTTTGCAGGAAACTTCTTTTAAAAAAGGGTAAAGTATAGCTTTTACCTTTTTCAAGTCAAGATTTAACTATTGATTCAATCATCCAAGAAATTCTTTATTTTGAACCTTTGACCTCAAAAATATTTATCAATTAAAAATCGATAGCATAACGGTGGTGTAAATGGTTAAATTAACTTGGTATGGGCATTCTGCATGGCAAGTAACCTTTCAGGATAAGAATGTTCTAATAGATCCTTTTTTGAAAGATAATCCAAAATCTCCGGTAAAACCAGATCAGCTTGGAAAAATAGATTATATAATAGTCACGCACGCTCATTCTGACCATTTAGGTGATGCGTATGAGATCGTACAAAAGCAAAAATCAAAACTTGTAAGTCTATTTGAAAATATACAAGACGCTGAGAAACAAGGTATTCAGGAGGAGCTTCTAATTGGAATGAATATAGGCAGCCTAGTAGATTTTGAAGGAATTAAAATAGGATTTGTTCAGGCGGTGCATAGTGCCAACTGCACGGGTACCATAGTTTCAGGAGATGGAGTAACAATTTATCACGCTGGCGACACGGGACTTTTTGGAGATATGAAGCTTATTGGGGAAATGTACCACCCAAAAGTGGCGTTACTTCCAATAGGGGGATTCTTTACCATGGGGCCGAAAGAAGCAGCAATGGCAGCAAGGATGATAAAACCTGAGGTTGCAATACCTATGCATTATGGTACTTGGCCTCCAATAAATTCTGATCCTAGGGAATTCCAGGAATTATTAAAGGGAGAGATAAAGGTCCCGATACTCAAGCCAGGGGAATCATTCATCATATAGCCTTTAAGAACAAAAAAAGATAAATTCGATAAAACTCTGTACAAATGTGAATGGTAGAAAATACCTGGGCTTTGACGTAGGTGGAACCAAAATAACTGGAACAATGGCTGATGAAAGCGGGAAAATACTGAAAAGAAAGGAGGTTAAGACAAAGAAATTCCTTGGTCCTGATGCCCTTGTTAATCAGATAAAGCACTTATCAGAAGAATTTAACGATTATGATGATGTCAGCGTGATATTCCCAGCTCCCATATCTAGGGACGGAATTGTATTAAATGCACCAAATCTAACTGGGTGGAATTCTGTAAACATACGTAAAAAACTTAGCGATTCCTTCGGAAAGAATGTTTTCATCGACAATGATGCAACTGCTCAGGCTATATCTGTCAAAATATTTGATAAGGGTAAAAAGTACAAAGATTTTATATATATTGTTATAGGAACTGGCATCGGGGGCGGAATTTTCATCAACGATAGAGTATACAGGGGCTCTAGAGGGTATGCAGGAGAATTCGGTCATATGGTAATTCTGGCAAATGGGCCAGGTTGCGGATGCGGTAGAAGGGGATGCATAGAGGCCCTTGGATCTGGAATGGCAATTACTAGAAGAGTTATCGAAAATATAGGAGAAGTTAGAAAATCTACATTCCTCTCAAACATATCTCCAAATCGGCTTGTTGCAGAAGATGTTTTCAGTGGTAAAAGGCTTGGAGATCCATTCTCTACTCTTATAATAGATGAAGAGGTTTATTATCTCTCCATAGGAGTGGCAAACCTTATCAACATATTTGATCCTGCAGCTATATTTTTTGGAGGAGGGATTATGAAAAATGATAAGACATTCCTTAGTGACCTGGCTGAAGCAACGAAACACGAACTTGGAAATTATTACAGGGATGTTCCAATGTTCAAAATAAAAGATGAAACAATAGACCTTGCTCCCATAGCCCTTGCCATTTATGAAAGAAAATATGAACAATAACTGAAAATGGTTAAAAAAGGTTAATACTTGAATATCAATAGGAAATTATGACAAAGATTTCTGATATAGAAATAATTGAATTAGGCGAAGAAGGTGAAAAATCTAGTCCTTGGAGTTCTACAATACTTGTTTTAAAAATGACAACTTCAGATGGATTAGTTGGATATGGTGAAGCTCCAACAACTCTGATGACGAGACCGGTCTATGAACAAATGAAAGAAGTAGAGAGGATTTTTAAAGGTGCTGAAGTAAACAACATAAAAGCAAATGTTAGAGAATTCTACAAGCATTCATTTTATCTTCCAGTATCTATGGAATCTACATCAGCGTTAAGCGCATATGAAATAGCTTCATGGGATATAGTAGGGAAAGAGTACGGAGCTCCTATATTTGATTTGCTAGGTGGTAAAGTAAGAGAAGAGGTTAGAGCATACGCTAATGGATGGTACAATGATTGTGTAACACCTGATCAATTTCTGAAAAGTGCTAAAGAAATTGAGAAAATGGGCTTCAGTGCAGTGAAATTTGATCCATTTGGAAATAATTTTGACCAAATAGATAATAAGGGTATTAAAAATGCAAGAAAGATTGTAGAAACTCTTGCAAACAACACTAATCTGGATCTTTTAATTGAGTTTCATGGTCGTTTTTCCGGAAACTCTGGTATAAGAGCTGTTGAAGCACTCGAAGATTTAGAACCATTCTTCATGGAAGAGCCAGTACATCCGGATCAGATGGAATCTCTTGCAAGACTTAGAACAAGGTCAATCGCTAAAATAGCGCTTGGAGAGAGGGTTCTAAACAAGAATCTCTTCCTGCCATATTTTGTGAGAGACCTAGTGGATATAATACAGCCTGATGTAACAAATATTGGTGGAATCATGGAAGCTAGAGAAGCCGCTTCTATGGCAGAAGCATTCGGTATTGAAGTTGCATTTCATAACGCATTCGGTCCTATACAAACAGCTGCGACTTTGCAATTAGATTTATCAGTACCAAATTTTGTCATTCAGGAAAGTTTTGATCTATTTTGGCCAGAATGGAAGAAAAATCTTTTAAAAAGTGGATACAAAATAGAAAATGGATATTTCAAAGTAAGCGGAAAACCGGGTCTTGGCATTGAAGTAAATGAAAAGGTACTTGAAGAATCGAGGACGGACATGATGGAACCACTGAACAAGAATGAACCTCCATGGGTGGTAAAGGGCACATATAAGGAGTGACAATCTTGCAAATTTATGATCTTTCTTTTAGGTTAGAAGATGGTATGCCTTATTTCAAAGGCGATCCTGTTCCAAAGATAGAGCAGTACAAAAGTATAGATAAGGACGGATACAATATAAAAAATCTTAATTTTGGCACTCATACTGGCACTCATATAGATGCACCTGCTCACTTTATAAAGGGCGGAAGAACGATCGACCAGTTTGATCCTTTAGAGATATCTGGCATAGCTACCTGTATAAGATATGAACCTGGGAAAGGATTGGTACTCCCAGATCAAAAATTCAAGGTTATTCTTCTTTATACGGGTTATAATGAAAATTGGGACAAATTCAAGGAATTCGAGAATTTCTCTTATATAGATGCGCAAGATGCAATAAAGCTCAGGGAATATGGGGCCAAGGTGGTTGGTATTGATTCTCCGTCTGCTGAAAAAGCAGGGTCTGTTGACTTTGAAACACATCATATTTTACTTGGAAATGATATCCCAATAATAGAAAATTTGAACTCTTCAAGTCTAAGATACCTTATAAATAAATCTTTTTACTTGATTGCAATACCGTTGCCTATAGGAAAGGGAGACGGATCTCCAATAAGAGCTGTGGCACTGGAGTTGTGATCAAATGAAAGCAATATTGACTAACCCTCCGAGTGGAGGAGTAGAAATAGCTGATATAAAGCTGAGAATTGAAGAAGGCTTGAAACTTAGAACATTAAGGACAGGTATTTGTGGTACAGATAAAGAGATAGTAGAAGGAAGATTAAGTTTTGCTAGACCAGAAATAGGGGAAAAATTAGTTTTAGGACATGAAGCACTTGCTGTCATAGAGGATCCAGGTTCTAGTGTAACATTTAGAAAAGGGGACATAGTAGTTCCAATGGTAAGGAGACCTGGAAAATGTAAAATGTGCAGGCTTGGAAGGCAAGATTACTGTGAAGATGGAGATTTTGTAGAGGCAGGAATAAGGGGAAGAGACGGCTTCATGAGGGAAGAGTTTTACGATAAAGAAAAATTTTTAGTTAAAGTCGAGGATAAATCTATAGAGGATCTAGCGGTACTGACTGAACCACTGAAGAATGTTATGAAAATGGTAGAAATATTCAATTTTCAAAAGCTGAGAATTCCTACATACTGTGATGATTCTACAATGAGCTGCAAGAACCTGTATGTTTTTGGAACCGGAACAGAAGGACTGCTAATATCCGCAGTTTTTAAAACAATGGGTTTGAACGTAATTGCAGTGAACAGGCATCCTCCACGAGAGACAGTTGCTAAATTCCTTGATTCTAATAATATAACGTATCTAGATACTTCAAAAGAATCTATTTCTTCATACGTAAAAAAATGCCCTATGGATTTTGCAATAGATGCTGTAGGATCCATGGACGTAATGAGAGATATCTCTTTAAATATATCAAGGAACGGAATAGTAATCCTGTTTGGTACTTCGGGGCAGTTGCCTTCATCCAACTATGAATTTTTAGGAAACCTAGTGGATTACAATGTAGCAGTTGTTGGTAGTGTGGATGGAGCGAAAATTCATTATTCAGAGGCTATACAGTTTATCACCAATTACGGAAGAAAAATGGGATTTGGTAGACTTATAACCGGTATCTACAGTCCTGAAGAGACTAACATATTTACCCAGAATGAAAAAGATGAGATCAAGAAAGTTATAAACTGGAGCTAAATCTTGAAGAAGAGCATCAAGAACATTTATATTTACACTTTCATATATTCTTTTTTGCTTCTAAATCCAATATGGGTAATATACCTATTGAAAATAGGATATTCTCTTTATTATATTACCATTCTCGACGTTATATTTTATATTACTATTGTTTTAGTAAGTCTTCCACTAGGCAGAATCACAGATAAAATTGGAAGGAAGAAGGCTCTGATAATATCATCAATAACTACGGGGGTTGGAATAATATTATTTGGAATATTTACTTCTTTCCTGGGAATAACTTTAAGTTATATACTCTGGGGGATTGGGGTTGCAATTAATTCATCTGCTTTGGAAAGCCTAACTTATGATTATTCAAAAAGTCATAATTTAAAATATCTGGAAATATACGGAGCAGTTAATTTTCTTGCCTCACTATCTGTGGCTATAGCTTCAATAGTAGGTGGATTTATAGGTCAATTTTTTGGACTTAAAGTAGTTATAATAATAACAGGAATCATAGTCATTTTATCTACTTTTAATGTTCTTAGGATCAAGGAGAAAATAAATATAGTAAAGAAAGGGGATAATAGAAGAGGATACTGGAACATAATTAAAGAGAGAAAAGTTTTTTCATTGCTTATCATAAGAATAGCACTAATTCTAGATATAAACATGATGGTAATTTTCAAACAACCGTATTACGAGGATATGGGTATCGGAATGGCCATAATAGGCATAATTTTTTTCATTGATGTATCCCTGAGAGGATTATCCTCCTTGTATACTGAGCGATTTTCATTCATGGCTAAGGATAGATTTACATCCATGTTATATTTCACCTCTCTAATATTCTTTACAATATTTATCCCCGGGATAATGAGAAATGTAATCTCAATTTTCTTTTTAATCCTTAATTCAATAATCTTTGGTTTTTACTCAAATATTCTAAGTGAGGAGGTAAACTCTCTTATACCAACAGAATTTAGAGCTACTGTGCTCTCATTTATATTCCTGATAAGCTCTCTTATAACTGCCGTAGCTGAACCAGTCCTTGGATATATTGCTACGATTCGTGGAGTAAAATTTACACTATTTATATTCAGTCTAATTTTCATAACAATGTCTACATCAGCGATCTTTCTTTACATAGGAAGAAAAGACTCTACATCATCTCTGAAGTTAAGGGCTGTCTGAGAATATTTTTTCTCCATATTTTTTTATGTGATTTATCAATGTGCTTTCTAAAGGGTATGAAAAAGGAATGCTGTAAATAATGCTACCCAAGAAAGGCATTATCTCTTCTTTTGCGTTATTATAAATTCTTTCCTTTGTTGAATCTCTGTTCATTTGGTGGTGAACCATAGATACACAATAGAGAACAACTGAATGAAAGAAAGTGTTAAATGGATGCTCATACATCTTCCATAATTTTTCAAAATATTCGTGAGCCAGCCAATACTTTTCTTCCTCCATCAATTTGATTCCATCTTCGAATATTATCTTTGGATCAGATATCTTGATATCTTCATCACCAGCTAGAATAGTTAGTTCTGTGTAATTGAAATTTCTCAGAAAATATTCTGCGTCATTTATTTTTTTAAATTTTATATCAATTTCACATCCTCTACTATTTTTTCTGTAAATAACGTGTTTATCTTCAAGACTGGGACAAGGTTGATCTGTAAAAATCAATTCTCTTATTGTATGATCTTGCATAATTTCCTAATAATTAAATCGATGATAATTGTTACTTTGGTATAAGGTGTGGGACACAATTTTAAGATTTGTCAATTTTGAACAGATTGTATCACACGCCAATGCAAAATATTGAATTATCAATGTGGTTTTACCTTTTCAGTGCTATATTACATTCAACTATCATCTTATCATCTGGATGTCCTGTCTAGGAACTGCTTCTAAGATGGTAATCTTTCAGATATTTCAAGGCACCCTCTGGACTCCTACGTTAACCTCATACATGTGCATTCCTATTTGTTATCATGGAGTCTCTGGTATCTCCTAGACTATTCACATATGATGATGCTAAATGCTACCAATACGGTATTATTCAAACCATATCTATACCAAGATAAGAAAAGAAAAATATCACTCTATCATATTCTTTCATTTTATATTAGATTCAAATGCAATGTAAATCCTTGTATTAAGATATTTTATTGCAGAATGAATATGTGAATAGTTGCTTCATCTGGTTCTAGCTATTTTTTGTCATTCTCGTAAATATCTCTAGTGTTATCTGTTTCTGTCTCTGAAAATGGATTTCATAGTTATTCTTCACCTATACATGATATACCGTATCGTCACCGTTGGTATTTAGTCAATTGAGAAAATCGTAGAAAAGGGGATAGCACATTGCTGAAAAAGAGATTTGATTGTTTAAAACTAATTGATCATTAAAATCTTGACTCTCTGTTCTATTATGAAAGAATGGATATGTCCTAGATAGTGATATATAAGTATGCATAATTTAGCTTTATCGAATATGGAATCAATATCATTAATTGCTGTCTTGATACCCTTCAAGAATTTATGTTCATAATTTCTACGATTTCTCTTTCTTTCAAGGCAATCAAGCCTATTGTTGTAACCAAGAATTCTGTTGTTCTCATTAAGCTTGCATTAAATGTCATAGGTGTATATTGAATAAAGCTTCTATAAGGCAAGGATATATGTCAGAGTAGGGATTCCTATAATTCAAAAGCTTCGCTTTCTGAAAGGAAGAGTCAAGGCAATAAATGAAAAAGGGAACTTGAATAAGTTGTGTTAACAAGTTTCTATAGAACAATAAAAATGGAATAAGCAATAGATGAGGAATGACGATAATACAGAGATAAGTATATTAGGGTGTCCAAAGATCGATACGATGTTTGACAATCGTCAGA
>JAVRLO010000004.1:0-24782 GCA_031961395.1 Thermoplasmatales archaeon I-plasma | reverse complement strand
ATGCGGAGGGCCGGATTTGAACCGGCGAACCCCTGCGGGAACAGACCCTAAATCTGTCACCTTTGGCCTGGCTCGGCAACCTCCGCTTGTAAGGCTAATCCATATGATTATTAATTGTTTTCTTATCTCACGGTATCAGGCCGGTCCCATAATCAACCCAAAGTTCTTCGGAGTATATATTGAAATTATTTTTCTTATAAGCCCTTATTGCTGCATCATTGTACTTGTTGACGTAAAGAATTGCTTTACTAAGATGCCGGTAATTCCAAAGTATAGTGGAAATAACTTTACCTGCGTGACCCCTGTTCCTATACTCGGGATCCGTGAAAACTGATGATATTACAAACCAGTCGTGCCAAACTGCACCCATTGTAGCTGCACTTGTTAAATGACCATTATCAATATAACCGTAAACGGTACTATAATTTAATATGTTCTTAAACTCCTCTTCATTCATCCTTGGAAATCTTGTACCTTCCCATTGACGCATCAACCTGCCATAATCCTTATAATAATCTTGAGAAAGTAACCTGACCTGACCATCAGATTTGCCGTCAGGTTCTTCGTTCACCATACAGTATTCGTGGTATATTTTCCCAGAATCATTAAACAGATACTCATTATCATTAAATCTAAGATGGAAGACAGAATTATCTCGATCAAAATTTTCAAGGAGTGCTTTAATAGAATCGTTATTCCCATAAAGCCATATATCCTTGATACCGCTAGAATGATAATATACCAACATCACTCCATCGATTTGATTTCCGTCTTTCGCATAGTAAAAAAAACTTGAGCCCATTAAAAAATTATAATTCTCCAAATCAAATAATATATAGAAATTATCATATTCTTGCTTCAATAATTTTAAGACTCGTTGTTTTTCGTACCATCCCCCGAGTTGCTTAACTTGATATGCCATCTATTTTCCCTAATGGTAAAGTTAGCGAATATTTAACTATTTTATTGTAATAACGAATGGTACATGAATCTACTGAACATTAATGAAGATATTGATAATGCGTTATCAACTGTTGAAAGGACGTTAGAATCTTCTTTTATGTGGGATTTCAAAAGTAATATCCTGAGGGATGCAACATATCATTTACTTAACGTTAGAGGTAAGCTGTTAAGACCAGGATTAGTATTTGTAGGAGCAGAAGCAATAGGAACTGATATATTTAAGTACATAGACCTGGCAATTGCAATTGAGTATCTTCACATTTCATCACTTATTCACGACGACATAATAGACAAGGATGATAAAAGAAGAGGAAAAGAGAGTGTACACGCCAAATTCGGAATAGAAGATGCAATACTTGCCGGAGATGCCCTTATAGCGAGGGCGGTTAACCTATCTGCTAAATATGGAGAAAAAGTTGTGTCAAAGATATCTGGTACTGCCTTTCAGATGTGCGATGGTGAGTCATTAGATTTTTCCGTCCAGAAGGGTAAAATAAAGCAGGATTTTGATGGATATCTGGAAGTTGCAAAGAGAAAAACAGCTTCCCTTATCTCAACATCTCTAGCTATAGCATCTATAGGAGATGAAAAAGACGAAATAATTACTCGTAAACTTGAAAATGCGGGCGAATATCTTGGAATAGCATTTCAGATTAGAGACGATATAATAAATGCAATTGGATCAGAGGAACTTGGTAGAAGACCAGGAATGGATGATGCAGTTAAAAATAGACCTAACATAGTTTCCGTAATAATGGGAAAAGGAGAGAAGAAGAAAGAATCTATTGATCAAGCTATTAAACTAATGGAAGATTATGTAAAAGAAGCTGTTTCAAAAATAGAAGACTTCCCAAGAATAGATGTGCTGAAGCGTTATATAAACGCTTATTTTGATCCGGAAGTATTAAGAAATTATCTATACTAATTAATTATTAATAACAATATGGAATATGTTATAGCGTTGACTGGAGGATCTGGGATTTCTTACGGTTTGAATATTTTAAGAAATTTACCCGGCCATAGGGTGCTTTTGATCTCTAACGGAGCCCTAGAAGTAGCAAAGCAAGAATTGAGCAATGAATTAAGATTTGAAGATTTAAAGAAGGAAGCAGATGAAATATATAGAGAGGATGAAATTCAGGCACCCCAGTCTTCCGGATCTCATAAATTCGATGCCTATATAATTGCCCCAGCTTCTATGAATACAATTGCAAAAATTGCCAACGGCATTTCTGACAACCTTATTACCAGAGTTGCCTCAGTCACCTTAAAAGAGAGACGAAAGTTTATTGTTCTCTTCAGGGAGATGCCATTAAGCACAATTAGCCTCAGAAATCTTTTAACTCTTTCTGAAAATGGTGTTACGATAATGCCGGCTGCACCGGGGTTCTATCATAATCCAAAATCCATAGAAGATCTCTATGATTTTGTGACATCTAAAATTCTTGATACTTTAGGAATAGATAACCACCTAATTAAAAGATGGGGGGAGAGCTTAAAAAGCTAGGTTGTCTGTTGATAATCTTTAATTAGTGCAAACGCTTTTCTAATTATGGGTTCTCACTGCCTTATCTGTGGTACTGCCATCGGAGGCGGACTTTATTGCAAAGATTGCGAATGGGAAATAAAAAAGATAAGGCTTGGATCTGATGAAGAATTTGAAACTTGGTTTAATAGAGAGTTGAACGAACATAAAAATATAGTATTTGATGAAAGTAAATATAATAAAATTGAAAAATTTCAATAATCTGTAAGGTTATATTTTTCCTTAAATGATATAAATTGTTCTCTTGTCTTGATTTGATATTTTTCGCTTATCTCCTCCATTATCTTTGATTTTGATGTATCCCACAGTTCACTCAGAAGCATAATTCTTCCTTTTTTTGCAGAAAATATGATCTCCTCACCCTCAAGTTTTAATTCCCTTAGGTATCTGTAATCTTCATTCATAAATCGTTGCACCTCTTTGAATCGTACTGAGGATAGTTTACATCGTACCTGTTGTATGAATAAATAAACCTTAGCAAAATTGCTCTTTTTATAGAGTTATCCCCAGGTACTTTCATTATATCATCCTCTACCAACTCCGGTTCCTGATGATTTATGATTGCTTTCAAAATAATTTTCGAGATGTCACTGTAAAAACCTTTTCCTTTAGAACATTTTTCAAGGAAATGAACTGCTCTCTTAACTTCGCCAGAGATCATCTCAGTTTCATAAAGATTGAAGTAGAATTCCTCAAGCATTTATATACCCCCTACTAGTAAGGATGGTAGATGAACCATCATATAATTCCCGTATGATGATACTAGAAAATACATAACTCCAAAAAATACTGTAAGTATTGCTGATGTAATGAGTACAGGGTTTCTTGTTGCGGGAGCCGAGTCGCTTTTCCTCCAGAACATGTACATTATAACCCTACCATAATAGTAGAATGAAAGAACAGAGTTAACTACAGCGAAGATTACAACTGTGTATGCCAGGACCGTCCCTGTAGAGAGAACACTTGCAAATAGGAAATATTTCCCTATAAAGCCCAGGGTGCCTGGGAAACCTGCGAGTGATAATAGCAATATTGAAAATGATACTGCGAAATAAGGACTTTTCTTCCATTGCCCTGCAAATTCATCAATGTCATAGTTCTTTACGCTGTTCATCCCAATGAATGCTCCCCCTTTCATAAGTCCATAAGCTAGTGCATACATAAATATACTAACCATAGCAACTTTGATTGCTCCTGTTCCTGCTACGAGAAATACTGTTGATAAGTATCCTGCCTGTGCAACGGAGGAATACGCAAGCATACGCTTTACGTTTCTCTGGGATATTGCTACTAAATTACCAAATGTCATTGTGAATATTGCAATTATTGCAAATATTATCTTCAGATATCCAAAGAAATAAGATGACGAAAGGAATATATTTATCATTATTACAAGTGTCATTATTTTAGAGCTCGTGCTCAGGAGAGATGAGACTGAATTAGCAGCTCCTGTATAAGTATCTATAGCCCACCCGTGTAGAGGGAATATTGCTAACTTGAAACCAAAGCCGAATATAAGGAGTCCCATCGCAAGAATGTACATGTTTCCAAATATAGGATGTGCTCCCAGACTGAGCGAACCTGTAGCTATATAATACGCAGATATTCCGAAAATTATTAAGCCTGTGGAGAAGGCACCAATGATGAAATATTTAATAGCAGCTTCAAGCTCGGAATCATTCTTTCCGAAAGCTGTAAGGACATAAGTAGGTATGGAAACACCTTCGAATGCTAGGAATATGAATAAGAGATTATATGACGAAACAGCCAGGCCCATGAACCCTAGCGAAATTAAGAATATAGCTACTAGAAGTCCTGGTTTGTTCGTCTCAGGATTTTTAGTCATTGCAATGACAGATAATATTGCTGGTACTAGTATGACAGCAAATAAAAGGGACGAATATCCACTGAATATTAATGAACCATTTGCGGCTGAAGCCAAATTTAGACGCATTGACAGCCCACTAATCAAAGTAATAGCAAGAGCGGAAACAGAAAATATCGCTCCTATTATTACGTGAACTATTTTATTCTCTGTAACAAGACTGACAAGAAGCGATATGAACGCTCCTATGAACAGTATATAGATATTCCATAAATCATTGTATACTCCTAAGCTAAACATTTACGGCAACACCCCCATAAAAGGCAATGCTGTGAGATTGAAAAATCCGAAGAGAAGCGCAGGGTAAATACCCAGCAGGAATATAATAGCAAGTGGTAGAATAGCTGAGTATAACTCCTTTTTATTGGCTTTAATATCACCAAGATATTCATTGTAGGGACCAAAAATACTTCTCTGTAGGGCAAACATATGATATGAAGCTGTCACAACGACTCCCAGCAATACAAATATTAAATAATATTTGAGAACTGCATACGATCCTAGCAATATGGATATTTCACCGACAAATCCAGAAAATCCTGGAATTGCAACAGAAGCTAGGAAGGCCGCCAGAATAAGGAATGACAAACCAGGTAGCTTTCTTGCTATGCCGCCCATGGACGATATAAGTCTTGTGCCTGTTGCTTTTTCGGTGGTGTCAACAAGTGAGAATATCATCGATATTATGATTCCGTGTGAAATGAGCTGGAACACCGCGCCATAAAACAAAAGTTTTTCAGCTATAATATCCGATGATCCTGATGTAACAAGGTATAGGAACCCTCCTACTGCGATCGTTACAAATGCCATATGCCCTATACTTGCGTAACTCATCATTCTCTTCATATCGTTTTGGTAAAGTGCCACAAATGAAGAATAAAGGAGAGAAAGAATCCCAAGACCTATAATTATTTCGGGAACTACAGTGTTACCTGAAAATGAAGAGTTAAGATACAAAGGAATGAATAGTATTAACAGCCCAAACGCTCCCATCTTTGAAAGTAATGAAGATATTAGAACAGTTCCTTCTGATGGAGACTCAACATACGTGTCTGGAAGCCATGAGTGGAATGGCACAGATGGCAACTTAATTAGGAAGGCAAAGATGAAACCAAACAGGGCAAAAGCCTGATAAGCAATTGGTATACTACTTATCCCAGCAATTAGATTATTCATATTAAATGATGATGCACCCTCCTGGAAGTACAGCGTAAAAATAGCGAGTAGCATGAAGACTGATCCTACGTGAGTATAAATGAAAAATTTCATGGCGGCATAATCCTTGTTCTTCCCGCCCCACATTCCGATCATGAAGAATGAAGGTATCAGAACCATTTCCCAGAAGATATAAAAAATTATGAAGTCCCTAGTAGTGAATAGACCTACAAGTGAAAATATGAGAAATTGTGTTAGAATTTGGAATCCTTGAGTCGATTTAAATCTTATAGATATGTACAGACCTACAAATGAAAGGAGTAGTAGCAATACAGAGCTAACGAAATTAAGCTGGAACTGCAGGGACAGGATACCTATACTAGAATAATTAAACGTATGATTCATATTATTGGCAACTACGAATGCAAATAACGCAAGGGAGTACAGACCAGTTATTACTCTTGCAACTCCCCTTCTTCCAACTAGAGATATGATGAGCATTATGACCAGTAGAAACATCAGATAACTTAACTCAAACATCAGTGAACCACCCCTAAATACATAAGTACTCTAAGCAAAAGCAACGCGAGGAAGAGCCCAATTAATATTATAAGAGCATATTGTCTTGCCAATCCGGTTTGCATTTTTCTAATAGAATAGCCAACATTTTTGAAAATGTAACCCCACGCATTTATCAGACCATCCAATATCTTCTTCTCAAAAGCATCCATAATCGCAGAGAATCCCAGGACAGCCCTTTCTGCAATTACATTGGTGAATAGAATATCAAGATAGAATTTGCTTTTTACTAACGTATACAGAAATCCGCTCCCTTTGGCTATTTTCTGAGGTATACTTGATTCTCTTCCATAGGCATAATAAGCTATTCCCATGCCTATCAGCATTAGTGAAGCAGGTATGACATCCATTATGCTTAAAGAAGCCTTAGCGGCGCCCAGGAAGCTATAGAAACCGCTCTGAAATACACCAAAGATTAAACTGAATACTGCCAGTATTATTATTGGAACTAACATTAGAGCACCTGCTTCGTGAGCATGTTCTGCAGCATAACTTCTCGGTTTTCCCATTGCAACTTTAAAGAATAGCCTGAAGCTGTAAAGTGAGGTGAGAAAACCACCGATGGTAAGGAATATCCAGGCCAGTAAGTTAACACTATAGCTGGCTGAGATTATAGAATCCTTGCTGAAGAATCCTGCAGTAAATGGGAAGCCTGAAAGAGCAAGTGCACCTATGAACATTGCAGTTATAGTCACAGGCATCTTTCTCCACAATCCTCCCATCTTATTAACATCCCTAGTGTTAAGGAGAGCATGAAGTATAGCACCTGCACTCAAGAATAGCAAAGCTTTGAAGAAAGCGTGAGATTCCAGCTGATAGATGGATAATCCTATACTTGTGGCACCCAGACCAAGACCGAGTGCAGCAACCATATATCCAATCTGGCTTATAGTTGAATATGCAAGAATTCTTTTTATATCATTTACTACAAGCCCTATTAAGCCGGATAAAATTATTGTAAATACTCCTATGAATAGGACAACAGAAAGTGATACAGGCGTAAAAATGGAGTATGTTCTAGCAATGAGATAAACTCCTGCAGTAACCATGGTTGCAGCGTGTATTAGAGCTGATACTGTTGTAGGCCCTTCCATGGCATCCGGTATCCATATGTGCAGCGGGAACTGTGCGCTCTTACCGATTGCACCTCCAAATAGGAGTAATGAAACTATGGTTCTTTGCCAAACATATGGAATAACTGAGGCACTTGCTTTTATGTTGGCTACGTACAGGGCTGATCCCTGAGAGTATAACAGGGCTGCGCCAATACCGGCAATGAAGAACACATCCCCTACTCTTGTCACTATGAATGCTTTCTTAGCCGCTGATGCAGCATTAGGCTTGTAATACCAGAAGCCTATAAGTAGATAAGAACAAAGACCTACAAGCTCCCAGAATATGAATAGCATTAGTAAAGATGATGCAAGCACAAGCCCAAGCATTGATGAAGTAAACAGTACCATTTCCCCGAAAAATATGTGCCTTCTAGGATCTTCTCCCATGTATCCAACAGAGAATAATATGATCAGGAAACCTACAAATGAAACCATCAGAACCATTATCATAGCCAAATTATCAGCATATATTCCTACGGGTATCGAAACAGGTAGGGAAGGTAACCAGTTCAGGTTTGCCTGGATTATAATACCTTTAACAGTGTAAGTAAAGAAGACATATAGACCTATTAAAAAGGAAACGAATATTACGGCAGTACCTAGATACATAGATAGATTCTTTTTGATATATCCTATGCCTATTACAAAAGGGAAACTGATCAGTGGAAGACCAAATATTAAAAAGACTAACCATTGCTGAAAGTCCACTTTTACCACCTCAACAATTTCATAATATCCAAGGATGCTGATCCCTTGGATCTAAATACCGCAACGAACAATGATATAGCAACTACTGTCTCAGCGGCAGAAATAACAAGAATGAATAGTGCCATATTAGCCCCTGAAGTATCTCCATAATAGCTCGATGCTCCTATTAAATTTATAAGTCCCGCATTAATCATAATTTCAACGCTTATCAGAGCTTTAACTACCGTCTTGGAAGACAGGAATGAATAAATACCAATGCTTAGTAATGCTATTGAGAGAAATTCAACAGCTCCGATATTCATAGGTCCAGCTACTATAAAATTCATTTAGGTACACCTCTTTCTCCTAGATACATTGCCCCAAGCATTGCAGCAAGAAGCAGAAATGTTATAATTTCAAATGGAAGTATATATGTGCTGAACAGTTGTGTGGTTATACTATTCAGACTATTTCCGGCTCCAATAGATATTGTTCCGGAAGGGTAAATTGATGGCTGAATGAATGTAAGCATTAATATAAATATAAGTATGGTAAATATAAGTGCAGTTTTATTCATCTAGATACCTCCTCGACATCATTACTGATGTTAGTATGAGAGTAACTATTGCTCCTGCATAAACAAGAATTTCCATAGCTGAGATGAAAAAGTTTTCAAGGTAGAAAAATATTGATGCAACTGTCGCAACCAAGAATGTAAGCCATAATGCTGAATGGAGCAGATTTTTGCTACCGGCAGCGAGTAGTGCAAAGGCCATTGCCATTATAGCTAGTATGTAAAATATAATCATTTACTATCATCCCCCCACAATTCTTTTTCCTTCTTCGCCAGCATAGGCGGAGAATATCTGGTGTTTTCCCTTTTGAAATGTATTTCTTCTATCTCAGGTTCTAAGGTAATTGCACCTGTAGGGCATATTTCTTCGCAGAGATTGCAATGAGTGCAGGTCGAAACATCCACACTTGGGAATATTTCCCTCTTATTGGGATACTTTTTATCAAATTCCTCCTGCTTTTTATAAGTGAACGTAACCATCTTTATTGTTCCGTTTGGACATATTTGTTCACATAGAGTGCATCCGATGCAAGCATTCATATTCAGGAAAACGCGTCCGGTGGCTCTCTCAGGATATTCAAGTTTCTCTTCAGGGACCTGTTTCGTAACTTTTGGTTTAAATCCCTGCTTAAATATAGTCCAAACTCCCTTGATTATTCCCCCTATCCCTGAAATAGGTCCAACCTGCTTATCGCTCTGTGTCATTTAGAACCACGCTCCTGCATATAAAACAAGACCAGTGCTAATGATTAAATTCAATATACTCAATGGGATAAGATATTTCCAGCCCATGTTGAGGAACTGATCAACCCTCGTCCTACCAAGAGCAATCCATGAAAGAAGGAATATAACCATAAAAACAGCAGCCTTTATTATAAGCCATACAAGTCCTGGAATAATGCTAAACGGTCCTTCCCACCCTCCTAGATAAAGAGTAGCGACAACGAATGATGCCAGCGCCATAAATCCAAAATTAGCCATGTAGAATATACCATATCTCATACCTGAATATTCAGTTGAAAATCCGCTTACTAGTTCACTGCCGCTTTCAGGTAGGTCAAATGGAGGTATTGATTGCTTAGCTATCATCGACAGGAAGAAAACTATGAATCCCAGTATTTCAGGGATTATGAATGGAATGTTTCTCTGCGCATATACTATTTCATTTGCCGAATAACTTCCAGCAAGAATTATAACGGATATGAGAGAGATCATCATTGGAACTTCATATCCTATATCCTGTGCTGCTGATCTTAGAGCCCCGTATAAAGAAAATTTATTGTGGGATGAAAGGCCGCCAATTATTTCCCCTAATGGTGAAATTATCATAACTGCAACAAGGAATAACACAGTATACTGGAAATTTGTCACCATTAGGTTTAATATTGACACATTTCCAAATGGAATAAGGATAAATCCTAGTATTACTGGAGTGAATACTATGTATGGAGCTATTTTAAATGCAATTCTGTCTGCATTAACAGGAACAATATCCTGTTTCTGGAGAAGCTTAAAAACATCTGCCACTAACTGAAGAGTTCCCCACGGTCCAATCCTATTTGGTCCAATTCTATTCTGGAGGTCTGCCATGTATTTTCTGAATACGTAAACGAGTATTACAACGACTATCATTGCGAGAGCAAATACAAGTACTACTTCCACCAGTGCAACAATGAGATACGCTATCCATAATCCTATAGGATATCCGTACCAAATAAATGGAACAAAATCGATGTGAAGGAATTTCAGAATTCCATAGAGAATACTCATTAAGAAGAAGAATAAATTCATCTATCCACCTCCCCAAATACCGGGTCCAATGAGCTTACGGTTGCTGTGAGGTCAGCTATCTTATATCCTTTTAGCATTATTGGGAGTGCTGATAGATTAGCAAAACTAGGACTTCTAATTCTAACTCTGTATGGTATTGTGGAGCCATTTCCTATTAAATAGATGCCATATTCTCCTTTGGGAGATTCTGTTGGTACATAACTCTCGCCGGTACCTTTCAGTCTCACAAGCATAGGCTTAGAGAATTTTTTATTGTAGAATTCTCCTTCTGGTATCTTACCCATCACTTGCTGGACTATCTTCAGGCTTTGCCTCATCTCTTCTATCTTGACCAGGAATCTTGCATATACATCCCCTTCCTGCCTTACCGGAACGTCAAAATTCACTTGATCATAATACAGGTAAGGTTGATTTTTTCTCAGATCCCACTTTTTCCCTGAGGCCCTTAGGAGAGGGCCAGTAACTCCATATGAAAGGGCATCCTCTAGACTTAATTTACCAACATCTCTTGTTCTCTTAACATAAATATAATTCTTTGCAAATATTGCCTGAATTTCTTCCAATTTAGATCCAAAATCTGAAGTAAACTCCTTAATCATATCCATTGCTTTAGGAGTGATATCTGAATAGACACCGCCGATGGCAAAATAATTGTACAGAAGTCTGCTTCCCGTTATTTCATCAAATATCCTTAGGATACGTTCTCTCTCTCTCCAGCAGTAGAAGTATGGCGTAAGCATACCCATATCCAGACCGTGCGTGCCCAGCCATGTAAGATGTGATGCTATCCTGTTTAGTTCCACCAGCATCATTCTTATCCATTGTGCCCTTTCAGGAACTGGTACATCCATCAATTTCTCTGCAGATAGAACATAACCCAGTTCATTGTTGAGAGATGCAACATAATCTAGCCTATCTATAAATATTAGCGCTTTAGGATAAGCTCCCATTTCCGAAAGTTTTTCTGCATTCCTGTGGAGATATCCAATAACAGGATAAGCATCTTGTATAATTTCACCATCTAACTTCACTTTTATTCTTAGAACACCGTGTGTTGAAGGGTGTTGTGGTCCAAAATTAACTTCTATAAGTTTATCCTGCATTCAATACCCCTCCCTAGGATCGAATGAAACATAATCTTCTCCATCCTCCTTAAGGTTGACGTACTGTTTTTTCTCCATTGGATAATCTTTCCTTAATGGATGACCTACCCATCCCTCTGCCAATAGAATCCTTTTTAGATTTGGATGCCCTTTAAATTTTATGCCTACCAGATCCCATGTCTCCCTCTCGTGCCAGTTTGCTCCAGCCCATAAGGGAGTCATTGAGTCTACCTCACCGTCTGTCTTTGTCTTGACAACCAATCTGCTTCCGGTAGAAGTGGAGAGCAGATGATAAACAACTTCAAGGTGGTCAACGTAATCCACACCTGTGACCATTAGAAGTATGTCATATCCCTCTTCTTTCTTTTCCTTCATAAACTGGAAAAGATTCTCCTTTGATACGTAGACAATCTTGGTCCCATCCTTTGACGTTGATTCTGATTCCACGGGAATCAATGTTTCACCTTCCCAGAAACAATACCATCCTGTAGCTGCTTCAAGGCGCTAATCAACGACTCCGGCCTAGGAGGACAGCCGTATACATAAACGTCAACTGGAACAACCTGATCGACTCCATCAACTACTGAATAACCTCTCACATAAGGCCCTCCTGCTGAGGCACAGGCTCCCATTGAAATTACATATTTTGGAAAAGCCATCTGATCATATAACCTTCTGATTCTTGGTGCCATTTTCTTCGTAACTGTTCCTGAAACTATCATTAGATCCGCATGTCTTGGAGAGTCTCTAAATACATCAGCTCCGAATCTGGCCCAGTCGTAATCTGGACCCATAGCTGACATCATCTCAATTGCGCAGCAGGCAAGACCAAATGTAAAAGGCCACAAAGATTTTCCTTTGCCCCATCTCATCGCTTCATCAAGAGTAGTTAACAGTATACTATCCGACATTAGACCACCTCATATATCCTTTCTTTATTGCGTAAAAAAGTCCAAACAGCATTATCGCTATAAATAATACCACATTCAGGAATACACCTATTCCAAGAGTCTTAACAGCACCAGCCCACGGTAAAAGTAATAGAAAATCGACGTCAAAAATCACGAAAGCCATAACAAAGAAATAGTATTGCAAAGGAAGCGGCGCCTGATAATCACCTGTGGCAACTTCACCGCATTCATAGTTGTCATATGTATATTTTCCGTATGCTTTTGGGGAGAAATAATGCGCAACTGCCAGTAAGGCAGACACTAATATAGGTACTACCACGACTGCTAGAGCAAAAGCAGCCAAATCAGGGGTCAAGCTCATCTATCCCTTATTGTTTATAGAAATTTATATTTTTGTGATTAGTCCTTAAAAATTTAAATTTATATTAAAATAAAAATAAAATTAAAGAACTTCTTTTACAGAAGCTCTCTCAGGTCCCAATTTAGCGGGGTTCTGTTTATATTTAATGAAAATGTTCTTCGACAAAACACCTCTCAGAAGTTGAATGGCCAGAGCTGGATCAACTCCTTTGGGACATACATCAGAGCACGCACCAGCAAAGTGGCATCTCCAGACACCGTGCTTTGAGTCCAGAAGATTAAGTCTCTCATTAAATCCTGCATCTCTGCTGTCCGCAATATATCTGTAAGCCTGAGCAAGGGCCTGTGGTCCTAGATAAAGATCGTCTGTTGCCATGGTAGGACAGGCTGAAAGACATGCACCGCACATTATGCATTCTGTAAACATAGCATACTTTTCCCTTTCTTCAGGAAGCTGTAAATACTCCCCATATGGTTCTGCTTCTTCCCTCACAATGTAGGGCTTAACACTTTCATGGTTCTTGAATAGCTTATTGAGGTCAGGAACCAGATCTTTCACAGTCTCATAATTTCCTAGCGGGTCTAATTTTATTAAATCTTTGTTTAGCTCTAGGATCTGTGTCTGGCAGGCAAGTCTTTCCCTTCCATTGATGATCATTGCACATGAACCGCATATACCCATCCTGCAAGAATATCTGGCCGCAAGAGAAGGGTCAAGATGCTCTTTTATGTATAATATACCATCAAGTACCGTCATACCTTTCTGAACGGGTACCTTATACTCCATGTACCTTGGCATTTCTTTTTTCTCCGGATCATATCTTCTTACCCTAAACGTTACAGTCTTCACAACTTCTCCAAATCCCTTCAAAATTAGTTCCATTTAAATCCCTCCCTGCATAAGCATAAGCACTATAGTTCTGGAACCCCATATGAATATTATTAAACCTATTACGAGCATAGAATAAGTTATGATCTTTTCCGCCTTTGCTCCGGGGAATTGCTCTGACAGTATTATTCTAAACCCATTGAATATGTGGAATACCAGAAATGTCAAGAGAAGTTCAAATATCGAGCCCCATAACAGAGTATGATAAATGGCTGTAACTGTGGTATAATATAAAGTGCCGCCGATAAGAGTGTGATTTGTTGGAGATGAGTATTGATATAATATCTTATTTGAAGTTGGGGCCAATACACTTAGTAAAAGCATGTGGAATGTTCCAAGTACAAGAATAAACAATCCAGTAAGATACTGTATAAGCATTATTTTTGACTCTTTCATAGTATCACCCCTGTAAATATATAAACTATGCCAAATATGCTTATGACTAGCATAAGTATACCCAGAATAATTTTAAGAGCAAAATTCCAGCCTGCAAGTGATTTAGGCTTGTAAGGGTATTCCGGCCTGTAAGGCCTAGTTAACATGAGACCATTTTCAACTATTGTTAGCCTCAAGCCGTTCAGAGCATGAAATACCACAACTAAAAGCAGAGCAGATAGTATATATGGCCCGATATGAACCCCGAATGGCCAGTCCAATAAGACCATGACATTATTCCAAGTTAATTGCCCCTTGAGTATGTTCGATGTTTCAAAAACGTGTGCCATTAGATAAAGTCCTATCACTATTCCAGTGAATCTGTGCAAGGCAAAAAGCCATCTGTCAAATCCATACTTAATCGGGTTAAACCAGGATATCCATCCTTTTTTATTTTCTATTGCCATTCCATCACCTCAATAAACCCTCGGTTTAGGCTGCCACTTAGTTATCTTGACGGGTATGTAAGATATAGCTATCTTCCCGTCCACTTTTTTAATTATAGTATGTTTCAGGAAATTCTCGTCATCCCTCTTCGGGTAGTCAGTCCTAAAGTGCGAACCCCTGCTTTCTCTCCTTTCAAGAGCTCCAGCAACTACCACTTCCGCAAGTTCTACGAGATTTCTCATTTCAAAAGCTCCTATTAGATTTTGATTGTAGACGTTCCCGTGTTCCTTGATAGTGATACTCTTGCTCTTCTGTATTAATTCTCTTATATCCTTCAGACCCCGTGTCAACCCATTTTCGTCCCTGAATACATAGACATCCCTGTCCATAATTGACCATAATTGTCTCTTGATCTCATATGGATCATTGTCTCCCTTTTGATTGTACATTTCCGCTACTATATCTTCAGCGTGTTTACGGTCTCCTTCCCGTAGCTCTGCACCCTTTGGATTTTTAAGCAACCATTTTGCTGCTTCTCCGCCTGTTACTTTACCAAAAACTACGCACTCACTTGTGGAGTTTGCACCCAGTCTATTTGAACCGTGAACTGAGAGACAAGATGCTTCACCTGCTGCCCAAAGACCTTCTATTCCCGTAAAACCGGTGTTAGTAACATGTATTCCGCCCATGGTATAATGGGCTGCCGGTCTAACGGGAAGTGGAGAATCAACCGGATCTATTCCAACGTAGTGAATTCCTATCTCCCTTACCTGAGAAAGTTTTTCCTTAATTTTTTCAGCACCTATAGGTGAGAAATCTAGAAGAACGTAGTCAAGGCCGTTCGGACCCTTAAACCCTCTTCCCTGGAGTATTTCTGTCATCATGCTTCTAGACACTATATCCCTTGGAGCTAGATCTTTGACACTAGGAGCATATTTTTCCATAAAACGCTCTCCATTCGCGTTCCTGAGAATACCTCCATCCCCTCTTACCCCCTCTGTTATTAATATTCCAGAAGGAACGAGCCCAGTTGGATGGAACTGTACGAATTCTATGTCCTTCAACTCCATACCTCTACGAAGAGCTATTGCAAGCCCATCTCCAGTAACCAGATGAGAGTAAGTTGTATACCCATACAATCTACCAAGACCTCCGGTAGCTATTATTCCTGCCCTTGCTTTGAATATCCTTATCTCTCCGGTCGCAACATCTATAGCCACGACACCTCTGAATTTTCCATTGTCAATAAGGAAATCAAGGGCAAACTGCTCATTGTACTTATCAACATTTCCGTATTTCAGTAATGTGTCGTATAAAGTGTGAATCTCATAGAATCCTGTTCTATCAGATGCAAAAGTTGCTCTTGGATATGAATGCCCGCCAAAAGGCCTCTGGGCAACCCTCCCGTCATCTCTTCTTGCCCAGGGCAACCCCCAGTGCTCGAGTTCCAGAACATCAATAGGGCATTGCCTTACAAAAAATTCAACAACATCTTGATCTGCGAGGTAATCTGATCCCTTAATAGTGTCGTATGCGTGCAGGTCAAAAGAGTCACCTTCATCCTCATAAAGAACAGCGGCCGATCCACCTTCTGCGGATATTGAGTGAGCCCTCATAAGCTGGTTCTTTGCTATTATTGCAATTTTTAATTTTCCTTGACCTACCCTTGCCGCCTCAATGGCTGCTCTGAGGCCTGCAAGTCCAGATCCTACAACAACTATATCATAATCTAGGACTTCGACCAATTAAATCCCCAGATAAAAAGTATAACTGAATATAAATATGTTCCTCAATTTTTGTTTAGACTTAATAAATTAATTAAATAGAATTAAAATCTATTAAATTCTTTCTTTTATCTTTGCTAAGGAGTACTATCCTTGAATCCTCTCTTTCACCGCCAAAATCATAGTTAAGATAACCGTTTAATCTGCTTGAGAAATCTCTTATTTCTTCGTGAGACGGCATATTGCTTATGGATAATCTTCCCTTTGACCCTCCTACATGAACATACCCTTTGTTTTCAATGAAATCTGGATCAGCTTTCTTGTCAAGTCTGTAGTATTCTTCAATGAAACCAAGGTTGTAGTCCTTCACAAGTGTATGCCTTATCACAATTCTTGTTTCCAGGGATGGCAACAATTCAAGTGTTCTGTTCAATTTTTCCCATCCATTGCTATAAACAGGGTTAAGAAGCTCCTTGAATATCTTTTCATTTGGGGCTGCTACAGTAACATAAAGCTGAGTTGGAAGTACTTCCAGTTTTTCCAGAGCCTCTGGATTCGTTCCATTGGTAACAAGAAATGTGGATATTTTCCTCTTCTTTGCTTCAGCCAGAAGATCATTTAATTTACTGTACAGGGTTGGCTCTCCCGTTAGTGAAATTGCCATATGCCTTGGCTGCTGAGCTTCTAGCCATTTTCCTATGTCTGTCCTCTTATCTCCCTTGAAGCCAGTAAGCAATTGCCGCTGAGCTACTATACTGCCTTCCAGTATTTCAGAAGCATCATCCTCTTTGGGAATTTTAACTCCGTCCCACCCTTGGGCTCTCCAGCAGAAGAGACAGTTTTCAGAGCACCAGTCCAGTGCTGGCGTCATTTGAATGCATCTATGGCTCTCTATCCCGTAGAAAGTCTGTTTATAACACGGTCTGTTGTAATACAATGACTGTCTCATCCAATGACACAGTTTAACAGCTGAATGATTACCGACTATCTTGTAGCCTTGCTTTTCCAGTGTTTTTCTCTTTACATCATCCATATTATCACCTCCTCATTCCTGTCACTATGAAACCAGTATGATACAGTATATTAGATTCAGGTCTGATACCGATTTCACTAATTTTAATGGGTATATCTATTATTTCATGTATACTAACTTCAAAATAGTTTTCTTTCATAAATCGCGAAAAAATTTCCGCCTGTGAGTAAGTTGGTAATATACTGCCTATATTTTCCGCATTTTTTATCTTCCCTTTTAGAAAATTCCAAGGTTCGGGATTGTCGATAAATATATTCTTATGATTTTCTATTGGTGCCTGATTCCCATCCTCATTAATCGCTTCAATGCTATCTTCAAGTTCGAATCTTTTAATATTCTTTTTCATTATGTTATAGACGGATTTATTCAGTTCGTATGACTTTATCCTAATATGGAATAATAATGAAGAAAGGATTGCAAAACCGCCTGAACCTCCCCCTATTTCAAGTAATTCATCTATTCCGGGGAAATTCATCTTATAGCCTATGTAAAGCACATCTTTAGGGAGAACAATTTGAGGTGCTCTTTCTAATGATTGTGAAACATCCTCAACCGTTGCTTTTCTTATCCAAAATGTCCTTGTTCCCAGTTCAACATTTTTCTTTGAAATGTCAAAATCTGACGTGTTAATATTTCCTATTCCAGGTATGTACATCAGTCCCGCCCTATTGGAAAAGGCTATTGCACCCTTCTCATCATATAAGGTTATTATCACAATGGAATAGAAAAAAGCATTTAAAATAGGTTTTCCTACTGGATATGTGCCTTTAGAAGAAGAACCTTTGAAATTCTTTCTGGAAAACGGATACGAGAAGAAAAAATGTCCTAAATGTGGATCATATTTCTGGACGATAGATAAAGATAGGGAGACATGTGGGGAGGCTCCGTGTGATCCTTATTCATTTATCTTGAATCCGCCTACCACCAGAAAATATTCACTTGAAGAGATGAGAGAAGAATTCCTATCCTTTTTTGAAAAACAAGGACATAAGAGGATTAAGAGATATCCAATAGTTGCCAGGTGGAGAGAGGATGTCTATCTTGTCAATGCAAGCATTTATGATTTCCAGCCACATGTTACATCAGGAAAAGTTCCACCTCCAGGAAATCCTCTCGTAATTTCTCAGCCATGCATAAGAACTGTAGATCTTGATAATGTAGGAAAAACAGGTAGGCATCTATCAGTTTTTGAAATGGGTGGTGCAAAATCTTTTAATTTTCCTGGAAACGAGATTTATTGGAAAGATAAGGCCGTCGAGTATTCGAGAAAATTCTTGGAACATCTTGGTGTCAATCCCATCGAAGTCACTTACAAAGAAAAACCATGGTCTGGCGGCGGTAATGCAGGTTCAGCCGTAGAAGTTATGGTGAGAGGATTGGAAGTTGCCACCCTTGTTTTTATGGATATGGTCGAAGACATAAATGGCGATTACGAAATTGATGGAATACGCTATAAAAAAATGGAGAATAGAATTGTGGATACTGGATATGGAATTGATAGATTTACCTGGTTGTCTCAAGGTACTGAAACAATTTTTGAGGCATTGTATCCAGATATGGTAAGGACTCTAATGGATGATGTTAAAATAACCACTCCTTCTTTCCTTAAAGAATTTATAAGAAGTTCCACATTGGAAGACGGTTCAGAAATAAAGTTTCTAAATAGCCTGCCAGTAGAAGATAGGGAAGTTATGGAAAAACTGTCTTTAATATACATGCTCTCTGACCATTCCAGGGCACTCACTTTTTTACTTTTCGATGGTCTGGTACCATCCAACTCCAAGGCCGGCTATGTTCTCAGAATGATGATAAGAAGGTCTCTTCTTGCTTTACAAAAACTGAAGATTAATATAACGCTGTGGGACCTGATAGAGGCGCAGAAGGAGAGGTTTAAGGATATCCTGGATTTGAGACTTGAAAAATCTGCCAGGGAGATCGTGCAATTAGAGACTGAAAGATTTAATGAATTGCTATTAAAAGGTGATTCTTTAATCAAGAAATATTCAAAAGATGGGAAAATCTCAGAGGAAAGCATCCAATTGCTTTTCCAGTCAAATGGTCTTCCCGTTGAATATATTAAAGAAAGGTGCGCGGCATTATCAATAAGTCTTCCTGAAAGCATAAGCAAGGTAAAGGGCTTCAGTAATGTGAAGAATGAAACCGAGAATAAGAAAATAATTCTAAAAGGGAAATACCCTCCTACAAAGAAACTTTATTACGAGAATGAGAAAATGTTTGAATTTAAGAGCAGTGTAATTTCAATAGAAGGAAATGCCTTGATATTAGAATCAACTGCTTTTTATCCTGAAGGAGGAGGCCAACAGGCGGATAGAGGCTATCTCATTGTTAACGGAAGGAAATATTCAGTTGTGGATGTGAAAATAGTAGATAATGTTGTTTTACATTATGTTGATGATATCTCTGGCATAAAGAAGGGGGATATTGTTCTAGGAGTGATTGATAAGGACAGAAGAGAGAGACTTATGCGAAACCATTCTGCAACCCACATTTTGCTTTCTTCTATAAGATATATCCTGGGCCCTCATGTATGGCAATCTGGAGCACAAAAGGAACCGCAAATCAGCAGGCTTGATATCACACACTATAAGGATATCAGTGATAAAGAGTTGAAATCTATTGAAGATAGAGCCAATGAGATTGTTAGAATGGATATGCCTTTGCATAAGGAATTTGTAGAGAGAAACAAGGCTGAAGAAAAATATGGTTTCATACTGTATCAGGGCGGGATACCGGAGGGTAATCTGCTAAGACTCGTAGAGATTCCAGGGATAGATGCAGAAGGCTGTGGTGGGACTCATGTAGACAGAACTGGAGAGATAGGGCTTATCAAGATCATAAAGGTAGAGAAAATACAGGATGGAGTTTTAAGGTTTCACTTTTCCGCTGGCAAATCAGCCGTTGAAATAGTTCAAAAGAATGAAGAAGAACTTAGAAACATAAAAGATCGCATAGGCAGTGATCCAGTATCTGTTTATAATTCCGCTAGGAAAGAAATTGCAGACATCAGGAAGGCCTTGTCTTCAGGAATTGATGAGCATTCCGTTACATTCAATAATCATCCGCTAAGGATAATAACAACAAACGAAATAATTGCTGATGACATTTCAAAAAGTGTGAAGAATAATGCCGCAATAATCATTTCTGAAGAGAGAATAAGAATTGCGTCGGCAGATGATTCTATTTCCGCTATTGATCTCCTGAGGATACTTGAAAAGAAAGGCTTTACTAAAGGAGGGGGAAATAAGACTTATGCCCAGGGCAAAGTTTTAAAGCAAAATTTACAATGGAAGGAAATAGCAGAGGCGATAACATATAACTGACGATGAGAGGGATTCCATAGAGAGAATAGTTAGAAAATATTTTACGGTGACAAAAGTTTCAGAAGAACAGCAAGGGCTATACGAATTCTTCGTTATTTCATCAGGCAATCTTGAAAAGGATTTCCGCGAAATGAATGCTGAACTCAAAGCGCTGGACTACATCCCTATCATCACTAAGAGAAATGAGCCAGGATCAGATTTCGTTCTAGCAGTTATTAAGAGAAGAAAAGGTAGAAAGTTTGGAATATGGGTTAACATCGTTTTGCTAGTTGCTACTCTTGCATCGACTATATACGTAGGGGAGCAGCTTTATGTTGGCTATTTTGATATACCAACTAATGGACCTATACAATACTTCTATGGCTTTATTTACTTTTCACTTCCTCTAATGATTATACTTGGCTCTCACGAACTTGGACATTACTTTGTAGCTCGAAGAAATGGAGTTGCTGCGTCCCTCCCTTTTTTTATACCGGCTCCTACTATCCTAGGTACCCTTGGAGCCTTTATTTCGTTGAGAGATCCTCTTCCTGACCGTAAAACCCTCATAAAAGTAGGAGCGGCCGGTCCTATTGTAGGTTTTATAATGAGTATAATCGTAGGCGTTATAGGAGCTTATCTGGGGAATGTTCAGCATCCTGTGATTGTAACATCCACTCAGGTTTCATATCAGATTAGTCTTCCTGCAATATATTCAATAGTCCCATTCATTTATACGTCAAATGTTCATCCTGTTGCTTTTGCGGCGTGGGTAGGATTTCTTGTAACAGCTATAAACCTATTCCCTGTTGGGCAACTGGATGGTGGCCATATTGCTAGGGGGCTTCTAGGTGATAAGGCAAAATATTTCAGTTATGCTTTTCTGATATTGCTGATTGTTTTGGGTATATACTATTTATCATGGATAATTTTTGCTGTAATTATAATAATACTAGGTCTTAACCATCCTCCTCCACTAAATGATATTTCAAAACCCGGAAAGAAGGAGATCTTAGTAGGTGTAGTTGCGATTCTACTTATAATACTGTGTTTTTCCCCTGTTCCAATAGAGGAGCACATGATGCCGGAAAGTGTTAACGTTAACCTGAGCCAAGGGAATAACTTCATTCTAATGAATAGTACCATATTCGGATCTGAAAATCTTACGCTGGAAGTACAGAATGTTAATAACGTTTCAATATCACTTTCCGTATTCCCAGAAAAAATACCAGGGTTTAATGTTACCAGTCCCTTAAATGCCTCGCTTCCAGAACACGGGAGTAGAGAAATTCATATCACCTATACTCCAATAAATGATTCTGCGATAGGTTATCATGTTATATTCATAAACGTTTCAACAACCCCGAAAAATTTCAAATTCGTAAGGGATTTGACAGTTGTGAGCCTCGATGAAGATATTGACCCAAATCTTGTATATACAAATAGTAACAATACTAATATAACATTTTCAAACAGGGGTCTTAATGATACCTTCTCGGTTTACGGACTTAACAGCAGTTCCGTATTCAGGATAGAGAATGCAACTATGACCGTAACTTCAAATGAAACTGTCAGTTCGGTATACATTGCTGCAAACTCCACCAAAACATTAGATATAACATTTAGCAGTACCTATGGAGGAGTTGTACTCGTCGATAGTAAATATCAGGCAGTTCTAATTGTTTATGAGCGATCTTGAGGATTTAGTATTAAGATTAGTATTGATGACTACAAAATATATTTTAAATAATCGAGGTGATTAAAGCTCTATGCAGGATTACGATGTAATAGTGGCTGGAGCAGGAGTTGCTGGCTCTGTAGCCGCATCAATGGCCGGAAAAATGGGAAGTAGAGTATTACTTTTAGATAAAAATAGTGAAAATGAACCTGGAAAGAAGACAGTTTGGGGTTGGGTATGTGGCGACGCTGTTGCTAAATCACATATAGATTATGTAAAGAAGAACCTAGGAAATATTTTTAATGGAGAGGATCTGGGAATACCGGTGGACGGGGTAGCCGCATTATCCCCGGATCTTGATTATAAACTGCCGTTTGAAGGTGAGGGTTTTAGTTTAGAAAGACCAATTTTTGGAGCCACTCTTTTTAATAGTGCCATAAAGAATAATGTTGAGTTCAGGGGCGGATTCAATATAGAGGCACCAATTTTAGAGGATGGGAAGGTCGTAGGTGTAATTGGAAGAAATGACAAGGGAGAATACGAAAAAATTAGAGCAAAGGTGGTAATAGATGCACTCGGTATATCTTCACTTTTAAGAAGAAAATTGCCTGATAATATATATATTGACAGGGAAATAGATTATGAAGACCTTGAACTTACAGGTCGATTTATTTATAAACTTGAAGAGTTTGATAATGACCCTAAATTTTACGACCCGAAAAATGCACTTATCCACCTGAATCAAAAAATGGCTCCAGGAGGATATGGATGGGTGTTCCCAAAGAAAGATGGAAGAGTGAACGTGGGTTTGGGCGTACAGCATAAGAGCCTAGAAATTAGAAATGCGAAACTTGGACAAAATGACAACCTCAGATCATTGATTGAGAAGTACGTAAAGTGGAATAAGATAATGAAAAAATTCCAAGTTGATAATTCATATAAGAACGGGGAAGGATACTGGAGCGTGAGTGTGAGACGACAAATGGAAAGTATGGTATTTCCGGGCTATATTGGTGCTGGTGATTCAATGGCCTCTCCTAATCCGCTCAGCGCAGGAGGTATTGGTCCAGCTCTAATAGGTGGAATACTAGCAGGGAAGAGAGCTGCTGAATGTTCACAGATTAATAACTGTGGTTTAAATGAACTGTGGGACTTTAACATACAGTACAATAAACAATATGGAAGCAAAATGGCTGGAATGGAGGCCTTCAGGATCTTTCTCCAGTCTATGAATGATCACGACATAGATTATGGAATGAAGAGTTTCATAACTTACGAAGAAGCAGTTGAAATAACTTATGGGAGAATCCCGGAACTTTCACTGACAAGTAAAATGGGGAAAGTCATAAGGGGAGTCAAAGCAATGAAAACATTTAAGGATCTTATCTGGACTGTGGATACCATGAAAAAACTTAACAAGATGTATGATTCCTATCCAAAGGGACCTGATGAATTTCCAGATTTCAAGAAGAAGGTTCAAGCTATTATAAACGAAGCGAAGGCTAGAATGCCACCTGCTCCTGTTTAAGCTGAATTTTTTTTGATAATTTTCTTTGAAGAACTATTTATTTATGCTTTTTTCCTTTGAACACAATATTATCCATTTTCTTTTAATTAGCCTTTTTCTTTTCTGTATTCACAATTCTTACTTTGCTCCATTTTGTATTTTTATTATCAATTTCCTAATTGTTTCATTAGCTTATAATTTACTTTTTAAATTAAATTTTTTCAAATAATTAAAATATAAATATATCATTACCGGGTCAGAAAATTATGAATTTCAAAAAGTCACTAAAAGATTTTTTTATTACAGGAGAAAAAAGCCTTTTTATTAAAATTGGAGAATATGCTAGGTTGGGTCAGCAAGCAAACGATGACCTGAGGAAAATGCTCAGTTGCAGTTCCAAGATAGATCTTGCTTCAATAAAAGATAAAATAAAGGAGCTGGAGGTTGAAGGAGACTCGATAACTTTTGAACTTAAGAACAGCATTACTAGTGGTGCTGTAAATCCATCTTTAACAGATTCTTTTCTAGAACTAGTGGATAGGAGTGACGATATTCTAGACACACTTAATTATATTAGTCGTGAAATAGCAAGATTTAACAATTATTTATCAGAAGCACCTGCAAAGGAATCGGAAATAGTGTGCAACTATTATGAAGAGATAAATAGAGCTCTTGTGTATAATAGTGATTCATTAAATAATTTGGAAAAAATGGTCTCCGATGAAGACGTAAGGAGCATAATCATAGAATGGTCTAATATTGGAAAAATGGAGGAGAAGGTCGATGATATAAAGGATGAACTGTTAGATAGATTGTATGTTGATTCTAAAATGATCAGTTATCTATCCTTCATACATCTTTCATCGGTTATACATAAAGTTGATGACCTTCTGGATCAGAATCAGGATATAGCAGACATTCTGATACAAATAGTTACAGCGGTGACAAGTTGATTGATTTTTTCGTTCTAATTTCAATTTTTATACTAGCTGCAATTGTTTCAGGAAATAATCTTTCTATTGCCGTAGGGGCTCTTGTAGGGTCAAATGTGACCAAAAAGCAAGCCGCAATATTAATAGGTATAATAGGGTATATTGCAGGTTTTTTCGTAGGTATTTCCCATATGAGGATTACGGTTCA
>JAVRLO010000003.1:0-26097 GCA_031961395.1 Thermoplasmatales archaeon I-plasma | reverse complement strand
AAAAAGAAACTTCGATTCTAAGCTTCATACAATAATACTTCTTGATATTTCACCTCCGATGACCATAGAAGAGGCAATAGATGAACTGCTCTGGATGGAAAACAATATAAAAGGCGGCTTATTCGTTGAAAATACTAAATTGGGGGCATTGAGTAGCATTGGAAGTGATGACGAAACCATAAAGTACGGTAGCATAGCTAAACTAAGAAACGAAAGAAGTTTGAAGCCACCTTTAACTTTGGTTCTTCCAGGAGAACTGCATTTTATAGAGGAGGATAATCTTTCTATTTATTCATTTTAAAATTTATCATAAAGATTTATAACGTTATTAGCATATACGAATAAAGCAGGTGAAATTATGCAGTCAGCACAAATGGCATATGATAGGGCCATAACGGTGTTTTCCCCTGATGGTCGATTATTTCAGGTAGAATATGCAAGAGAAGCAGTAAAGAGAGGAACTACAGCAATTGGCATTACATACAAGGACGGAGCACTATTGATGGCAGATAAAAGGATCAAGAGCGGATTAGTGGATGATAGAAGCATTGAGAAAATATTTCTCATTGACGGGCATGTGGGCGCAGCTACTTCTGGCCTTATAGGAGATGCGAGGATTCTCATAGATTATGCAAGGGTTCAGGCCCAGTCTGAAAAAGTAACGTACGGGCAGGAAATAACAGTTGAATCACTGGTAAAGAAGGTATGTGATTTATTACAGCAATATACGCAGTATGGAGGTGTCAGACCTTTTGGAGCCTCTCTGCTGATAGCAGGTATAGATGAGACTGGTGTAAGGTTATTTGAAACAGATCCTTCAGGTCTGTCCACTGGTTATAAGGCAGACGCCATCGGATCAGGTAGAGATGCTGCAATGGAAATACTTGAGAAAGAATATAAGGATAACATGAATCTCAACGAAGCAGTAGACCTCGCAGTCAAAGCTCTGAAAGCGGGGTTAGAGCAGGGTCAGACTCTTGGTAATCTCAGCGTCGGTCTTGTTACAAGAGAAGAGAAATTCAAGATATTATCACCTGAGGAGACCAAGGATCTGATAGGTTCCCGGTGAGGTATTAAATGGTCAAGGTAGAGGACGCTCTTGTAGCGAGATATGAAACTAGGGGTCACAGATTTGAGATCCTGATAGATCAAAAACTTGTTGACTTGATAAAATCTGGAAAAAATGTTAACGTTGAAGAATATCTGGCAGCAGATGTAATATTCAAAGATAGTAGCAAAGGGGATAAGGCAAGCGACGAAGTTATAAAGGAAGTATTTGGAACAGACGATCTAGAAACAGTAGTGAAAGAAATAATAAGGAAAGGCCAGGTACAGTTAACCACAGAACAAAGAAGGAAAATGCTTGAGGAGAAGAAGAGACAGATCGTTGAAATAATTTCAAGGGAATCAATGAACCCTCAAACAGGAGCTCCACATCCGCCTCAGAGGATAGAAAAGGCTATGGAAGAGGCTAAGGTGAGAGTCGATCCATTTAAGAGTGCTGAAGAACAAGTGCAAGAAGTATTAAAAGCTATAAGAGTTCTTCTTCCTATAAAATTCGAACATGTAAAAATGCAGATAAAAGTGCCGGGAGAAGATTATGGCAAAGTTTATTCTGAACTGACAAAACTTGGTCAAATTCACAAGGAAGAATGGGCAAATGATGGGAGTTACACTGCATTAATAGAAATTCCGGCCGGTATTCAGGATGAACTTTATGATTTTATTAATAAAAAAACTAAGGGAAATGCAGATATTAAATTATTGAAATGAGGTGAAATAATTGGATTCTACAGTTAAAAAAATTGTACTTCCAGGTGAAGAAATTGATTTACAGGGAATGAAGCAAGGGAATGGAATTTATCACGAAAACGGAAAATACTATGCTTATCAATTGGGAATTTTACAATTCTATAATAACTATGTTAATTTAATTCCATTAAGTGGGAAATACTATCCGGTTAAAAATGACAAAGTTATAGGCAAAGTGATAGATTTAGCACCATCTTTCTGGATACTTGACATTAAAGGTCCATACCCTGGATTTCTTCATATAAACGATACTCCGTGGAAGTCAGGAAATGGTGAGTTAAATAAGATAATGAACATAGGAGATACCGTTTTTGCTAAGGTAAATGAAATAACAGAATCAAAACAAATATGGCTATCACTTAAAGACAATGGATTGAGAAAACTTGAGGGTGGTCACGTTGTTTCTGTACAACCAACGAAAGTCTCCAGGATAATAGGGAAAGGAGGGTCAATGGTCAATATGATCAAAGAAATGACGGGCGTTAAGATTCAACTTGGTCAGAACGGTATTGTGTGGGTAGATGGTGAATCTGAAAAGGTTCTGTTAGTTATCAAAATACTTAAATTTATTGAGGAGCAAGCCCACACTAGCGGGCTTACAGACAGGGTAAGGGAAATACTTGAAAAGGCGAGGTGAATGAGATGAGCATGGTCAGTAATATAAAATTAATAGATGAAAATGGGTTAAGAATAGATGGAAGAAAATATAATGAGTTAAGACCTATAAAAATTGAGGTTGGTGTACTTAACAGGGCAGATGGATCTGCCTATATTGAATGGGGTGGCAACAAAATTATAGTAGCGGTCTACGGGCCAAGAGAAGCATTTCCAAAGCACACGCAGAACCCATCGAGAGCAATAGTGAATGCAAGATACAACATGGCAGCATTCTCCGTTGATGAGAGAAAGAGGCCAGGACCAGATAGAAGAGCAATAGAAATAAGCAAAATAATAGGAGAAGCATTAGAATCAACAATATTTGTTGAGCAGTATCCGAGGACAAGTATAGATGTTTACATAGAAGTTTTGCAGGCCGATGCAGGAACCAGAATTGCAGGTTTAACAGCTGCATCCGTTGCACTGGCAGATGCGGGAATACCAATGAGGGATATGGTGGTAGGATGCGCTTCCGGGAAAGTAGATGGGCAGATAGTTCTAGATCTTAATAAAGAAGAAGATAACTATGGTCAAGCAGATGTACCTTTAGCTATAATCCCTAGGACTCAGGAAGTAGTATTGCTACAGATGGATGGTAATCTTACGAGAGATGAATTTCAGCAGGCAATAGAAATGTCCAAGAAAGCAGCGCTATTTATATCAAATATACAGAAAGAGGCCCTTCTTCTAAAGTATTCTAGGTCTGAGGAAAAAGAAGAGGCTAAAGAAGAGGTTAAAAGTGAAAATGCAGGGGATGATGATCATGAGTAGAAGTTCTGACGAGATTGTCTATGGATTAAAAAGAGATTATCTAGAGAAGATATCTTCAGGCGGCAACAGAATAGATGGTAGAAAGTTTGATGAGTATAGGGAAATTAAAATAATGACAAATTATGTTACAAGGGCAGAAGGATCAGCAGATGTCAGACTTGGAAATACGAGAGTTCTGGTAGGTGTGAAGATTGAACAAGGTGAACCTTTCCCGGATACACCAAATAGCGGGATACTTACAACTAACGCTGAACTTATCCCTATGGCCTCACCAACATTTGAATCAGGGCCTCCAAGTGAGGATTCAATTGAACTGGCTAGAGTAGTAGACAGGGCTATAAGAGAATCGAAAATGATAGACCTTGACAAGCTTGTTATAACACCGGGCGAAAAGGTATGGGTTGTTTTCATAGACATTCATGTGCTTGATTATGACGGTAACCTAATAGATGCCAGCACAATAGGCGCGGTATCTGCTTTGCTTGAAGCCAAAGTACCTGCCTCAAAGATTGGACAAGAGGATTTCCAGTTGCCAATTAATCATATTCCAGTTATGGTAACAATGGCAAAGATAGGATCAAATCTAATGGTTGATCCAAGCCTTGAAGAGGAGGAAGTTGCCACAGCAAGAATTTCGGTTGCAACTGACGAAAATGGAAACATAGTAGCTATGCAGAAAGGTCTCAGCGGATCATTATCACTGGAAGAGGTTTTTAAGGCAGTTGATACTTCACTAGAAATCGGAAAAGATTTTAGGAAGAGAGTATTCGGGAGATGATTAAATGACAAAAAGAACTAAGAAAGTAGGTAGCGCGGGTAGGTTCGGTCCAAGATACGGCTCTACTGTTAAGAAGAGATGGCTGGAAATGGAGAACCTGAGGAAAGATACATACGTTTGTCCAAGATGCCATCACCTTTCAGTAAAAAGAGAGCATTCAGGTATATGGCGATGCAGAAAATGCGGGTTTGAATTTGTAGGAGATGCTTATTCTCCTGAAATAGAAAAGGACTTTAAGAAGGTGAATCTGGATAATGTTTAAGTGTGTTAGGTGTGGTAGAGAGCTAAAAGATGAGAACGATACCGCACAATTTGAATGCGAATGCGGTTCAAAGGTATTCATTAGAATACCGGGTAATATAGTCAAGACAGTAGAAGTAAAATGAATGAAGATCTGCGAACACTGTAGACGTAGACTTAAGATAGAGGATACGCCAGCAGTTACAAATCCTGAAGAATGTGAACTTTGTTGCGGTTTGCTTAACCAGGTAGATCAATATTTAGCCATATTCTTACGTGAAACAAAGGATATTAAATTCAATACATTCTTATTAGGGGTAGATACAGATAAAGATTGTTTAAAAAGGGATATGGATTTAATTAATGAGAAATACAAAGGTAGTAGAAATTTTAAACAAGAATTCACTTTTAATCTAGGTAAAAAGATAGAGGATTCAACCAAGAAAAAAGTAGATTTTAAAGAACCGGAATTAATATTTACAATAAGACAGGAAACAGGCGATTATGATATATGGATAAAACCAATTTTTATCTATGGCAGATACAGAAAGCTTAGGAGAGGAATTCCACAATCCCCCTGGATTATATCTGGTAAAGGGCGTGAAAATGAAAAATCAGTTTCAGAATATATTGGTCTTAGTGTATTGAAGCTTTTAGAAGGAAGAGACTATAACTTTTTTTCATCAGGAAGAGAGGATGTTGATGCACTAATGTTAGGTAATGGAAGACCATTCTATGTTGAAATTATAAAACCAAAGCTCAGGTCCCTTAATCCTGATGAATTAGAAAAAATGGTATCAGAAATTTCAAATGGCGGAGTGGAAGTTACCGATATTCACATAGCTAATAAAGAGGAGATTGTTGAACTGAAAGATAAGAGGTTTGATAAGCTCTACGAAGTCGGGATAGTAGTGGATAAAGATAAAGTAGAAGGTTTAGAGAAGACCATTGGATCTTTGATCAATCTGGAAATTGAACAGCAAACTCCCCTCAGGGTTTTAGGAATAAGGAAAGACAAGGTCAGAAGAAGAAAAATCTATAAGATTGAAATAAAGGATAAAGCAGAAGATAGGCTGTCTCTATATATAAAAGCTGAAGCTGGCACATACATTAAGGAATTTATTACCGGAGATAAAGGTAGGACTAATCCCAGTTTGAGTAGCCTTACCGGTGTAAATATTAAAATAGAATATCTTAATGTATTAGAAGTTAATTAAGGGAGGATAAAAATGGCAAAAATGTCGCACGGCCCAAGAGCCAAGACAAGATATAAGATGCGAAAGAAGCATAGTGAGAAAGGGCCCATACCCGTTAACAGGCTAGTTAAGGTATTCGAGGTAGGAGACCGGGTAGCCATAGACATTGAACCTTCATTTCATAATGGTATGCCTTTCAAACGATTTCAGGGAATGACAGGAGTAGTTGAAGGTACCAGAGGTACCAACTATATAGTGAAAATAAATGATAAAGATAAAGAAAAAGTTGTAATATCTCACCCTGTTCATCTTAAGAGGGCGTGAATTTAAATTATGAAGATAAACTATATCCCTCTGTCAGAGGCTAAGGAACTGTTAGAAGAAGAATCGAGCAAGAGGGAATTAACCGAATTGCAGAAAGCGGCACTCAATCATGCTTCTAAATTTTCAAAATTGCACGCCAAAGAAGCAAAAGAACTTCAGAAGGAATTAATATCTTTAGGTTTAAAAGAACAGGCAGCTACCAAAATAGTAGATATTCTGCCTTCAAATGTAGATGAACTTAGAACAATTTTGTATCCGAGTATACAAAACCTAGATGCGGACCTGGCAAACAAGATAATGGAGACGATTGGGAAGTTCAGGTGATTTTTTGGAGGAATACGCATACATTCTGGACATTCTTCCACAGGGTAGAATGGAGGAAAAAGCTTTTAAAAGGGTCCCTCTAGCTATTGCCATAGGAGAGAATGAACTAAAGCTTTTTGAGCTTGTCCCGAAACAGGGAGCAGTAATGACAATAGGTGACAAGGTGTATATAGGCAAAGAGATAGAAAAAAGGGACAAGATTTTGAGTGTGAGGAGAAGAATATCATATGAAGAACTCACACCAGGCGCTCAGAGTGAACTAGAATATATAATAAAATCAATTATTGAATCAAATCAGCAAAAGTACGTTAATTTCTTCAACACTGCACAACCAATAACTACCAGGCTCCATCAGCTTGATCTTCTATATGGAATAGGAAAAAGCCTTATGTGGGAAATATTGGATGAAAGGAAAAAAGGCCCGTTTAAAGATTTCCAGGATCTGAAAAGTAGAGTTAAAGGTCTGAGAGACCCAGAAAAAATGATAACTGAAAGAATACTGAGAGAATTAAAAAATAAGGACGAAAAACATAGGCTTTTTGTAGCATTGTAGATATTTAACAAAAAATGAGAACAGGTAGGTCAACGGGAATACATTTTCTAATTGATGAATACATAGCTAAAAAAATAGTGTCCCCTTTAGATTTCAGCCGAAAGGACGTACTTGAAATAGGCCCTGGAATGGGAGCTCTTACTGCCCATATTAAAAATTATCACAGACTCTACCTCATTGAGAAAGAAACATCATTTGAGAAGCACCTTTCAACAAATTTTCCTGATGCTAAAATAATAATAGGCGATGCGCTTAAAATAGAGTGGCCCCATTTTGATATTTTTATAAGTAATATGCCTTATAAGATTACTTCACCCCTTCTTGAAAAATTATGGAGTTATGATTTTGAATCTGCCACAATAATGGTACAAAAAGAAGTTGCTGATAGAATTCTAGCAAAACCCAGGACTAAGGATTATTCTAAACTTTCAATAATGATGCAAATAAAGTTTCAAATTCAAAAGAGATTTGATGTCCCTCCTTCTAAATTCAATCCACCTCCAAAAGTTTATAGCACCGTTCTAAACCTAAGGAAAAATAATGTAAATCTTGACGAAGGATTCCAAAACTTTATTAATCAATTATTTTCAAAGAGAAGAAAGAAAATTAAGAATATAGTTGATACTCAGGAATTTGAAAACAATAGACCAGAGGAATTAACTATAGAGGAACTTATAACCCTATACAGGACCATTAATGGGAAGATATAATTTTTATTACATCATTATCCTTCAGCACGTAGTCCTTGCCGAGAATACGCTTGTTCCTCCCATTAATAGCTCTTATGAAATTATTTCCTAGATCTGTATGAATTTTGAATGCCAGATCCAACGCAGTCGAACCATCCCTTAGAAGGAGAGCATCAGGGAGGACATTACCTTGCTTATCTGTCCAGTGAGTCTCATCTTCTACTGGATAAACAACTATCATTTTTAAAATACTAAAGACTAGCTTCTCTATCGCCTGCTGAACTCCGGTTCCGTTATTTTCTTCCATGTATAGCCTGACTCTTTCAAGTGCTTCCAACTGGCTTTGACTTAATTTATCCTTATCAAGAATCTTAAAGCTATTTTCGCCTGGAAGATAATCTATGTATCCGGATTTTGCAGCTCTCCTCAATACTAGTTCATAATCACCTGAAACTACGACTACCCCTTTATCGGAGAGAGCTTTTCTCTCATCTCCACTCATTCTATCGCCCTTTGTTGCGACTATTATACTCGGTTTGGAACGGGAAAGAAGGTCTTCTGCTAAGTTTCTTATCGAATCATCATTCCATTCCCTTAAATTGGAAGGAACACCTGCCTGTTTCAATGAAATAGAAACAGTTTTTTCATCTATCCCGAGACCAGAGACCTTAGTGGCAATAAAAGATTCTATCTTCCCTCCTTCACTCTCAATTTTTCTCAAACCTTTTATGAGTCCGTCTGAAATTATTGATGACAACCATAATACTATTTCATTGTGTACAAACTCCGCATCATCAAGAGGATCATATTTTCCATGTCCAACAAAGTTTCCGTTCCTATCTAGTGAACCCGTCCCATCAATTATCTGTATAAATCCATCTGCTCTCCTTAAATCATCTAGAAATTTATTCCCAAGTCCCTTTCCTTCGTGAGCTCCCGGAACAAGCCCGGCCACATCTATAAGCTCGACAGGAACCATTCTTGTCCCGTCATTACATCTTCCAAAACGTGGAGAACATTTCTTTCCTAGCTCTACGTGAGGGCATTTAGATCTAACGTAAGTGACTCCCTTGTTTGACTCTATTGTTGTAAATGGGTAGTTTCCTATTTCCACAACATTCTCTGTCAGAGCTGAGAAAAATGTGCTCTTTCCAACATTAGGTTTGCCAATTATTCCTACGAGAAGACTCATTCGATATCTGCCTCAATCAGATCATACCCTTTAGGACATTTTTTATCTTTGAGTGAAAGGATCCTTACTTTACTCTCGTCCTTTACAAAATTAAGAATACATTCATCAGCAAGTGGGCAGTCATAAAAATCACATTTAACGTGCTTGTATGTAATTATCGCACCTTCTTTAGCCATTTTTCTTTGTATCATAATAGGCTTTCTTTCTTCTTGTACCTCTACAGTGTAAACTTTATTTCCCTCATGAACGAAGCAATTGTGCTCTTTTCCTCTTATTTTTGTGACTTTGTAATATGAATTTACATTTAAATTGTAGCAAACATTCCTAAGATTGCAAGTACTACACTCCTTCAGCGGAGATATAAACTGAAAGGTAGAGCCCTCCTTGTTTAGATATTTTGGAACTAATGTAATTATCATATCATATAACTCCTGTAATTTTTAGTGCCTCTCTTGCAGCGTTCTCGCTTAAACCATTTTCTCCGAGTATGGTGTATCTATCAGGCCTAATCTTATGAGCCATCATCAAGGCCTGTATTGCATCCTCCTCATTCAATCCTACCTGGTCTAATTTGACAGGTGCACCTATATTCTTAAGTGTGTCTTTCACGAGACTCCAATCACCTCCATGAAGGTACATTGATATTATTGTTCCTATTCCACACAATTCACCATGCAAACCATTCCCCTTCCTTATAGCTTCGACGGCATGAGCAAACATATGCTCTGAGCCTGATGCGGGTCTGGATGAACCAGCAACACTCATAGCTATTCCTGAGAACGCTATCTGTTTCATCACGAACCACACACTCTCCTCAAGATTTGGTTTTATTTGAGATGAATTATTTATAATCTCCTTTGCCGCAAATTCTGCAATCATATAAGCTGAACTACTAATTCTTTCACCTTTGAGCCTATGAGCCAGACTCCAGTCTTTAACAGCAGTGAGATTTGATAAAACATCTGCTGCGCCAGAGGCAAGGAATCTGAATGGGGATTTAACCATTATCTCAGTGTCAGCCACTATTGCCACGGGCATAGAAGCTTCCATACTAATAGATATATCACCCTTCTTTATAGAAGCTCTAGGACTGGCTACACCGTCGTGGCTTGCCGACGTAGGTACAGATATAAAATCAATATTAAGATCGAATGCACTTTTCTTAGAAATGTCAATCTTTGTTCCCCCGCCAACTCCAATTATAACTTTTGCACCAATTTTCTTAGTTTCTTCTTTAACATATTCTACGTTTTCCTCAGTAGCGTCACCTGTAATGAGTACATTAACATTAACTCCTTTAGTCTCAAGTATTTCCTCTACTTTCTTTCCTGCAACTTCATATGTATTCCTTCCTGTCACGATTACTACTTTATCAGTATCAGAAATTCTTCTGAATACCTCATATATCTTTTCAATTGCCCCATGACCACCTATTACGTCTCGCGGAAGAATCATTTCAGTAAGTTTTTCAAACGGCACAAGCACATATGTAATTTCAATTATTTATCATTTCTCAAAACTGGACTCAGAAAAACTATACTGCCTTTAGAAAGAATAAACGAAGGAAATTAAGACATTTTAAATAGAATATTTATTTTCTTATTTTAAATATCAAGTGCCTTCATCCCAAGAATTCATATATCGAATCTGTTCATCTGTTAATTTATCAATGTTTATTTTGTAAGCATTTAAATATATATCTGCAACCTTCCTATCTATTTCTCCAGGCACAGGGAAGACTCTTCTCTCTACTGGTTTATTCTTAGCGATGTATTCGGCAGTAAGCGCCTGGATAGCAAAAGAAAGATCCATTATTTCTACAGGATGCCCCTGCCCGGCGGCTAAGTTCACCAGTCTCCCGTCAGCCAGAACATATACTTTCTTTCCATAAAGTGTATGTACTTTTACATTTTTCCTAACTTCATATCCTTTGGAAATTTCCTCTATCTGATTCATTGCAATTTCATTGTTAAAGTGACCAGCATTTGATAGGATAACCCCCTCTTTTGCATTTTTAATGTGGTCGAGAGTGACTACGTCCTTCATCCCCGTTGCCGTTATAACAATATCTGCTGTCCTTATAGCATTATTCATTGAATCAACCTCAAAACCATCCATATGAGCCTCTATTGCCTTTACAGGATCAATCTCTGTAACAGTAACAATTGCTCCCATTCCCCGCATTCTGTTTGCTATTCCCCTTCCACACCAGCCGTAACCGGCGACTACTATTTTCTTTCCTGCCAACACCAAATTTGTAGAATTAATAATTCCGTCTATAGTGCTCTGACCAGTCCCATATCTATTATCAAAAAGATGTTTCATCATTGCGTCGTTGACATCAAACATAGGAAATTTCAATGCACCAGCATTTTCCATATTGCGCAATCTTATAACTCCAGTAGTAGTTTCTTCATTTCCTCCTATAATGTTGCTTGATTTGTCCGAATCTTTATGCGCTAAGGTAGTCAAATCACCTCCGTCATCAATAATTATTTCTGGTCTCTGATCAAGAACTTTTTGTAAATTTTCATAATACTCCTCCTTGGTTAAACCGCGTTTTGCAAAAACCTCTACTCCATAATCATCACTTAAAGATCTTGCGACTTCATCATCAGTGCTCAACGGATTGCATCCTGCAATTCTAACATTGGCTCCGCCCTCCTTCAAAGCAAGTACTAATGCAGCAGTCTTAGCTTCCAAATGTAAAGCCATTGATATCTTCATTCCTTTAAACGGTTTGTTAGTTCTAAAATCACGTTTTATGCTATTGAGAACAGGCATCCATTGAATTGCCCACTCTATCTTATCTTTCCCGCTCATGCTTCGGAATCTTTTTCTTTGTTAATTACCTTTTTATTGTTACAAGAAAACCGTTACCAAGACCAGTAACCGTATTAAGGGTAACATTTTTTACTGTACTTATAGAATCAAGCATCGATACTCCCTTATCACCAACAAAAACAGGTGAATAAAAAATGGAAATTTCGTCCCAAAACTGTGACTCTAAAAAAGATGTTATAACTGACTTTCCGCCTTCTACAAGTATTTTTTTATATTCTAGATCACCCAGTATTTTAACGATACAATCTACTCCCGGCCTTGGTGAATCGCATTTCTTAACCAGAACTTCTGCCTTTTTATTTTTAAAATGACTTAAATTAATATCGCTCCCTGTTATGAGAATTACTTTCCTATTATAATCAAAAACCCTTGCAGACTCTTTAATTTGCAATCTTGAATCCAAAACTACAGCGTCTGGCACTTTATCAGAACTGTAGTATTTTGGATTAACTACAAGCTTTGGGTCATCACTGTTTATCGTATTCTTTCCAACAAGTATCGCATCAACCTCTGACCTCAAGCGATGTACTCGCTGCAAATCTTCTAAATTTGAAAATTTATACGGTCTTCCACCTTCCAATGCAATTTTCCCATCTATTGAGCAGGCAAAATTAATATGAACATAAGGCTTCATAATTTCTTAATAAAAGGCTCCTAAAATGTTTTGGGTATTCAAATGAATGAGATTATTAATAATGAATAAATAAGGTTCCATGGAAAATGTTGGATTCATTGGCTTAGGAAAAATGGGAGTGCCGATGGTAAAAAATATAATGAAAGCGGGATATGATGTAATCTTATATAACAGGTCAAAGGAAAAATTAGAGCAATTCAAAAAAAATGAAGTTAATATAGCTAATAACCCAAGAGAAGTTGTTGAATTTAGTAAATATACTATCACTATGCTAACAGACTCTGAGGCTGTAAAATCTGTATTTTATGGACAAGACGGAATACTAAACGCATTGGGCCCAGGCAAAATTTTTATTGATATGAGCACAATTTCCCCTCAGGTATCCATAGAACTTTCTAAGTTAGTTGAATCAAAAAATGCTGAAATGATCGATGCACCTGTTACTGGATCAATTCCGTCCGCGGAGAAGGGAGATCTGACAATAATGGTTGGCGGAAAATTCGAAACATTTGAGAAGACAAAAAAAATTCTTTCTCGCATGGGTAAAAATATTATTTATGTTGGGGCAAATGGATTTGGATTAAAAATGAAAATGATTAATAATATAATATTAGGGGCAAATATGGCAATTCTAGCAGAAGCAATACTGTTGGGTGAGGCAAATAATATTGATCCAGAACTTCAATTCAAGGTTTTGTCAACAGGCTCAGCATATTCGAAGGTTATGGATTTAAAGAAAGAAAACATAATAAAGAGCGAATTTTCGCCGATGTTTAATCTTGAGCATGAACTAAAAGATCTCAATTATGCGGTGGAAATGGCTAAATCTTCAGGGTTTCCCTTGCTTATAACATCTGAAATATCACAAATTTATTCTGTTGCGTCAAAGAAGGGGCTTGGAAAGCTGGATTTTTCAGCAGTATACAAAGCCCTCAGGGAAATATATTCTGAATAATCTTAAGAAAGTCCGGATTAAAAGTCTATTATTTCAAATTAAATCCTTTATTATTAGCTAGACTTTGGGACTAAAGAAAATTCTTTGTACGGGAGAGCAAATTATTGAGTGATTGTTATAGCTATGGTTTAAGAAGAGAAAATGTTAATTAGGTTAACCTAATTAGGAACAAATGAAAAACAATCCTGAGGATTACATCCTAGCTGTATGGGAAATAGAGGAAAGTTTCGGAAAAGTGAACGAAAAGGATGTAGCCTCAAGGCTTAAAGTCTCCCTTCCAACTGCGTGGGAATCACTACATAGACTAGCAGATGATAATATTATAACGATAGGTAGAAACGGTCTTTCATTCACAGAAAAAGGTAGAGGAATAGCTAGGAATGCTATGAGAGCTCACAGAATAACAGAATATTTTGCATTCACTGTTCTTGAGGTTCCCTGGGAAGAGTCCCACGAGGCGGTAATGTATCTCGAACATGGTTTCAGCGGTAAAATGCTAGAAAATCTCTACAAAAATATGGGCTATCCTGAAAAGTGCCCACACGGGAATCCAATAAATGTCACGGCTAAAATTGATGAGCTGAATCTTGTAAATGTTTCAGGAGGACAATATAAAGTTGGAAGAGTTGTTTATGAGGATAAGGATTTTTTAAAAGCACTTGCCAATAATGGAGCAAAGACAGGTAATAATATATACGTGCAATCTGAAAATGATACTTTTATAATAACGGGCGAAAATGGAGAAATGAAAGTGGACAAGAAAACTGCTGCCGGAATCAGGGTGACAAACAGATGAATAAGAAATTACTGAAACTTCTCCCTATTTTGGGACCGGGATGGGTTGTTATGATGGCCGATCTTGATTCCCCCTCAATAATTACTGCTGCTCAGTCCGGGGCGCAATATCAAGGTCACCTAATAATATTTCTCTTGTTCCTTGCATTTCCATTATTTCTGGTTCAAGATACTGCATCAAGAATAGGTGCAGTCACCGGAAAATCATTAGGAAAATTAATTACAGAAAATTTTGGTCATAAGTGGACGATATTCGCGGTTTCTTCTACAGCAATTATTGATTTTTCAGCATACATAGGTGAATTTGCAGGCGCGGCTGCTGCAAGCGTTTTACTTGGAATTCCAGTTTTATTGACAATCATAGTAATACTATTAATTCATTCAATAATACTTTTTTCCGGTAAATACCGCAAGATAGAATTTTTCCTGGTCTCTATATCTTTCATACTTTTCATATTTGTTGTTCTTGATTTCTTTGTGCATCCTGAAAAGGGTATAATATCGGGTTTGAATCCAATTGTATACAATAAAAATTTTCTTTTCTTAATGGCTGCCAATGTAGGAGCTGTTCTGATGCCTTGGATGTTATTTTATCATCAGGCTGCGGACGTGGATAGAGGGATAAATCTTTCAAACATGAAAAGAGAAACAAAAGGTACAATAATCGGTGCGATAACATCTGAAATTCTTATGGTATCTGTGGTAATATTTGCCTGGAAAATTTCAGAAAGTTATTTTGATCAAAATAATCCTGTTAACTCTATAGGTTTGTACCTCAAATCTATAATGGGTCCAATAGGGCCGATATTGTTCGCTATAGGTCTTTTGGTGGCAAGTCTGTTAGCAATTATGGTAATTTCTATGAGTATGAGTTATTCCCTCAGTGATGCTTTTAAGATAAAGGGAAGTTTCAATTCAAAATACAAGGAGAACAGGCTCTTCTATAATTTCTATATTTTTGAGATAGTACCAGCGGCATTAGTTGTATTATTTTTTAATAACTTCATACAGATAGCCCTTAGCATAATGGTAGTAAATGCAATAGTTCTTGCATTCCCTCTATTATCAGTTATAAAAATTTCATCATCCAAATCAATAATGGGGAAATACGCTATTACAAAACTCAGGAAGGCATTACTCTATAGCATACTGATATTATCAGTATTAGCAGGAATATTATCTTTTATATACTAGACACGAAAGAATTTGAATATATAATGTAATTAGCTCATGTGATAATTTCACCAATAGACTACAGGTATGGGAGAGATAATGTTAAAGCTATTTTTTCAGAAGAATCTAGGCTATCTTATATGCTTAAAGTTGAAGCTGCTATAGCGATTTCAGAAGCAGAATTGGGGATAATACCAAAGAAGGACGCAGAAAAAATAGCAAAAAATGCAAATCTAAATAGGGTTAAACTTTCCAAGGTAAAAGAGATAGAAAAAGAGATTGGTCACGATGTAATGGCAATGGTCAAGGTTTTATCAGAAGCATCTGGGGATAGCGGGAAATTTGTCCATCTTGGAGCAACTTCGAATGACATCAATGATACTGCCACTGCCTTGCAACTAAAAGATTTTTACAAAATACTTGAAGAAGATTTATTTGATCTCGGAAGAGCTCTCAAAACACTTGCAATAAAATATAAAAATACTCCGATGATTGGAAGGACTCATGGTCAACACGCGCTTCCTATAACTTTTGGCTTGAAAATGAATGTGTACTTAAATGAAGTTATGAGACATATCGAAAGACTGAGAGAGTCAGAGAAAAGAGTTCTTGTTGGAAAATTTATGGGTGCAGTGGGAACCGGTGCTGCATTAGGAGAATCAACACTTAAGATTCAAGAAATGGTAATGAATAAACTTGAATTAGGTTATGAAGAAGGACCGACTCAGCTTGTCGGGCGTGATAGATACATAGAGTATGTTTCAATTATTGCCTCAATAGCTACCTCTCTGGAAAAATTTTCAACTGAGGTGAGAAACCTTCAAAGGCCTGAAATTGGAGAAGTACAGGAACCGTTTGATGAAAAAAGGCAAGTTGGGTCTAGCACAATGGCGCAAAAAATAAATCCTGTCGTATCAGAAAATATTTGTTCAATTGCAAGAATAATAAGAGGTTTTACAAATCCGATGTATGAATCGTCAATTCTTTGGCATGAAAGAGACTTAACCAATAGTGCATCCGAAAGATTCATTATTCCATATACTTCAGTATTAATAGACGATATCCTCAATAAAATGACAAATGTGTTTGATGGGTTAAAAGTTAATGAAAAAAAGATGCTTGAGAATCTAATGGAAGATGATCTAATTTTAGGGGAAGCATATATTATGAATCTAGTCAAGTTAGGATATGGTCGGCAGGAAGCTCACGAAATTGTTAGAGAGGCATCAATGAAATCAAGGAAAAGTGGCGAGAAATTAAAGCATGTAATAGAGAAAATGGTCAATAAGAGCCTTGAAGATATCAACCCTCTTGAATATACAGGCAATGCAGTAACAATAACGGAAATGGGTATTAAGAAGTTCGAAGAACTTGAGAAGAAGAAAAGGTTAAAATCAACCAATAATTATACAAATAAATGAGTACCCTTCAAATAGACCTAGATTTAATACAAAGGATAAACAAGCGTCAAAAAATTAGAAATGTTGGTTTAACAGTTTCCCTTGTAGGTCTATTATTAGAAATTGTACTCATAATTTATCTTTTAATTACTAGCAACATAGAACAAGAAGCAACTTTTTTTCCGCTCTCGGTTATCTTTTTCTCCATATCATTATGGTTTGTTTTGTATTATGCAGTATTCCAAATTATTGATATGCGAGACATGAACGAATCTAATTTTATACCTATAAAGAAGAGATTTTTTCAAAAAGCAAAGAAAAGGTCAAGAAATATATTAATCATATTTTTGATAATGTTTATTCTATCTGCATTAATATTCGTCCCTTTTAACCAGGGTTCCACAACCCAGAAAATGATGAATACCGGAAGTATTCTATATTTTAATAGCGGCAACGATTTTGGAGTGAAATATGTGAAGAGTTTTGGATTAGAAGGAAATGGTGTTGTTATAATATATCAAAATGGAAGTTCTATTCCAATTTACCGGGTTGATGTCAATGGAGTAGTTTCATTAAACCAAACGCTACCTTCTGGTAGTTACTATTTAGTGGTGGAATCAGGAAATGTGGATGTTCACATCTATTACCAGTTTTCTTATTATCCACTAATTTTGGCGGTATCAGGCTCAATTATAGGTGTTATAATAGTTGTAGTTACAAACATACTATTATCCAGGAGAGACAAACTGGTAAGATAGAAATAAATCCCAAAAAATTATAAAGCAATATGGAAGGGGTAGGGAGATATTGTTTCTATCATAACAACGAGAAATGCTATTTTGTTAGAAATGAACCAACTGAATGCACTCTATGCCCCAATTTCCTTTCATTTGAAAAGGAGTCCTTAAAATATTCAGATTCTGACAAACTTCCTATAAATTATTTTGATTTAAAAATAGAAAAAGGGGACAGTGACACACTCCAGAAAACGCTCCTCAAATTCTAGGTATAATCAACTGCCACAGTATTAGGAAAAGAACTGAGAGACTAATAATTGCAACTATTGCATTTCTAATCCTGGGATTTTTTTGAAGAGCTGGCATGTTAAGCAGAACATAGCCTCCATCTAATGGGACAAGTGGTAGGATATTAGTTAAACCCAGAGCAAAATTTAGCCAGAACAGCCAGTAGAAAAGGTATTCCATATTCATAATCACAGGGTTAACAGTGAAGACAGACTGAAGTTGTGACGGGAGCGGGAGTTCAAAATGGAATGGTAGTCCAAGATATACGAAGAAACCTAGCAATCCAGATGAAAATGGATTTCTTAGCAATTCAATATATGAATACTGATCAAAAAGTGTTAATCCAAGCATTGAGACCTCTATACCTATGAAAGGATAGCTTTTAGAAATATCAGGGGAGGTTTCACCTGCGGATAAAAGATAAGAATATTCAGAAGCGAGAGTTATGTTAAATTTATGGATTGTGCCCGCATAATATGTGGTAAGTACAACATTTTCTCCTGCTCTGTATCCAGAAAGTACATTTTCTAATGAGGTAAGATTGGTAATAGAGTTTTGGTTTATACTTACTAATACGCTTCCAGCCTTAATCCCAGCTTCCTGGGCCGGATAACCAGAAATAAGCCCTGTTATGTAAAGTCCATAGACTATACTCTTGTGCAATAGATTTCCATTTCTTTCGATTAAAACGGAAACATTCTTGCCCGGTGTGAATGAAAGCGAAGAAATGCTATTAACATTATCAATGCTTACATTTCCAACTTTCTCTATAATATCTCCGGGTAGGATTGAAGGTGAAAGAGACGATTGAACAGGAGCTCCTGGCACAGGTGTCATGGAATAGGCAACTACCATTCCAAGAATAAGGAATATAACCGCGAGCGTCACATTCATTCCTGGCCCTGCAGCAAAAATCTTGCCCCTGGTTTTTGAATCTCTTTCTTTCATTACATCTTCGTCCGGCTCAACGAATGCTCCTATAGGGATGATAAACCATAGCATTCCGGTGCTTCTTATTGGAATATTAAATCTTCTTGCAGCGATGCCGTGTGATGCCTCATGGAGGGCGACTGCAACGATCAGGCCAACAGTTCCAAATCCTATTGGGATAGCAGGATTTATTACGGGCAGAGCTAACGCATAGGAAAGCGGGATAGCGGAAGATTTTGGTATTGATAAAACTAAAACTGCTTCCCAAATAAGTAGAATTACAGTTAGAATTCCAAGAATAGGCATAGCATAGTAAAAAAATGAAACAAAATAATCCCAAAATTTATTCTTAGAAACTTTATCTATTGTATTCACACCAGCCTGGGTCTTTATCAAAAGTGCTGGTCCGTAAGGGACAAAATATTTTTTAGCTTTCTTAATTAGTATATAATATACTATAGCCCATATTACAATAAGATATATCAGTAACTCTAACAGCGGCACAAAACCGCATAGGAATTTTTATATTAAGTGTTACTGTTATTGTAAATAATTACTAAATACCTTTAGTATATTCAAGATGATGGAAGCAAAAGTGATTTGGGTAGACGGTCTGATGTTTGTATCGAAGGGAGGATCAGGTCATGCAATCGTGATGGATTCAAGTACATCAGGAAATAATTCAGTGGGCTCTGAACCAACTGAACTGTTGCTGCAAGCCCTCTGCGGTTGCACTGCCATGGATGTTATATCAATACTCCGCAAGATGAAAGAACCTGTTCAAAAATTCGAGGTAAATGGAAAAGCGTTAAGAGCAAGCGAGCATCCAAAAGTAATAACAGATATAGAACTGGAATATGTTGTATATGGAGATGTAAATCCTGAGAACTTTCAAAAGGCTATAGACTTATCTCAGGAAAAATATTGCAATATCTCTATTACTCTTAAGAGAGCAGGTGTTAAGTTCAACATAAAAAAGGTTATTAAGCAACAAGGTTAAATAAAGCACTAAATTTTACCTAAGAGAAATCATGACATGGCAAGATCAAGAAGTTAGAGAATTAAAGGAAAACAAATATATACTGATAGACGAAGAACCCTGTAAAATAGTTGAGATAACTACATCAAAACCTGGCAAACATGGCGAAGCCAAGGCAAGAATCGTAGCTATTGGGGTGTTTGATGGTCAGAAGAGAAGCGTGGTATACCCAACAAAGCATAAGGTAAAAGTTCCAATAATAGAGAAAAAGACAGCACAGGTTCTCAGTATCTCGCAGAATGAAGGATTGTTTATGGATATGGAGACTTATGAGCAATTTAGCCTTGAGATACCAGAGGAATTCAGGGATAAAATCAAAAGTGGAATGGAAGTTGAATATTGGGAATCTATGGGAAAGAGAAAACTTATGAGGGTATAGATGCCTTCTAACTTGAAATTCTGTGATTCATCTGAGAATTACGAATTATCGAAATACGTTCTGTTTGGTGTACCATTTGATGCTACTGTATCATTTAGACCCGGGGAAAAACTAGCACCAAACAGAATAAGAGAAAGTTCATACAATATTGAGAGTTATTCATTATTTCATAATGTCAACACCAAGGATGCAGGAGTCTATGACCTTGGAGATATATCTGAGTACCACGATCCAGAAGAAATGTTGGAAGAAGTTTACGGAATAGTGGATCAAATTATATCGGATAAAAAATTCCCGATAATGATTGGTGGCGAACACAGCATTTCAACAGGTGCAGTTAAAAAGGTCAAAGGAAAGGTCCTTTTTATAGACGCGCACACTGATTATAGAGATTCGTATATGGGCGAGAAATATTCGCACGCCTCAGTAGCAAGGCGAATAAGTGAAATCATTGGAAAGGAAAATATACTCTCCGTAGGGATAAGATCAGTATCTCCAGAGGAAATAAATGATGGCACCCAAAATTTCATTTCTAGCTATGAAGTCAGGGCAAATTATGAAGGCGCTTTGAAAAAGATTAAAGAATTTGCTGACGGTCCTGTGTATTTTTCTATTGACTTTGATGGTTTTGATCCTTCATATGCCCCGGGAGTAGGTACACCTGAGCCATTTGGGATAGATCCATATATTGTATTCGACATAATGAAAATAATCAGGAAAAAGATAACGGGATTAGACATTGTAGAAATATCTCCACCTTATGATAATGGGAACACCACAATGCTAGCTGCAAGAATAATACAGGAAGTTATAGCTTCAGTGGAAAGTGGAAAAGTTGGCGACAAATAAGTCCTATAATGAAGGTTATAGAGACGGTTTAAACTATGCGCTTTTATTGGCAAGGAGATTCTGCGATAATGAGGACCTTATTAGAGAAATTGAAAGGGAAATAAGTCCTACCCCTAATGAAAATTTGCTAAAGTTAGATTTTGGAAAATCGTATATAATATATGAATCGAGCAATAGAATAGGAATGAAGATAGCCTCAAAAATTGCTATTGACAAGAATCAACTGATATTAATCACAAGGGATGTTAGTCCTGATTTGCAAGGTCTTGATAATGTAAAGTATGCCATAATTTCATATGAAGAAGCTGATAACAGTTTCAATCCAGGTGAATTAAGCCGTCTACAGGAATTCATCTTAAACAATGTCAAAAATAAATCAGTACTTTATATTGATTGCATGGATTATTTTGTATCAGTTAACACGAACCAGTCAAATATTCTTAAATTCATATCCATAATAAAGGACAAAGTTGTAAAGAACAAAGGAATTTTGTTACTTTCTTTAAACAAAGATGCTGTAGATAAAACGATCCTGTCTTTTTTAGAGAAAGAAATAAAGAATATAATTGACTTTATGAAGAAGGACTAAGATAAACAGTATCTATTCTAGATGGAGTTGGGATCTTGTGAGATGCCTTCCTTAGGGCTTCTTTTGCCTTACTCTCTCCCGATTTTGGAACCCTTACTATTACTATAATAGAACCCATTTTAACCCTGGCGGCAGTTCCCACGGGTCTCCCAAATGCCATACTCATTCCGCTTGATATACGATCTGCTCCTGCACCAGTAGCCATCTTATGCTCTCTAATTACATGGTGAGGATACGGTCTTATTCTCATGAAAAAACCATTCTCGCCAAAGTCCTTTATCAACTCTCTGTTTGATGTTATTCTTGCTGCTTCTAAAGCAGTGTGTCTAATCTGGCAGCTCTCTTCGGCCACAAGTCTTAGCTCAACATCATAGTTACCATTAACGTTACCACTTACGAACTGTTGAATTCTCGGGGAAGGAACTCCACCCATGTATTCCCTCTTAGTGTAAGCCGGACCTTCTAGTCTTCTGTACATTCTGGCTGGTTTTCTTACCATGGAAATTACCTTTTACAGAGAACAATTAGAAATATAAAACACTTATCAAACTTCTATGATGAAATGCATTGATTACTCTTTAGAAAATAAAAAAGCAATATAAATACACTTAATTTCATTTTTTAGAAGAGGTTGGACTGTTTTGTTTAATATCTTCGAAGACATGAAAAGATTATTTATCTGTAAATTATGATTGTCTGATCCGATGGAAGATTTGTGGATAGAAAAATACCGGCCTAAAAGGCTTGATGAAATCATAGGGCAACCTGTGGTTATCGCAAGATTAAAGAGTTATATTTCGCAGAAAAATATACCTCACCTGTTATTCTCCGGTCCTCCTGGTACTGGAAAGACTACAACATCAATGGCATTAGCTAGGGAACTTTTCGGAGACTCTTGGAAAGAAAATTTTCTGGAACTTAATGCGTCCGATGACAGAGGTATCAAAATGGTCAGGGAGACAATTAAAGAATATTCAAGAATTATGCCATCTAATCCTTTGGGCTTTAAAATATTATTTCTAGATGAAGCAGATTATATGACAGATGAAGCTCAGGCAGCGTTAAGAAGAACAATGGAAAATTTCACCAAGACCACACGTTTTATAATTTCATGTAACTATTCATCAAAAATCATAGAGCCTATACAATCAAGAACAGCCATATTTAGATTTAAAGGAATAAGTGAGAATGATATGGTAAAGGCCCTAGAAAACATATTAAATAATGAAGGTAAAAAGTATGAAAAAACATCATTAGAAGTAATATCGGAAATGGCCTATGGAGATATGAGAAAGGCAATTAACATTTTACAAGTAGCGGCTACGTATGCAGATAATATTACCGTTAATTCAATTTATGAAGCTGCGGGCACAGTACATAAAGAGTGGGCATCTCAGGTTATGATGTTAGCTCTAAGAGGGGACATTTCAAAAGCAAAGAGCATGCTTGAAGACGCAGTAATAAAGCAAGGGATATCTGGTCAAGACATAGTAGAACAATTTCACAGGAGTCTGTACAACATGACAATAGAAGACGATTTAAAGGCAGAAATTCTTTACTACCTAGGGGAAATAGACTTTAGAATTTCTGAGGGAGCAAGGGAATTAATACAGCTTGAAAGTTTTCTAGGATATATTTATGGGAAAGCTTCTAGAAAGGAATGATTATTTTGGTTAAAAACGGAAGTATTTATGAAAGGGAACTAAAAAGCATATTCTCAGGTGAAGATCAAAAGCTAAAAAATATAGTGTGGCTAACTGAAGAAATTAAGGCAAAGATAATCAAAAGACCTTTCCTTGTGATCAGAGCTGCCGGAAGTCACGGATACGACATAATATTAATAAGGGATGACATAAGCTTACCTGTAGAGATAAAAAGTTCCAAATTAACAACTATAAATTTTTCATCATCATCAAAAAGGTCCCAATTTCAAGCTCAGTCTTATATAGAGGTTTTTAAAAGGACCAGAGTTATGCCAATTTATGCTTATAGGCTTAAAAATGTAAAGGGGGATCCTTGGAGAATTTTCACTTTTGATTTTGAATTCGGAGGACGATATAGAATCCTCTCAGAGATACTTCCAAAATTGGATAGAACAAGAACAGGATCATTTATCATGAAATGGGATGAGGGCCTTCCACTTTCATCTTTTCTGGAATATCTGTTACAGTAATTTCTGATAAAGAGAAATTTATTATCTAACTAAAGTTTATTTAGCTTATTATTTATGAAATTATTATATTCAGATTAAATGGGAAAATATTAAGCGATTTTATTATTAACACGGAGTTAAGCGGCTATGTAGAGGTATTATTTAGAATAATATAATTTTAATTTCAAAACATTTATTGTATTCAGAAGCAAAATTAAATTTCAACTGTCAAGTTTAATAAGTCTTATTAGGAAGGTAAAATTTTTCTTAATTCAGGACTGGTTCAAATTTCATCTGCCTTATATTGCATTAATTCTTATTAAACGCTGAATTATTCTAAACACTGTTAACCTCAATCTCTTTTTTCTGTGAACCGCGTGGATACTCAAGGCCCCTCTCTATTTCTTTATATTCTACTGTTTGCGGATTAATTTTGTCCATAATATATTCAAATGCAGTCTCAGCCTTCTCTGACGGCCCACAAGTGAATATATCGAGAGTAACTAATCCGTATTCCGGCCAAGTATGAAAGCTAAGATGAGATTCGGCAATCAGGATGATGCCACTTACACCTTTGGGTGTGAATTGATGATAATGGGATCTGATTTTAGTAAGGCCTCCTACCTTAACAGCGCCCTCCATTATTTTCTTAACTTCTTCAACTGTGGAAATTTTCCCATCTTCTACACCCTTAAGGTCAGCGATTATATGAATTCCAATGGACATTTGAGCATCACCGTTATCGGATAAATATAACTTATATTTAAAATTAATTAATTATAAGTAAAATAAAATTCAAAATAATTGCATCATTAACGAATTAAAATCAATGATTATCGATCTTTATAATTATAAATTTAGAAAAAGTTAGAATAATATACGAAATACCTATGATGAAAATTAAACTCTAATTTTTGTTTATAATTTGGAATGAAATGCTATTTTATTATTTTTCCTTATGAGGAATAAAATTTATTTTTTTTCTAATTATTAGATTGCGAATTTATTGTTTTTAGACTTGGGTGGAATAGAAAGAGTTAATAAGTGGATCGTGCTACTTGAACTGAGCTTATTAGCTCTAGACAAAAAGGAATGGTATAATATGGACGAGTTTACGAAAGTAAAGGATCTTAATCAAGGATCCAAAAGGGTAACTGTGTTGGCAAAGGTTTTGAATGTTGGTGAACCGAAGCAAATACAGACAAGATATGGCGAACAAAAAAGTGTCACTGAGGCTGTTCTTGGAGACGAAACCGGAAAGGTTACAATGTCTCTATGGAATGAACAGGCAAACCAAGTAGAAGTTGGCGACAGCATAGTAGTAGAGAATGGATATGTGAGCCTGGTAAGGGGTCACATGAGACTTAATGTAGGGAAATACGGAAGTATAAAGAAATCAGACAGTGAATTGGGCGAAATCAATGAGTCCCTTGATATGAGCGAAAAAGAGTATCAACCAGAAGAGACAGAAAGAAGACCAAGAAGGGACTTCGGCGGAAGCAACAGAAATTTTAGAAGAAGATACTAAATTGGTTGATAGTTTTCTATCAATCCAATTAAAAGATTTCCTTTTTTATTTTTAATAATGATTTCATCATAATCTATAGCATTGTTTTCGAGATAATCATACACGTAATCTAGTGATAAATAGTTGCATATTGACCCCTTTATAGGTATTTTTATTTTAATAAGTTGATCCCTAAAGTAGAAGGAATATACCTCTATTGATTCACATAATTTTCCAATTTTAGTAAGCTCAGTGCAATTAGAAAACAAATCAATACCATCAATTAGTGTAAAATAGTTTGAGGGAAGACCAGCATAGTTGTTTTTGAATGTTTTAACGTGACACTGTTTACACAAAGTAAGCAAATTCTTTGTCGAATTTGTTCCGCCAGCTATTCTTGGAATTATATGATGTACCTCCAGTTCAAACCTTACTTTTGAGGTTCCATTTTTAATTTCATGAGCAATTGGAGATCTACCGCAAATTCTGCACTTATATCCGTCCCTTTCAAGAACTATTTCTTTAGCTATTCCCCAAGGAATGTCAGAAGGCTCAATACTTCCGTTAGGATCGGCGTCATAAATGGTACCATAATGCGAATATTTCCTGTTTAACTTTTCCAATACAGAAATATCAATCTTTTTCATAATATCATCTTCATCTTTTAGCGCTGTCGGAGAATTTTCTTACTATGAATTACATAGTCGGTAAAAAGGTTTTTTTATTTTCTCTATAAAATTGTAATAATGAGGCAAAATTATAAAGATAAAGCTGAAGGGAGTATAGTAAATAATAATGCAATATAATTAACCATATATATTTACATTTTAACCTAATGAATTGATAACCTTAACTCCGGTGATTTTAGGGTTTAATTTGTTTTGGTAGTTGGAAATTCTTAGTTGTTTGGCTTATTATCGATAAATCGAAATGTGATAATACTATATTCCCCAATGAATATATGGATAATTGGGTTTTACAGTGACTAGAAGAACAGAGAATGAGAAATGAAAAGGGACTGGAGATAAAGAAGAGGAATAATTCATATTATGTGTATAGATCTACAACATACTGAAAAAAAGAAGAAAGTTAGAAAGAGATCAAAATACATTGGTAAGCTTGATAAGGATAAAGGGCTTGTTAATAGTTCAGGTAAGATCAAATCTAGTATAATTCCAAGGAGTATAAGGAGATATGGTGATGCTCTTCTACTCAACAAAGCAATGGATGATATAATACCAGTATTGAAGGATAATTTTGAACAGTGGGAAGATATATACGCTCTTTCTC
>JAVRLO010000002.1:0-42709 GCA_031961395.1 Thermoplasmatales archaeon I-plasma | reverse complement strand
GAATGCAGAATCCTCCCAATAATGGATACTACTGCTGAGTGCTTGAGCATATATGTCCTTGAAAGGTTTAAAGATTCAATTAAAGGAGACATAGATGGAATCGATATAGAAGTGTACGAGGGGCCTGGTCAATATGCAAAATCAACATGGAAAAAATAAAGCAGTTAGTCTTTTGTCCGGAGGACTGGACAGTTCTACAATGCTCGGTTACGTAATTTCAAGAGGATATGAGGTTACCGCTCTTTCATTCGATTACGGACAGAGGCACAGGAGAGAGCTCATTTCTGCTAAGAAGATCGCGGAGCACTATAAGGTAGATCATAGAATTATGAAACTTGACCTTAGGACCATTGGAGGAAGTGCACTTACATCAGACATTGAAGTTCCGGACGTAAACATTGATTCAATTGGAAAAGAAATACCGATTACATATGTACCTGCTAGGAATACTATTCTTCTTTCCATAGCTCTAGGTTTGTCAGAGACCATTGGAGCAAATAAGATATTCATTGGAGCAAATTATATTGATTATTCAGGATATCCTGACTGTAGACCAGAATACTTTGATTCAATTAATGAAACTTTCAGGCTTGGTACAAAGGCAGGTGTGGAAGGGAACCCTATAAAGGTAGAGGCTCCTTTTCTAAGGTACACTAAGGCTGATATTGTAAAGGTTGCCCACGAACTAAACGTACCTCTTGAAATGACATGGTCATGTTACAACGGAGGAGAGAAAGCGTGCGGAAGATGCGATTCCTGCAAACTTAGACTGAAGGGATTTATGGAAGCCGGGTTAGAAGATCCTTTAGAGTACGAGCATTATCCAGATTTTTATATTGAGTACCTCAATAGCAGGCGAAAAAGAATTTAGCTATGATTCATTATAGAAGTTGTGATAAAAGATCTCGAGATAAGTTCAATAGAGGGCAAAAGGTTTGCACCTCTTGATTCCAGACCGCAGGAGATAAGGATAGATCAGAACCTTTCAATTCTTGACGTGAGGAGAGAGTCTGATTTATTCAGAATTTTCTATAAGTTTATATCGACTTTTTCCACCCTTGGAAATATAACAATAGAGGGTTCTGTCCTCTACTCTGGTGCAGATGATATTGAGCTTAGATGGAAGAAAGATAAGAATATACCAGAAAGCGCTGCTGGCGAAATACAAGGGGCAATTTTTACATCGTCCATAGTTGAGACCATAATGATTGCGAGGGATCTTAGACTACCAGCGCCTATACCTATGCCTAATATTCAGAAGAAGAAAGATATTATAGGCTTCGGTTAATACTCTCTCCACCTGTAACCACATTTTGTACAGATATAAAATCTGGTCTCCGGTTCGTCGGCTGCCCTAGTCTGTGCAGTTTCCCAATAAGCTCCGATGTTTCCACACTTAGGACACTGAGCATTCTTGTCTATGGGTAGATTCATTTCATCCTTCTTTACAACTATAAGTTCCTTTTTCTTCCCCTTTTCAACTATACTCTTTTTTTCTTCCTGTTTAATTTCCATTTCATAACCGCATTTCCTGCATACCCATTTCCCATTCTTGGGGTACATCATAGAGCCACATTTCGGACAAAACACAATATCCTAAAGTTAATTTTCATTAATACATTTTACCTTAATGATTCCCTTCAGAAGAGTTTACTATCGTGACGCTGAATCATACATAAAAAAACTAAAAGAAACAGGGGAACTGCTAGGTAACTATAAAATAAAAAGAGAAGGGGATTTTATTCTTGTACCTTGCACAACTGGTGATGAGAGAGGGGATTTCGAAAGAAATGAAAAAATCAGGTTGAACCATGTAGGAAGTTTTGAACGCATTGCCGATTTCTATGTCATCAAGGAAAGAGACGGATGGGAAAATGTATTCAATGAAATTTTAAACAAGCAGAGGCCTAGAGCCATATTTCTTGACCGTGGAGTGACTGGAACGGAAAGGAAAAGAGATGTTGTTAGGGTATATGGTACTGGAACTCCAGAGGGAATACATAAAGAGAATGGAATTAGGCTTATGGTTAACATAGAGAAGGCATACTATTCCCCAAGACTTGGTGGGATCAGATGGCACATCCTTTCCAATGTGATGAAATATAAGCATGATAAGGTTATTGATATGTATGCAGGTATAGGACCTATCTCAATTCTGCTTCTTAAGAATAGTATTAAAACTTTCTCGTTTGATATAAACGAAAACGCTATTTCACTTTTAAAGGAAAATTTTAAAATGAATCGTGTTAATGGGAATATAGCACTTGCTGACAGCAATTCCCTGGCTTCTTGTTTTAAAGATGCTAATCAGGTTATTATGAATAATCCAACTCAGCCAAAGAGAATTTCCTCAGAGATCATCAACAATTTTAAACTAGGTACAATAATACATTTTTTTATTGTGAAAAAGAAAGATGAAGAGTTGGATTTTGCAAATATCAAGATCCTAGAAAATAAAGAGGTTCATGGTTATTCCCCTTCCTTATCTCTATATTATTACCTCATTCAAACAATATAAAAAATTAATTCCAATGAATCTATACAGGAGAGATCATGCCCAGGCAGGGAATTGTGGATTCAATAATTAATTCTATTAGGGAGAGATATGAAGAAAATATGCTACAGTCTATAAAGAAATATCCGCTCCCTACCCACGTAGCTGTAATAATGGATGGCAACAGGAGGTTCGCCAAGGAATTGAAAATGTCTGCAAACGAAGGGCATGAAATGGGCAAGAGAAAGCTGGAGGAATTTTTGGACTGGTGCTTCGATATTGGTATAAAGATTGTAACTGTATATGCTTTTTCCACTGAAAATTTTTCAAGAGACTCAGATGAAATCAATTTTCTAATGAATTTGTATGCTAAGAGTTTTGATAATTTAATAAAAGATAAAAGGGTAATAAAAAATAAGATAAAGATAAGATTGATAGGCAAGGTTGATCTTCTTCCTCAGTACGTTAGGGATGCTGCCAGGCGCGCAGAGGAGTTTACCAAGAATTATGATAATTTCCTCCTCAATGTTGCAATCGCCTATGGAGGAAGAGAAGAGATAATTGATGCGATTAGAAAAATAGCAAATGATATCAAGAACGGTAATCTTAAACCTGAAGATGTAAGCGACGATATTATGCGAAAATATCTTTATACAGGAGAAATACAGGATCCAGATCTCATTATAAGAACATCTGGGGAAGAGAGAATAAGCAATTTTCTTTTATGGCAATCCGCTTACTCAGAACTTTATTTCATGGATGTTTATTGGCCTGAAATGACCAAGCTTGATCTTTTAAAAGCAATAAGAGACTATCAGTCAAGGAATCGGAGGTTTGGAAAATAATGCCCTTTGTGGGATTTGATGATACTGACTCCTCCAGAGAGATGTGTACGACTTACTTAACAATAGAAATCCTTAAGAAAACAAACCTAGATTTGATTGGTTATCCCAAACTCGTTCGTCTTAATCCTAATATACCGTTAAAAACAAGGGGTAACGCTGCTATATCGTTATTATTAGGAAAAGGGTCTGGCGAAAAGAGGGTTATAGGTGTGATAGATGATGAGCCTATAATTTCATACAGCAGCTATAGCAATGAAAGAATTGACATTGATGTAATGAGCATCATTGAAAAATTCGCACCTAAGGATGATAAGACAAATCCAGCTCTTATAATTACAGATATCAAGGAGTCAGAATCATTTTACTGGAGCGCAGTTAGAGAGCTGGTCGATTATCATTATGTTAAAGAAAGGATTCATGGAGAAGTTTCAACTTTCAATGGCGATTTTGGAATTGTTGGGGCTAATGCTGCAAACTCCTGGCCTGAATTGAATTTCACATATGAATTAATCTCATACCTGCAAAAGGAAAATTGGAATGGAAAACATTTTGTCGATGATGAAAGTTCAAAGATTCTCGAGAATAAATTTCCGGACACTTTCGATAATTATGATATGAGAAACAAGTACAATGCCATAAGGCCTACTACAAAGACTCCAGTTTTGTTTGGTATAAGAGGTATAAATCCTGAATCATTAATGGAAGCAAGGAAAATAATTATAAGTGAGCCATATTTTTCATTCGTAATTTATAAAACCAATCAGGGTACCGATGATCATCTTGAGGAAAGAAAAATAGCAGATTCTCAATTGTATCATTCTTCAATAATAAGGGGGAGAGTGTCCTCAGAACCTGTTATGAGTAAAGGGGGAATAGCTTCATTTGAGCTACAGGATGAAACAGGAAGTATCAGGGCTGTTGCAATGGAACCTACCAAAGAGTTTAGAAACATTATATTAAAACTAATGAAAGGAGATGAAGTTCGTGTTTACGGAGGAATTACAAAAATTGGGTTTTTGAATATAGAGAAGATTCAGTTGATTGAAAAGTCCACCGTCTTGAGAATAGACCCTCCTATTTGCAAAAATTGCGGGACTAAGATGGAAAGTGTTGGTAAGGGAAAAGGTTATAGATGCAGGAAATGCGGAGAAAGAGGGGAAGGAATTGCGACAGAATTACACAGGGATATTGAGCCAGGTTTCTATGAAGTCCCCATTATTGCCAGAAGGCATCTTTCCAGGCCTCTTAAATTGGGTGTCTTGAAATGATATGCATAACCGGAACACCGGGGACAGGCAAATCAAGCGTAATCAATGCATTAAGATCAAGAGGTTATACCTGCTACGAAATGATTGATGTTGCAGCTGATTGTATAACCGGGGAGGAAAATCTTGAAAAGATCATTGATACTGAATGCCTTAAGAATAAAAAAGTGGATGGTATAGTTGCCGGACATCTCTCTCATTATATGAAATGTGACAAGGTCATCGTTTTAAGGTCCCACCTAAATGATCTGGAAAAAAGACTTAGCAGCAGACAGTATGATAAAAGAAAGATTATGGATAATCTGGAGGCAGAAGCGATCGACCTTATAGGATATGAATCAGAGAAATTGCATCCTGGAAATGTTTATGAAGTAATGAATTTGAACATAGATGAAACAGTTAATAACGTGTTACACATAATAGCAGGAGACGCTGAGAGCGGAAGCAGAATTGATCTTGTGGGGGAAATAATGCTATGGTATTAGATAAGGGAAGATCTGTTGCATCATCCTTGATAAACCCTGTTGCAAAAAAACTAGGAGGTGTAAATCCAAATGCTATAACCACCTTATCACTGATACTTTCAATATTCTTCGCTCTGTCTTTCTACTTCCGAATACTTTGGATTTCTTTTGTAATTCTTCTTGCTTCATCTTATCTTGATGCGCTAGATGGAGCTGTAGCCAGAACATTTAATAAAACAAGCAAGAAAGGTGATTTCCTGGACCACCTTTTTGACAGATATGTGGATATGATAATAATATTAGCAATGGGAGTAAGCTTCTATGGAAACATTTATTTTGGCGCTCTTGCCCTAGCCGGCACATTCTTGACCAGTTATGTTGGTACCCAGGCACAGGCCATTGGAATTAACAGAATATATGGAGGTTTTCCTGGAAGGGCAGATAGACTTGTTATTATAATGGCAGGTATATTAGTCCAGATGTTTACAGGCAAAATATATGGATTCTACATAACAGCATGGATATTACTATTTCTGGGAATTGCCGGAATTATTAACTCTGCTTACAGAGCTGCTATTGCTTACCGGTCTATTTCCTGAATTTTTTATTTTATAGTATTGCAAAGGATGATTAATTCTACCGGATTTGCATAATTGATCATTTTCCTTATAGCATAAACCTAATGAGGTAAGTGTCTGGCATGATGGTACGCTATATTCTCTACCCCTTCCAGTCCCTGTGATATGCTCAACCTGATATTTTGTAATTTTCTCCATATAGTCCGGGACTTCCCCGAAGTATTTCATTATTTCATCGTTTGGAAGCCCAATTCTATGGAGGAACGTCACAAGAAAGAATCTAGCTGGATGCGATACGTTCACCCCTTTTTCCATCTCTGATATTATCATTGACAAGCATGGTGGGAAAGCTTTCTTGTTTAAAGGTCCGAGATTGGCTTTTTCTTGCTTTATTTGCTCCCCTCTCAATATTATTTCACTTGCGTGCCTCTTCAATATTTCCTCTACGTCCTCAGGAAATTCAGAGAGCGTATTCACCTCTTCCATATACTTTCTGTAGAAGGCCTCTCTAATAATTTTGGATGTTATTTCTCTATCTGCAACCACTTTACCCTCTATTATTTCCTGGTTGCATAACTTTAATTCCTTATCATTGAAAACAACTGCATTCCTTAAAAATGATGGAAGTGGAATATAATAGCTGTTATTTTTGAATTCCATGTTTATTCCGAGCTCATTAGCTATTTTTAAAATTGTACCGTAATCATTCTCTATTTTTAGATGATCATAGAGCGATTTTCTTTCTTTGATCGCATATCTGGCGGATATAAAATAATCTCTGATGTAAGTAAGTAATATTTTTGCTATTATGTATTTTTTTACCCTTTTCTCTGTTTCCCAATCAAATCTTATATCATTCGAGTCTAATAGTGATAATATTTCCCTGGAAACCTCACGTAAATACTTTTCATTCTCTTCCAGGAAATCTTTAATGGAAACATTTGAACCGAAGAATTCCCTGAGCCCTTCCTTCAGGAAAGGATATTTGGAAAGAAGTTCCTCATCTTTCATATTATTTGTAAATCCTTTGGAGCTGACGTTAAAACCTCGCATCCATCTTTTTTAACAACAACGTCATCTTCAATTCTCACACCACCCTTCCCAGTTAAATAAATACCCGGCTCCACCGTAACAACCATATTTTCCTTTAAGAAAAAGTCATAGCTTGGAGAGAGAGCAGGATGATCGTGAACATTTAGACCAACGCCATGGCCAAGGCTATGAATAAACCTGCCGTTGAATCTTGATGAATCTATTATTTTTCTGGCTTCCCTATCAACTTCCTTCCCATTTTTACCTTCTGAAATTGCCTTTATCCCAGCGATTTGAGCTTCCAGAACTGTATTGTATACATCTATCATTTCCTTATCTGGCTTTCCAAAGAAAAAGGTCCTCGTCATATCTGAACAGTATCTTTCATACTTAGCACCAAAATCTATGAGTACAACATCCCCTTTTTTGAGCTTTCTGCTACCGCCTGTGAAGTGCGGTTCTGCAGTATCAGGCCCGAATGCAGCAATTGTATCAAAACTTGGTGATGAAGCCCCTCTCTTCATCATCTCATAGTTGACCAATGCAGCAAGTTCATTCTCCTCCATTCCTTCTTTCAGCTTATCAGGTATTACCTCCGCCACTTCAGAGACAATCTTTGCAGCCTCTCTTATTTTATTGATCTCCTTATCAGTCTTCACCTGTCTGAGATTCATTATGGAATCGCCAACATCTATGAACTCCTTATCTGGTAATATTTCCTTGAGATTTATGAAATCCTTGTAGGATAAGCCTGCATAATTTAAGCCTATGAATGTCTTATCCTCTGTCAGCTCCTTAAGGATTGAATTCTTATCCTTGTTGGATGTAAACACCAGAACATCAATATCCTCTGATTTAGCAGTCTGTTCTTCCAGCTGGCTCGTGATGACCTTAAGTTCTTTCCTCGTTAGAAATACATAGGATCCTTCAAACAATCCTCTTGTAAGTTGCGTAAAATAAAAAAATGATGCATCAGATGCTTCTTCCCCACCGTTGTAAATTAAAATTCCTTCTACATTCTGGTTCATATCAAATAACTTTTCGGCGTTCATATAACAACAGTCAATATACCTTAATTTATTTTTCTTTGAATTTTAAAGGAAAACATTTACTCATTGAATGTAACTATGAATATTTCATCCAAGTCTGGATTTATCTTATTCCCTACTTCGAATTTGGAAAATGAAAATATCATCTCCTTCCCTTCTCTGTACCATGGTAAAAATCTTATGTTTTCAATAGTAGTAAATGGATCGTACTTTATTTTTGAATATGAGGCCCCAATGGCATCTTTCCCCAGGAATAGATCACTCTTCTGAACAAAGGCCCAGTGAAGGAGGTAAATGATATGCTCCCTAATATCCATAAGCTTTGTAAATGAATAATGAGGAAATTTTTTCATATCGTCATCATACATTATAAGCTTAGAATGCCTTCTTTGGAGCCTTTCCAGTATCCCTTTGCTTATGGATATCCTTTCTGAAAATTCTTCCCCCATTGGATATATCAATATCAGGAAATTGTTTGCTGAATTTATTAACATATTTTCGTCCTGGCCAGAAATTTCAGGCAGGAAACAGAGATATACTTCCTTTTCAGGATAAGACATATACGTAAGAGTGTCTTTTTGGAATAACTCATTAGCCCTTTTTCCTATGGGTATCAGCACAACACTTTATTTACAGTAACCTTAAATGATTTGCTATTGATATTTCACATCCTGCTTGTCCAGATATTTCTTAATATAATCACCATTGCTTTTATCAAATACCAGGAGACCTGTTCCTGTAAGTTCTCTCTCAAGGTATTCCATTATGCCTGATTCTTCAGTGATAGGCTTCATTTCTCCTCGAACCAAAATCTTGACCACTTCTCTTTTATAAGGAGATTTGAAATATTTATGATATGTTATTTTGTCCATTATACCTGAGACTATACTATCAAAATATTTTTCTTCCAGGTTCAGTGTTAGCCCGGAAGGTAAATTTCTGAATTTTAGCATATCATAAATATCTCTTGTTTTCTCATTTTTTTTCATTTCTGCCATAAAGTCATAGTCATTCCATTCAACAAATTCCTCAAGTGGAGGCGAAATAATTTCAAGCGCTTCGTTAGCTAGGACTGATGCCACAAGAGATGTTCTATGCCTGTAAACAGTCCTGTACATTAGCATTCTAGCTAGCATAAGACCTTCCATTGCTGGAAGCCCTTTTTCCATTACACAGAATTCTTTGTTAGCTACTGCAATTGTGTTGAGGATTCTTGAACTATCAACCATTCCAAGAGCAACGCCTGTATAATAAGAATCCCTTGCAAGATAATCTATCTGGTCCATATCTCCGTTGCCAGAAATAAGCCTGCTGAGGATGCCCTCTTTCCCCTTGAGAATATTTATTACTTTTTCGAGATAATTAGATATTATATTTGAGATTCTTCCAGTTCCAATTTTTCCAGATATTATACCGATAGAAATGTCAAGATGATCCATTCCATATAATTTTTTCATTGCATCCTCTGTGGTATGAGAAAATGGTCCATGACCTATATCGTGCATTAATCCGGCCAATGATGCCGCTTCTATATCCTCCTGCTCCAGTTCTAAATTTCTTGCTGCCTCATAAGTGAGATAATAGGTCCCTAATGAATGCTCGAATCTGGTATGTGTGGCACCTGGGAAAACAAGATATGAAAATCCTAATTGTTTTACAGAGTTCAGTCTTTGAAATTCCCTGGTAGATATAATATCTGAGACCATTTCTCCCAGCTTTATACTTCCGTAAATTGAGTCATGTATTATTTTCTGCTTTTTCAACGTATAAACAGTGTTATTTTATATATAAATTTAAGCCGGGCCACCGGTATCGAAGGGCAGTTAATCGAATACTTCCCCCTTGTGATCCTCAGCTCCGTTCCCCCTTCAGCATCCAAAGTCCACGTAACCGTTGCTCCCTTCCGGTCCTGGCGGATTCCCGTGATAAGCCATCTGGAATTTCCCTCCGGAAAGATCAGATGGTACTTGGATCCGAAGGGACAGACCCTCAGCGGATCACAAGGGCATACCCGGTAACAGTTGCCTCCTTTACCGGCTGTCGCCCCCGCGTATAGACGGTTTCGGGTAGTAGGAGACGCCTATCCTCCCGGCCAGCCCGGCATTTACACCTATATATTTTTCAAGAAAAACTTATCGCTCTACATGATATAATTTGTATTCTCCGAATCAAAATTTGTTACAACATTTATCTTATTACTCACGTATCCTAGATATGATGTTAATTCTGGGTACAAAGCCATGGACCATCATCCGAAAGTTTGAATTCCAGACTTTCAGTTCCAAATTCCCTTCCAATTATATCCTTTGTAATATTTCTTGTGACAACTTCGTCCTCATTTCCAAGCGAATGAATGTATTCTTGCATAAGCAATACCTTTACCAAGGCCTCTTTTTCCAATCTGCTCTTTTGCATTTTATCCATTGCATCCAGAATATTTGCATTCATTGTTATGTATTTACCACCTTCAACCCAAAAGGCGCCGGTACTTACATCAAAATATGAATTTGTAAGTCCTATAGGGTGACTTTTCATAATATATTTCTTCACTATTTTTTTTACTTCTGCAAGTATATTATCATAATTAAGTTCTTTTAATCCCATAGTTTGGCATAAAGAATTAAGATATACTACTTTCTTTTCATTAAAAAATAATTTGGCAATTCATTCTCTCCATTTTATGAAACTTCTTCCCAAAATTAATAGTATAGCAGTTTCAAATATCAATATGTATACCATGTTCCAGATAATGGGCTCTAGGCCAAGAAATCCCTGAAGCAGTACGGCTGCAGGTGTTACCGGTGATGCTGAAAGTATGTAAAGGACAGGTTTAGGAATAAAGGTATACGGATAAAAAGTTGGAGGGAGGACTGTCATAACAATTGAAAGGACGGCAGTTATTCCCCATACATTTCTTATATGCTTAAGAATTCCAGCGATAATAAAAGCTATGTTAGAAACGGAAATTGTAACTGCAATTAGTACTAGAATTATCGGAATAACCGCTGATATTGTGAATATTTTAAAATATATTCCAAGAATGGCATAAAGTATAATCCCTGGAAGCGAAAAAACAAGGTAACTCAAGGTTAGACCTAGCATATAGTCATCAGGTGTTATTTTTGTTGGTACGAATAAGTCCTGAATCTTTATCTGTAGCCTAAAAAAAGCTGCGTCACCCGCTCCATTTATACAGTTTGATGCTACTATTGACACAAAACCACCTATGAGAGCGTATGAAATTAGCTGACCCCTGGATAGTATCGTAACCATAAACAATAGAGTAAGAGGGAGAGATAAGGAGGCTATCAGATAAGAGGGACCTCTCTTTATAATATAAAATCCATAGTACCAGGCAAAATATGAAACAAATCTAAGATTCAAGGGATACACCCCTGGAAAGGAAAATATCGTCTAGACTTATTCTTTTAATATCATAACCCATTTCTAGGAATCTCTCTACATCTTCTTTTGAAATATATTTTATAGCAATATTTCCAATTTTAATGTCGTACAGTTCTCCATCTGTCTTCTCCGCCCTGACCTTGTTCTCATAGTTTTTCAAAAGTTCATTTATTCTCCCATATGATATCACTTTCCCAGAATCGATAACAGCAACCACATCAGATAATTCTTGCGCTTCCTCCATATAGTGGGTTGTGAGAATAATTTTTGACTTCAGTCTTTTAATGGCAGCCCATACTTCTATTCTTGAAAGCGGATCGAGACCTGTTGTAGGTTCATCAAGGAAAATGACATCTGAATTTGATGCAAGTGCCATAGCTACAAAAACTTTTCTTTTCATTCCGCCGGAAAGAGTATCCGATGGAGAATTTCTGAAATCATCCATATCAAGCTCTTCTAAAGCTTCCCTGGCGGCCTTGGTAGCCTGCTGCGACGTGAATCCCTTTGCGATGAGATAAAGCTTGATCTGCTCTAAAGGGGATAGAATTCCTATAGGTTGGGCTTCCTGTGGTATACTGCTTATTATCTCTCTTACCTTCTTTGTTTCTCTTATGATGTCATATCCCATTATTTTGGCAGTTCCCTCTGTAGGGAATAGCTGTGTAGATAGTATTCTGATTAGTGTTGTTTTTCCTGCTCCATTGCGTCCTATTATTGTCGTTACCCTTTTGTCTAATTTAAGATAAATTCCTTTTAGAGCGTAGAAATCTCTTGAATATTTTTTCTTTAATCCTTCTATTTCAATCATTTAAGCTTTCAACCTTATATTTGGGTCTTCTTTGTAATTACCTATACTTATCATTGTTTCTATATTTTTTATTCCTTTGATTGATCCTATCTTCTCAATTTCAAAATCTTTCATCTCTGAATTATCCTTCACTTTTATTTTTAGAAGGATGTTGTTGTCACCAGTTATATGATGGATATCCATCACTTCATCAAATTTTGACAATTCCTTAGCAATCCTATCAAGTTCCTTAATATCGATCACAGATAATTTAATGTAGGCTGTAATTTTATAATCCATTCTTTCATAGTCTATAATCGGAACTATTTTTTTTATAATTTCTCTATCCTTCAATCTTTTTACTCTCTGAAAAACAGTGGTTGATGGAGATTTAACTTTTTTTGAAATCTCAGAGTAACCCATTGTAGCATCATCCTTTAAAACATTTAGAATTTTTATATCGAGTGAATCATATTTTACTTTCATTCTTTATTATTTTCTGTAAGTATTTAGAAATTTTGTATAAAAAACATTCTAAGACAGATTTTTATGATTTGAATTCATGTTTTACCATGGATCTCTCAGCTTCTATTCTTTCAGCGGATTTACTCAACCTAGAAAGGGATATATCTGAGGTTATAGAGTCAGGGATTAAATGGTTGCATCTTGATGTCATGGATGGACATTTCGTCCCCAATTTGACTTTTGGAATACCTCTGGGGCAATCTATTTCCAGAAAATTTAAAATAAATATTGATACCCATCTTATGGTTGACAATCCTGATAAATTTCTTGATAGATATTCTTCATTTTCAAAAATATTAACCTTTCATTACGAGGCCCCCGTTCAGACGATAAAAGTAATAAAAGATATTGAGGGATATGGTGTTATGCCTGGTCTGTCTATTAAGCCTTCCACTCAGCCATACATTATAGAAAAATTTCTACCTGATATAAAATTTGTTTTAATTATGTCAGTTGAGCCAGGATTCTCAGGGCAAAGATTGATTGAGGAATCACTACCAAAGATAAGTATACTAAGGCAGTTCAGGGAGCAGAATGGATTGGATTATCTGATAGGAATTGATGGAGGTATTAATTTGGATAACATAAAAAAAGTAGCTGAATTCGGACCTGATCTGATTATAAGTGCTTCAAGTATATTTAATGGTAAAATAAAGGAAAATATTAATCATCTAAAAAGTGCTATAAGTGTGGTATCCAATGGACAGTGAGATCATAGAAAAGGCTCTGGAGCTTGAGGATCAAGGAGAGCTTCAGGAGTGCATTAAATTCCTTGACGAGAATCTGAAAAATATTCAAGATGAACTGAGCAAGTCAGATGCTATGAGACTAATTTCTGAATGCCATTTATATAAAGAAGAGCCTGATCTTGAAGCAGCGAAGAAGTTCGCTGAAGATTCTGCGAAAATTGCTAGCGATAAGAAGGATGAAAAAAGATTAGCACAGAGTTATCTCCTGCTATCACAAATCCTGAATCAAATGGATGATGAAAAAGCAGAGGAATACGGAAAAAAGGCAATGGAACTATTCCAGAAAGTGAATGATAAGGAGAATTTGTTATATGCGATGATATCGCTTGCAACTATAACAAAAGATTTCAATGAAGCTTCGAAACTGTTTGAAAAGAGTTTGAAGGAGAGCGAAAGCTCAAATAATCTTGACATGCTGGCCCAGGCCGCTGTTAATTATGCGTACCTTCTGCTTGAGGAGAAAGGCGGTGATGAACCCATAAAAGTTCTTGATAGGGCTATAAACAGGATAGTTAAAGAAGGGTCACAGCTAAAGAAGAAGAATGACAGAATAGAATTTATCAATAATTATTCAGAGGTATTCGATGCAGCTTCAGATATTGCAATGGAATTGGATCAATATGACTTAGCAACTAAATATGCTTCTTACCTGAACAAGGATCCTCAGAGTGAAAATAAATAATTAGGCCGATTTATCAAGGAATTTGTCTATATTGAGACCTTTAGTTTTTGCCAGAAGAAGTGCTGCAACCTCTGAACTGATTAGCGGGTTGTTTTCCCTTATTTTGTTTATTTCCATCAGTACTTCTTTTTTATTCATTTTCCCGTATTCTATTATATAATTTATTAAATCAATGAATATGTCTTCCTCTGAAATTTCTTCCTTCATCTTTTCATAATCAGGCTTATAATCTAACGGTAGATTTATTGAAGATAGCGAACAAGTTATTGTATAGAGATCATTTTCATATTTCAAACATTTTTGATTTATTGCTATTTTTGTGAATTCTTTTGTTTGCTCTGGGGTAAAAAAACGCGTTCTTATAGATAACAAATTTATTAGTTCAGATTCTTTGAATTCCCATTTGCCTGTTGCTCTTTTAAGGTAAAGAAGTATTTTTCTAATTTCTTCCACCATTACACTCACTTATCTCCACTATAATATTACATTTTTCGCACTTAAGATTTTTAGTAAATAGGGACAAACCTTGACTTTCAACTTCTATATCAGAATAGATGTATTGTCCCTTCTCATGCAAGAAAAAGTTAAGTTTTTCTTGATTTCCCCTGTAAAAAAATATTATGTTCTCGGTCATAAATAATGATTCTACAATGTTTCTTCGATCCATTTTTTCGGAAATTGTGACTCTGCTTGCACCCATGGTTATTGCATCAGCTACATCATCCCTGTGTCTAAATTCTCCATCTACATACAAGTCATATTGACCGGCTAAATCATCGTAGATAGCAATATTCATCTCTTTTCCCATTTTAGCATCGTTATCTATGATCCAAATTGGGCCTGAAGAGTAATTCTCGAGTTCCTCGTATTCTATTATTTTTCTTCTTTTAATATTAATAGCTGGAATAATCATTTAGGATCTGCCTCTGACATTATGAGCTGCAATGGTTGAGTATTAATGTTTATAGTACCCTGTTGATTGAAACTGAAGACGTAATAATTTTCGCTTTCATTAATTTGGCCCAGACCAAACGAAGGATATTCCAGCATGTCATGATAAGCAACCATGTCGGTTGAATTACCATTATCTGTCCATTCGGTCAGGGCATTAGGATACTTTATTAAAAAACCTCTTCCTAGGTCCCTACCCCCTACCTCTACCGTGAGGTCTATGTTAACATACTGCCCGGAACCATTTATGAGTGGAATATATGTTTGCACCCATGCGTGCTGACCCAGTGTCACAACACCGTTTTGATTCTGTAATAAGAGACCATATTGAGTCCAAGATGGAACCCCTATACTCCTGCTCATAGATTCAAAAAGGTATGAAAGTTCTTCGCAGTCTCCAATTTTTTCATTGTATACTTGTTGCGCTGTGAGAGGCACGTTACCCAGATTATAAGTTATGTTGTATTTATAATTTTGAACGATGTAATTGTATATCGCCCTTAATTTGGAAACCACTGTAGTATCATTCTTTGTTATGTTCATTGTTAGATTTTTAAAAAACGAAGGATTGATTACTTCATAACTCTTCTTCGACCCCGTAACATTGAAATATTCGGGGTGATCGTATTCCTTCTTTAAAAATAATGGGATCTGTGATGGAGTCCCTGATTCTGATGATATATTTTGCCAGTTTTTACCGTAAGTAATAAAATTGTATGTAAAATTAACAAAAGCGATACCTGGAAAAATTTTCATGGTAACAATTTTCCTACCGTATTCTAATGATATATTTTCTAGTACATTTGAGGAATGTGATATTATAACATTCCCCTTTTGTAATGTTGAGTTTTGCGGTAAAGTCAGATAAAAATAATAAAATCCCTGACCATTTAGAGATGTTGAGAATGTAAAATTTCTCGCAAATGACATATTTATATCTGCAGGGATGTAGTATTGCTGGAATGGATTGATATTTATATTATAATTATCCATTACATAATAAACAGATGTAAGAGAGAGCAGAACAATAATTACCACTACTGCCAATGTCCTGCCTGATTTCATATTTATTCACTCACTATTTTCTTGTGGAAAATGAAAATGTATAATAATACAGCAAATAAAATTTCCGGGATAATTATCATTAAAGAATAACTGCCATACAAATATTCAAAAAATATGGATGATGAAAATAACATTTGGATTAGAAATGCAGCGCTATAATATAACATTACCCTCCCTTTTTTAATTCCAATGGCAATAGTAACTGATGACATTAAGAAAGTAACAAAGGAAAAAATAGTTATAAAAGCAATATAAATATAGTTTGGAATGGAAGGGGATGTTAGCATAGCTATTATAAAGGAGATAGGAAGAGAATAAGAACTGCCCAGCGATGATGAAAGCGGTATCAGATCTTCCCTCGTCTTATATTTGCCAGAAAGAACAGACAGTTGAGACCCTGATGCTATTACTGGTAATAACAGTAGAACTGCAAAGATCATTAAATCTATATATTTAGAAAGAGAAAGATAGGCGTAAACAAATAGAACTGAATAAAGTACCCCCATAAGGATACCATAAAAGAGGAATCTTGCAAATTTTCCCTCATCAACTTTTTTATCCAATCTACTCCAGTTAATATAGAATAAGATTGTGAATAGGATGAGCGGTATCAGGGAAGATACATAGAAGTTCATGTGAAGGATAATAAGATAAGTGGTAATTATAGTTTCGAAAAGATGAAGATGGCTATAGCTGTAAGAAAAGATCTAGATATGGGTAAGGGTAAAATAGCAGCGCAAGTATCTCATGCTGCTGTTGAATGCGCTTTAAAAAAGTCCAAAAAGGTTGAGGACTGGATTTCAGGGGGACAAAAGAAAATAGTAGTCTGGGTAAAAGATGAGGAAAGCCTTTTATTGCTCATTCAGAAAGCCAAATCTATAGGTATAAATGTATGCCCTATTCGAGATGCTGGAAAAACGCAAGTAGAACCTGACACTTTAACCTGTGCAGCATTCGGGCCGGATGAGGATATAGTGATTGATGAAATTACAGGAGATCTGAAACTTCTTTAAATATAAAATTTTTTAAATATATATAAATATCCCCCTTATATAAGCCAAAATGGATAATCAGATGATTAATAATACTTCTGTGCCTCCTTTCGGAGACCCTCCAGAAAAGGAAACAATAAGAAGTGTAGTAAATATAGCTTCAATACTGGCATTGATAGTAGGAATAATAGAGCTAATACTTGCAATATTTACCTTAGGTTTAACTATTATTATGGCAATATTATCTCTGCTGGTATATTACGAAGCTAAACAAATAATAAAACTAGTAGATCAGAGGCAATATTCGCAGGCAAAGAGTAAAACACTTGCATGGATGATAATTGGATTCATATTCTCATTTATCATAGTTGGAATATTGCTGCTTATAGCTTACTTGAAATTCGATGATCTAATAGGAAAGACCCAAATGCAGGCAATTGCTGGAATGCGATAAATCATTCCAGCCAATCAGTCCCTACTGATCTAAAACTTATCTTGGGTATGAGAAAATTAATTCTTTTGTGTGAATTTTTTGCAACTAGGTCATAAATTCTTTTTATTTCTTCCAAACTTACATCTTTTATTTGGCATTCCTCAGGTTTTTTGAAGTACTCCAAACATTCTAGAATCATATCTAGCTTTGCATAACTTATTCCCAGTTCTTCCTCATCAGTTTGCCCCTTCCAAAGGTTGGCAGATGGTTTCTTTTCTATAAGCCATTCTGGAAAATGAAGTTGAGTTGCAAGTTTAAAAACTTGAGTTTTATACATATCACCAATAGGTTGGAAATCTGACCCACCATCACCATATTTTGTGAAATAGCCTGTCAGTAGTTCACTCTTATTGGAAGTACCTGCAACCAGACCATTAAATTTATTGGCCATTTCGTACAAAAAAACCATTCTAGTTCTGGCCATTACGTTTCCAATTACTTTAATATCATCTGAGAATCTGGTATAAAAGTTTATAACTTCCTGTAAATCAACGCTCTCATATTCCGTGTCTAAAAAATCACATACCCTTTTAACATCTGGATCTTCTTTACCTACGGGTAAGGTGTATAGATGTATTTTTTTCTTCGACAAATTCCTTTTCAATAAATATCCAACTAATGCGGAATCAATCCCCCCTGAAATGCCCAAAATTACATCTTTCTCTCCTACAAATTCTTTAATAAATGTATCCAGGACATCCAATGTACCTTCTGGTAATTCCATCTATTGAGAAAGGAAGAAATAATAATAAACCTTATGCATTTAGGGAATAGAGCCGGGGTGGCCCAGCCCGGAAAGGCGCAGGCCTGGAATATTCAACGGATAGCCTGTTCCCGCAAGGGATCGGGAGTTCAAATCTCCCCCCCGGCGTCTCATTATTTTTTGCTTCTTTTTCCAAGGAATAATTTTTAACATAAAATTATGTTTCTAAATATATTTATTATTTGCATTCTCTTAGCAAAACTAAAGATGATTGCCTTTTAAAAGATTATATCTTTTATCGGATTATTAATTTCAATTATATTTTAAATTTTATATATTAATATAATTAATTCTACAACTAAAAAAAATAAAGGTTTTTTTTCAATTATACAGAGGAGATTTTATCCATTTAAATTTGATATCATATTATGATACACAGAGTATGCCCCCAATGTGGCTCAGAAAATATAGATTTTGAAACAGGATTTATTACTGGAAAATATAAATGTAACGACTGTGGCTACGTTGGATCAATTATTTTCGAATTTAATGATGAGAATTACAAGAAGTTTCTTGAACAGTTAAAAGAAAATAAAACTGATTAAATTTATTTTATAATATAAATTGAGTTCTCGGAAAACACTTATATATAAATTTCCTATTGATTAATTATGGGAATCCCATTTAGTTCATTTACCTTACAAATAGGAGTAGGGCAAGAAGCTTTAATATTTCTAGTTGCAATAATTATTATAGCTTTTCTTCTGTACTCAATAAAAATTGTAAGAGAATACCAGAGAATCGTAGTGTTCAGATTTGGAAGAGCTCTCGCCGAAAAGGGCCCTGGTATAGTCTTCATATACCCTATAATAGATGTGCCGGTGAGAGTAGACTTGAGAGAACGATTCTTGACTATACCTCATCAGACATGTATCACTAAAGATAATGCTCCTGTAGATATAGACTTCATAATATATTTCAAGGTCATTAATGCCTCTGATTCAGTAATTCAGGTTCAAAACTTTGAAGGAGCTGCAATGGGAATCGCAACAACCACCTTAAGGGCAGTAATAGGTGATATCGCTCTGGATGAAGTTCTTTCAAAGAGAGAGAACATTAACGCAATTCTGAGGACTAAACTTGATGAAGTAACAACTCGCTGGGGGGTTAAGGTTACAAACGTAGAGATAAGAGAAATACTTCCACCAAAGAATGTACAGGATGCGATGATATTGCAAATGAGCGCAGAAAGATCAAGAAGAGCGGTTGTGACTGAAGCAGACGGTAAGAAACAGGCTACAATTACTGTCGCTGAAGGAGATAAGCAGTCTAACATACTTAGAGCAGAAGGTGACAGACAAGCTGCAATTTTAAGAGCGGAAGGTTTTGCAATGGCTTTGACCACTATTTACAACGCAGCCAAGGAAATTGATCAGAAGACGCTGGCACTACAGTATCTCGATATGCTTAGAAACCTGGGATCTTCATCATCAACTAAATACATAATTCCAATGGAATTTACGGAAATACTAAGACCTTTTACTGAAACATTGAAAAATGCAGCAAATTCAAATAATAAGTAATTAATACATATACAATGAATAATAAGCAGGAACTCACAATAATGCAGAGATATGGATACAGAACATTCATCATACTTATACTTATTTTTATTTTTTCTACTTTCCTTTTAGTAGAGTATTTTATAAGTGATCAAACTCATCCGACACTTTTAATATTAGCAATACTATTTTACTTGATTTTTGTAATACTATTAATAGGTTTTTCTTTGACGAACGTTAAGAAGATTAATAAAAAATATTTTCAAACAAATACACTCATAGGTCAGAAAGGAAGGGTTACCCGTGGCGTAAAGGCAGGTGAGATAGGTTCTGCTCAAGTGTCAAATGAAGAATGGAGTTTTGTTAGTGAATCAGATACTAAGGAAAATGATTTGATAGAAGTTATAGCAGTGATGGATGATAAAATTACATTAAAAGTTAAGAAGATTTCTTAACATAGAGTTTTCCATTTTCGAATTTTATTACTTCCACATCACTCCCTTTCTCTATTTTTTCATCTGATACTGCGGACCACTCTTCAGCCAGTACGTTTACAACACCTTCTTTTTCAGGCGATATGTCAGTAATAGCCTTTCCCTTTTTTCCAATGTATCTGTCTACCCCAACTTTCGGTGGATTTTTCATAACGGCCTTTCTCAATCCTATCAAGTATAATGCACCGATTGGAATTACAGTAGCCTCAAATGCAATAAGAGCGTAATTGGAAGTGTTCAGGTAAGGGACATTTGATGAATAAGTAACTCCAAGCATCATTAGGAGGCTTCCTCCTATGACCAATACTACTCCCGAGATCATTGCCAATCCATGACCTAATTTTATTTCAACAAAAATCATAGCTACACCTATGATAATTAGAAGGTATGAAACAGGCTGATACGTAATAAGCCCAGAACCCCAAAAGCCAATTGCTAATGATATTACACCTGCAATGGTCAATACTATAGAACCGTGATATATATCAAGCAATATAGCAACCGCACCTATCAAAATGAAGAATGTTGCCACTGTAGAGTTTGAGATGAATGATTCAAATTGCTCTAGAGGAGATTCATAAAATTCTATTTTAGGCAAATTCTGGTAATTGAGTTTATCTAGTAATGAAGAAACATTGTCTGTAATACCATTAATTATTCCCATGGAAAGTGCTTGATCAGCAGTATAGGCAGTATTATTTTCCACCATTGGTATAACAGCAGATACATTTTTCCCGTGCATCTGTGCAAGAGATTCCATATAAGCAAGGGATGCATTTGTCACGTGTTGCTCTTCTAGAGCTGTTCCACCTATTATATATGGTTTTGAGGGACCTATAAATGATCCATTGCCCATATAGATATAATTGGAAGCCATGGCAATGTACGACCCTGCAGAGGCTGCCATATCGCCAGGTGGGACATACGTAGTAACAGTAATATATTTCTCTGCGGCCACTGTGTAATTTATAATTGCAAATGCATTATCCAAGTAACCTCCCGGGGTATTCATTATAATCAAAACTGGATAGTCATTAGCTACAGCATATTGGTAGACTGACTGAAAATAATCCTGGGCACCTGGATCTACTTGATAATTGAAATTTATAACTACCAGAGCTCTCTGATTCACTGAACTAGCCGGAGCAACCATTATGATTAATAAGAATAATGAAAGCAAGATTATTAAATATAAACTTTTCATAGTTATGAATATGAAATCTGGAAATAAATATTGCCTATTCCTTCAATATATTACTAAAAATAAATTACTTTTAGAATGCATCAGTGCTCCTGCTGAAACTTTTGGTACTAAAATAAGGAAAATACAGGCGATAAGGCGTATATATACTTCTGTATCCCCCTATTTTTTACGTTTCATGAAAAATTAATGCACTTCTTTTTTTCTTTCCCGAACGTTTTGATTATTCGTTGTAAAATTTTATCAATAACTCTCTTTTTTAAGGAACCTAAATATTTTAAATATTTATGACGCAAATAATAATTTCTAAAAATGGGAATAATCACGATATTTCATAACTTCTAATTCCTAAAGCATTCTTCATCTACATTTTACTAAAAAAATTAAACGCAACACTAAATATTACATACATTCTGCAGTATGTTGATTACTGTTAAATAAGGGAAAGAAATAACAAAATATGACCGAAAAACCTGTAATTAATTTTGGCCTTGAAGGGATCTATGTTGACGAAAGTGCAATATCTAAGGTTGATGGTCAGAATGGCAAACTATGGTATAGAGGGTATACAATAGAAGACCTTTCTGATCATTCTAATTTCGAAGAAGTATCCTACCTACTAGTTTACGGAAAACTTCCCACCAAAGCTGAATATGAGGAATTTGTAAGAAAGATGAAGGATAGAAGAGAGCTACCTCAGGAAGTAATGGATGTGATTAAGGCCATGGCGAAAAATAGTCATCCAATGGATGTAATGAGAACAGCAGGGTCTATGCTATCTATGTATGATAAGGATTTAAACAACAAAGATAGGGATGCTACAATTGATAAGGTTATAACCCTCATCTCCAAGCTGGCTTCTATAGCAGCAGTTACTGGAAGATTCAGAAAAGGACTTTCATATATACCCCCTGATATGTCTCTGGGACACTCAGCTAATTTCCTATATATGCTAACGGGGAAGAGACCAACTCCTACAGAGGAGAAACTTATCGATCTTATGTTTATTCTACACGCTGAACATAGCACAAATGCATCTACGTTCTCCGTCCTAGTGACCGCTTCAACATTAGCTGACATTTATGCTGCTACAACAACAGGTATTGGAACATTAAAAGGACCACTTCATGGAGGAGCTGACGAAGCTGCGTTAAAGATGATGTACGCAATTGGCGAGCCAGAAAATACAGAAAAGTATATTGAAGAGGCACTGGAAGGAAAGCAGAGAATCATGGGATTTGGACATAGAGTGTACAAAGTCTATGATCCAAGGGCAAAGATTGTTAGAAAATATCTTGAAGAGAGGATTAAACAGAATCCCTCAGAAGAAGTAAGGAAGTTGCTAGAAATAGCCCTTAGAGCTGAGAAACTCATGATTGATAAACTTGGAAAAACAAAAGGTATATGGCCAAACATAGACTTCTTCTCTGGACCGCTTTATAGATCTCTCGGAATAGAGGGAGAGATATTTACACCAATATTCGTTGCTTCAAGGATGTCAGGCTGGGGTGCTCACGTAGTAGAGTACTGGAACAATAACAAACTATTCAGACCTCTAGAATGGTACACTGGCCCGCTGGATGTACCGTACGTACCTATAGAAAAAAGATAAGGTACTGAAACATTTAATTACTTTTTTCTTATAACCTTTTTACTATGGCAATATTTCACGGTAAAGGAAGAGTTAAAATAAGTGGTGGAGTTCTTCAACATAATAGACATAAGAGAAGATTTGAGTTAGGAAGAGAACCAACCAATACCATTCTTGGAAATGATAAAAAGAAGGTAATTTATGGTTTAGGTGGAAATGCAAAGCAGGTTTTGTTGAGTTCCAACATTGCTAATGTAGTGATCCCTGACGAAAAGAAAACGAGAAGAGTAAAAATACTTAATGTTAAAGAGAACATTGCAGACCCACACTTTGCCCAGAGAAACATCATTACGAAAGGAGCGATAATAGAGACAGAAGCTGGTCTTGCAAAAGTTACTTCCAGGCCGGGGCAGCACGGACAGATAAATGCTGTTTTGATAAAGAAATGAAGAAAATAATCTGGGAAAGCTATTTTGATCCATCTATCTCTAGGAAATACGGAAGAAGAGTTAGAAGAAATTTTCCCAGAGATAAATTGATTGATATTCTAAATTCATTAAATTTACAATACACTTACAGCGAAGCGAAATATCCTAGAAATCCTTGGAAAATGGAAAAAAAATTTGAAATTGAATGGGAAGAAAGTAAAGAAAAACTTATTAAAAAAATTGTGGAGAAAGCATTCAGTGATTCTTCAGAAAATTCTCAATGATTTCTGAAAGATCTGGTTTCCCTATCTCCTGTAGCTCGTACCTTACATTTACCAGAGGCTTATTTATTTTAACAACCCTTGTCAGGTCTATTGGGGTTCCGGATACAACTATATCGGCAGGGGTACTGTTTATCGTTGCTTCTAGGTCTTTTACCTGTTCAGGTGAGTAACCCATGGCTGGCAAGTAGTTGTGTATTTGTTTATATTTCTCATAAACTCCCTTTATCGAACCCTTTGCAAACTCCTTTGCATCTACAAGCTCTGACGCACCATATTTAATGGAGAAAAGTACAGCGGCCCCATAGGACATTTCCCCATGTGTTAAGGTAGGTCCATCTTCTATTGCAAGTACCCTCTTTCCTTTTACGAGACCAGAGTCTGCTGAGAAAAATGGAGATGCGGCGTCTACAACAATTGCCTTTGGATTGAACTTTCTTATATTCTCCCTAACTATATTTATATTGTCAAGAGATGCTGTTTCCTCTTTATTTATTACAATGACGTCAGCACTTCTTAAATTGACTTCACCTGGATGATATTTTATCTCATGACCTGCTCTGTGAGGATCAACAACAACTATCTGTAAATCGCTCTTATAAAACGGAAAATCATTATTGCCTCCGTCCCAGAGAATGATATCCGCCTCTTTCTCTGCTTCCCTGAGTATTGCTTCGTAGTCTACTCCTGCATATACGACAACCCCTCTCTTGATGTGAGGTTCGTATTCCTCTCTCTCTTCAATTGTGCATTTATTTTTATCCAAATCGTCCATAGTTGCAAATCTCTGAACTTTTTGCTCCACAAGATTTCCATATGGCATAGGGTGCCTTATAACAGCTATTTTCTTTCCCTTGCTCTTTAAAATATCTACAACTCTCCTTGTTGTTTGTGATTTGCCCGATCCAGTTCTTACTGCACATATAGAAATAACAGGCTTTTTACTCTTAATTTGAGTGTCTTTGGGACCCAATAACAGGTAATTTGCACCAGCTGCCATAGCCTCAGATGCCTTGTGCATCACATATTCATGGCTCACATCAGAATATGAAAAGACTACAAGGTCCACGTTCTTCTCTTTAATAAGAGTAGAAAGCTCTTCCTCAGGATAAATGGGTATTCCTTTTGGATAAAGATCCCCTGCTAGTTCCTTCGGGTAAATTCTTCCTTCAATGTTCGGTATCTGCGTTGCAGTGAAACCGACAACATTGTACTCTTTATTATTTCTAAAATAGACATTAAAATTGTGGAAGTCTCTTCCAGCTGCACCCATAATAAGTACGTTTTTTGGCATAGTAATCACTTACCTGTATACCTTAAAAAGATATAATCTTTCTACTTTTTCAGCTTATCTGAAAATATTTATTATGATTGTTCTATATTATAATTTTATAATGATTAACTATTCCCTTTTAAAAATATTGTATAATAGAACCCCCAGAAAAAAAATTATAAGAGTAACTTTCATGAATGAACGTGACAAAAGAAGAGGAATTTTTTCAGGGTGAGGTAAGTGATTCTTATTTGTATAAACAACTTGCCTCAAATGAGAAAAATGAAGATGTAAAGAAAAAGTTGTTAGAACTGTCGGATATTGAAAAGGGGCATTCTGAGTTCTGGGCATCCGTGATAAGAGAGGAGGGAGGAAATCCAGTTCCTAAATTGAAAAAGACCGGAATTCTTTACCTTAAATTTTTAAAATCACTATTTGGGATATCATTTATTATTAATTATTTAGAAAAAGGAGAAATTAGGGCAATTGAAGATTATTCAAACTATTTACAAAATAAGGCAAGTGAAGAAAAGAAGGAGAAAATAAAACAGATAATAGATGATGAAAAGAATCATGAGTCAGTCTTCATAAAAATGAGCCAGGAATTTTCTCTCAGCGCTGAAAAAACACATGATGCTATATATGGAATGTCTGATGGATTAATTGAAGTTCTCGCTGGCATTGCCGGACTCACCAACGTACTTGCAAATAATATATTCATATTGATCGGCGGTATTATATTTGCTACATCGGGAATGATTTCAATGACTATAGGAGCTTTTCTTTCAGAGAAAGCAAAAATTCAGATAAACAGGGGGGAAACTAAATATACATCCGTTCATGCTGCTGGAAATACAGCTTTATTCTATTTTATAGGTGCAATATTTCCAATTATACCCTTTGTATTCTTTTCAAAGTACATCGCATTAGTTATTAGCATAATTCTTACATTGACCGTAGATGGGATAGCTGCGTCTGTGATATCTATTTCTTCTTGGGGAAATCTTAGAAGAGATGTTGCTACCTCTATTTTGCTTGTTTCAGCGGGATTTATTGCTACTTTTATAATAGGGTTGATAGTCCATCACTTTATAGGTAATATTTTATGAGAATCATCTTTTATATCTACCCATCCTAGTATCCTTACTTATTATTTTTCCTTCTATAATTTTCATTAGTTCATTTTTTGTAAGTCCTTCCTTTGTTATTGTATTTACCTCAGTTGCATATAGAGTGAAATAATATCTGTGAAATCCGTGCCCTCTTGGTGGGCAAGGACCATTATAACCTATCCTTCCGAAATCATTCTTTCCCTGCATTATTCCATTACTCATTCTACTAACTCTTGGATAATTTTCTGCAAGATTATTTATTTCAATGGGAATGTTATATATTACCCAGTGAACAAAATTACCAATTGGCGCATCAGGATCATCAACTATTATTGCTAAGCTCTTTGTTCCAGTTGGAACTCCACTCCAGGATAATTCAGGCGAATAATCTTCAGAATCACATGTAAATTTCTTGAGAATTTCAGCACCTTCTTCAAAATCTTTTATTGTAAGCTTCATAAATAATTATTTATGCATTATATACAAATATTTTGAAATGTTTTAAATAAATCATTTTGCTGTTATTCCATATTTTTCTCTTATCTCCTTTGCAATCCTTATGAATTCCTCGAGACATTCAGGATTTGCCATTGAGGAAATATTTAATGCTTTTTCAACTGGAAATCCCATTATTATTTTTTTAATTGGAACTTCCATCTTCTTTCCATTTATTGTCCTGGGTATGTCACTTACTTGTATTATATCATCAGGAACATGCCTAGGAGTAAGATTTTTTCTTATGTTTTCCTTTATTTCTTCCTTCAATTTTGAAAAGTCTGTGCCCTTTTCCACTGAAACAAAAAGGGGCATATAATATTCTCCGCCAGGTATTTCGATGCCTATTACAAGACTATCCTTTACTGCCTTCATTTCATCTACTACTCTGTATATTTCAGCTGTACCTATTCTTATTCCCTTACGTTTCAGAGTTGAGTCTGATCTCCCAAGGATTATTGCCGTGCCTCTGGATGTTATAATTATCCAATCACCGTGTCTCCATAGTCCTTCGTACGTTGAAAAGTAAGTTTCCCTTAATTTTAGTTTCGCCTCATCCCCCCACAGATATATCGGCATCGAAGGCATAGGCTTTTTAATTACAAGTTCACCCATCTCATCAATTAATTCATTCCCATAATCATCAAAAGAGTGTATATCAGCTCCAAGATTAATACATTGAAGTTCACCCTCATATACAGGCTCGCACGGACAGCCACCAAGGAATGATGTACAGACATCAGTACCACCACTAATGGATGCAAGTAAAACATCACTTCTCACATGTTCATACACATACCTAAAAGCTTCTGGTGGTAAAGGAGATCCAGTAGATCCTATTGCATACATTTTCTCTAACGGGTATTTATTTCTTACGTCGAGCATTTCCTTCATAGAAAAAGTGAGATAAGCAGCACTTACACCAAAAAAAGATATCTTTTCTCTTTCCGCCAGTTCCCATAGAAAATAGTTGTCTGGATAAGTAGCACTTCCATCATATAAAACTGCTGTCGAGCCTGTGGATATTGAGCTAGCCACTAAATTCCACATCATCCACCCTGTGGTTGTATACCAGAAGAATCTTTTGTTTTTATCTAAATTATAATGCAATTTCAGTAATTTTAAATGTTCAAGCAGTATGCCACCTTGACTCTGAACTATAGCTTTTGGTATTCCTGTAGTACCCGATGAATAAAGAATCCAGAGCGGATGGCTAAAAGGAAGAGTCTTAAATTGTGGAGTGCGAAGATTTTTAACTGAATCTTGAAAATCTAAAAATTTACCATTTTCTCTTGAGAATCCTTCATAATTTAGTAGTATTACATTTTTTATACTGCTAATTTTGCTCAGTATCTCATCCAGAACTCCCATTCTATCATATCTCTTACCATTGTAGGAATATCCATCTATAGCGATAAGCACCTTTGGTGATATTTGCTGGAATCTATCTATTATGCCCTTTGAACCAAAATCAGGAGAAGAACTTGACCAAATTGCTCCTAGAGAATTTGTTGCGTATAAAGATATCATGGCCTCGGGAATGTTTGGCAAGAATGACGCTACCCTGTCACCTTCCTTTACCCCCAGATCAGCAAGAACTCTCTGTAAAGAACCTACTTTGCCCAAAAGCTCTTGTCGAGATATTCTTCTTATGTTGCCATGCTCATTTGTACTGATAATTGGTAAATCTTGCGGTGCAAGATTCAAAACGTTATTTGCATAATTTAACGTTGCACCGGTGAACCACCTAGCATCAATCATTTCTTTATATTCCAGGATATTTTCAGGTTCTTTTTCTCTAATTACATGAAAATAATCCCACAGACTTCTCCAGAAATTATCAAGATTATTTACAGACCAAGTATGAATATCATTGTAATTTTTTAAATCTAATGAATATTTATCATTGACCCATTCCATATATTTTAACATAGTAGCTTGCTGGCAAAATTCATTACTGGGATTCCATAACATAATCGGTTTATTCATATTTTAATAATAAGATGTAATAAATAAAACTATTCTATCCTGACAGGATTGCCATGGCCAGGGAGTACAAGAATAGGTTTTAAAGATCTGATCTTATCCAGACTTTTCGTAGCATTGTCAACATCCAATGTAAATGTCCTGTCAATTTCGAGTTTACCTTCTTTTTCCCGGGCGGCATCTCCTATAAATATCATCTTTTCGTCCTTTAGCAAGAGGGATGATGAGCCCGGAGTATGCCCGTTTGTAAGGATAAGTTCCACATCAGGGTCATTTAGATAGTCGATAGTCTTTATATCTTTGAAATTTAGCTCAGGCATCATTCTATAAACTATCCTTCCCATTATAGACTTTGGCTTTTCTGGCTTTATCTTTCCTGATAAGTAATCCTTTTCAATATTTGACGCTATAACCACAGGATTATATTTATCGATTATTGACTGAAGACTTCCTATGTGGTCCATATGATAGTGCGTAATAAAAACAACGTCCGGCTTGGTTCCAAAATGATCATAATATTGAACTATTTTAGAGAAATTGTCTTTGAGACCTGTATCTATTTGTATTATCTTATCTTTTCTCCTTATAACATAGATATTTGCCATCGTTCCATCTATCAATTCAACATTTTCTGAAATTTTCATAGTTCCTCATTCCGCTTATCCTTAAGTTTGATGATTTCATTTGCCTTAAGTACGCCATATTCCGTTATGTAACCTGTAACGTAACTATGCGGTGTAACATCGAAGGCAGGATTATAAGCTGGAGATTCTGCCGGGGAAATAAAATGATCATCTATTTTTTTCACTTCTTCCTCATCTCTCAGTTCTATGGGTATCTGATCACCATTCTCTATCGTAAAATCAAATGTGCTTATTGGTGCTGCAACATAGAATTTTACTCCGTTCTCTTTTGCTAATACTGCCTTTTCATAGGTCCCGATTTTGTTTGCGAAATCACCATTTGAAGCTATCCTATCAGCGCCAACTATTACCATATCTATTTCTCCCTTCTTCATCAGATATCCTGCGGCATTATCAGCTATGACTCTATGACTTATATCCTCCTGTAGTAACTCCCAGGCTGTAAGTCTAGCTCCTTGGAGCCTAGGCCTTGTTTCGTCAACCCATACAAAGAAATTCTTCCCCTCTTTTTTTGCAATCCTTAAAGGGGCAAGGGCAGTTCCATAATCAACTGATGCAAGAGCTCCCGCATTACAGTGGGTGAGTATTTTTGAATTCTCTTTTATCAATTTACTTCCATTGACTCCTATCATTCTCGATTTTTCTATTATTGACTTTACATATCTCTGTGCATAATCTACAGCTTCTTCCCTATGTTTCATTACGTAGTCTACTGCATAAAAAAGATCATATGCGGTTGGTCTTGCTGATTTTATAAGAGTTGCTGCCTTTTCCATATCATATCCTATGTCTGATGCTTGTGCGATTCCCAGCGCAGCGGCAGCTCCTATTGATGGCGCACCTCTTACTACCATTGTTTTAATAGCACTGTGGAGCTCCTCTGGATTATGTATATCAATAACCTTGAATTCCTTTGGTAAAATTTTTTGATCTATCATCTTTATAATAGGCTTTTCATACCAAACTGCGGTAATTTCTTCAATTTTATCTCCGTTCTTTACTTTCATACATCTATATTAGTAAAAGAGATAAATTTCTATTGCTCACCAATTTTTAAAAGAAGAAGAACAAGTTTTTAAATCGAATATCCATTTCAACTTATGGAAATCCCCTGGGTAGAAAAATATAGGCCTAAAAGACTGGATCAGTTGAGAAGAGATAAAAGTGTCGAAATTTTAAGATCCTGGGCTAAGAAATGGGAAGAAGGTATACCAGAAAAGAGGGGATTATTGATATATGGACCGCCAGGAACAGGGAAAACATCTGCCGCTATTGCTTTGGCCAATGAAATGGGATGGGATTATATAGAATTTAATGCATCTGATGTAAGATCCAGAAGCTCTATCAATGATACCGCACTAAGGGGATCTCTTTATTCTACAATTTCTGAATTTGCTGGGAGAAAGAAACTGATTGTACTGGACGAGGTGGATTCACTTTATGAAAGAAATATCGAGGGGGCTGATGTAGGAGGAAAGGCTGCAATTTCTAATCTCTTGGAAAGAACTATGAATCCAGTTATTTTAATTGCAAACAATGTTTATGACCTTAAATATGGAACTTCTGGAAAGAGCATAGTTGAGAAGTGTGAGGAGGTTGAATTTCAAAGGTATAGAAGTATACAGATTCTAAATGTTTTAAGAGATATTTGCAGACAGGAGAATATATTTTGTTCTCATGAGAAGCTAAGTGAAATCGCAGAAAATTCTAATGGTGATATGAGGGCTGCTATAAATGATCTGCAGGGTTACGGTGATTTTACAGAGCCACAGGAAAGAGATATCACTCAAAATATATTCAGTGTAATATCATCCATTATTTATAAAAAAGATTCTTTTTTAAATATCAAAAATAATATAATAAATTTAGGTGAAGATCCCAATAATTTTATTCTTTATTTATTGGAAAATGTCTATCCATTCACTTCAAATGTTATAGATTATATTAAAGCTCTTGAAAATATATCGAAAGCAGATCTGTTTCTTGGCAGGGTACAGAAAAGAATGAATTACACAATGTGGAGCTACGCAAATGACATGATGGCTTCAATTGTCTTTTATAATCTTAAAGGGGATAGATATCTAAAATTCGGTTTTCCAGCACTAATTAAGAGAATGTCACAATTAAAAAAATTTAGAAATATACGTGAAGATTTTGCCTATGAAACAGGAAGATATATCCATAAATCAACTGTTTTTATGAACAAGGATACACTTACGTTTGTTTATCAACTGATGAAACGAGATGAAGAAATAAGAAAAAAATTGGAAAAAGAAACTTATCTGGACTTTGATGAGATTTCATCATTAGATCTCTGAATTTTAGACCACATTGATTTCAATGTTCCTGAAACCATTATAATTTTTATACCTTGTTTAGCAGCGGTCTGTCTTGCTTCATCTAATTGATAGTGTTTTATTCTGATTACTTTCATGCCCTTGTACTTTATTACTGAACTATTTTTAATATTCTTTAATAAAAAATATATAGTTTGCTCGTTTAGTGGATCGATGGAGATATACCTCCTTCTACCCACCCTATCCTTTACCGTCATTTGACTGCTGTTATTTTTTCAAGATCTTTTCTGAGAATCTTTACGGCCTGCGCAATCTCCCCCTTTTCTTTTGCTCCCGTGCATACTACCTTACCAGAACCAAATAATAGCAAAACGACTTTTGGTTCTTCTATTCTATATACTAGTCCAGGGAATTGTTCTGGTTCATATTCCACATTTTCTAATCCAAGTGACATTGCTATGTTAGTAAGATTTAATTGCATATTCAGATCATAAACTGCGACAATATTTTGCACGACTATTTCAGGATTGCTGTTTACATTTATTCCAGCTTTTTTTAATTTTTCTACAATAGTTGAAATTGTCTTGTTAACTGAATCAATCGTTTTTGCGCCTGTACAATTTACTTTTCCTGACCTAAAAATAAGAACAGCTGTTTTTGGCTCCTGAAGTCTGTAAATTAAACCCGGAAATTGTTCTGGCTCGTACTCAGATCCTTCCAAGGCAAGAGCGATTTTACTGAGATCAAGCTTATCTGCAAGCGAAGTCGATGCTACAATATTTTCGATCGCAATCTTCTCTTCATCAGCCATAATAATCACTCTTTATATACCATTTATATATATACTTAACCTTTAACATTCTTTACGAATAAAAACCTAAACTTTTTTTATATCCATTAATTGGAGCCAATATCTTTTAGTCTTAGCTTTCTCCTATCCATATCACGCTTAAATTTTTGCATTTATACTGAGGAGCTGAAAATTTAAATGAAAATGATTTACTTGAGACAGTTGATAAAATTATGAGATCTATTAAATATAAAGTAGATTTTATATTAATTTAGAATATTGTAAAAACGATACAAATATTGAAATATTTTTAACGATTAATTTGTCAGTAATATTTTATTAATAATCTTGTTATTACGTATAGGCGATCAGATGAAGAATAAAATTACGATGGATAAACCAGTAGTGGAAATGGATGGAGACGAAATGACAAGAGTTATGTGGGCCTGGGTAAAAGAAAAACTTCTAGAGCCTTATGTTGACCTAAAAACAGAGTATTATGATCTACACGTAGTTAATAGGGATAAAACAGATGACAAAGTTACATTTCAGGCCGCAGAAGCGGTAAAAAAATGGGGCGTTGGAATAAAATGTGCCACGATAACACCTAATGCTGAAAGAGTCAAAGAATTCAATCTAAAGAAAGAATGGCCTTCTCCAAATGGAACTATAAGGAAAATACTTGATGGAACTGTTTTCAGGGCACCTATTCCTGTCAAAACAGTCAAACCGGCAGTCAGATTCTGGACAAAGCCTATTGTTGTAGCAAGACACGTTTTTGGAGATATATACGATGGGATAGGAATTAGGTTTGATGAGCCTGGTACTGCTGAGATTATTTACAAATCGGAAAGTGGAAAGGAGAAGAAAGTAAGCTATCCTAAGTTTACCGGTTCTGGTATACTTCAAGGAGTGTACAATATTGATAAATCAATAGAAGGATTCGCTAGGGCATCCTTCAAATATGCACTCATGAATAAGCTTGATCTATGGTTTGCAACTAAAGACACCATTTCAAAAGTGTATGATGCAAGATTTAAAGAAATATTCAATCAGATATATGAAAAAGAGTTCAAGGAAGAATTCGCTAAGAATAAAATAAATTATAATTATTTCCTTATAGATGACGCAGTGGCAAGAGTTGTGCGATCCGAAGGGGGGTATGTCTGGGCTTGCAAGAACTACGACGGTGACGTTTTCTCCGATTTCGTCTCAACAGCATATGTAGGAACATTAGCACTTATGACCTCCGAACTGTTCTCCCCTGAGGGTTATTATCTTTCAGAAGCAGCGCATGGAACAGTTCAGAAGCACTATTACAGATACATAAAAGGCGAAAAGGTATCCTCAAATCCAACTGCACTGATTTATGCTTGGACAAGAGGTCTGAAGAGAAGAGGAGAACTAGACGGAAACAAGGAACTTGTAAGATTTTCAGAGACTCTGGAAAAAGCGGTCCTCGATACAATAGAAAATCAGAAAATAATGACACAGGATGTAGCTAGGATAGCCGAGACTGATGGGGCAAAAGTTGTGAATTCAGAAGAGTTCATTGATGCAATCCATAACACATTGAACAAAATGTTAGGTCTATAATTTTTTAATATTATTTAAATAATTATTCATTATTATCTTTTTGTGCAATTTACTTTTTTCCCCATACACACATACAACTATATAAGCGGTGAAATGAGTCTGATCGATAGCTTAATTCTATTGATAATTGGTATTATTGCAGTATTTTTTGGTACTAAGCTATGGAAATTTTTCACAGTTATAATAGGAGCTGCTTTCGGATATTTTATTTATGTGGACTTTCTGTTTAGATATGTTCCGTCCGATTATCGTTTGATCGGACTAATCTTGTCAATAATTATCTTTGCCTTAATTGCGGGAGTCATTGCAAGAATTGCTTTATCTTTCTTGCTTTCCCTGGCAGCTCTATCCGTTATTGCAGTATTTCTTTCTTTGATATTTGGAATACTGATTTTCCTAATTGCATTCATAATTTTCTATATATTTTACAAGAAAATTATAATTTTAATTAGCGCATTTGCAGGATCAGCGATTATTTTTATATCGCTCCTCTCTCTTAAAGCAGGATTGATAATTTCTTCAATGATTTCATTGATATTATTAATACTAGGTCTTATTTATCAGTTAAAGAACAAAAATGGTGAAAGAGTATATGATAGAGAGACTGAGAGGGTTTAGGGATTTTTATCCAGAAGATCAGGAGATTAGGAGAAATTTTTTTAACATTATGGATGAAACGTGCAGAGAATTTGGATTTAAGGAAGTTGATGGCCCTTCTTTAGAGAGCATAGATCTTTATGCACACAAGTCAGGAGAAGAAATAATGAATCAGATGTTCTCATTTAAAGACAGAGGAGGAAGGGATGTTACCTTAGTACCAGAGTTTACCCCAACCCTATCAAGAATGGTTTCGTCTAGGAAAGATCTACTCAAACCTATGAAATGGTATTCAATTTCAAAATATTGGAGATACGAAGAACCACAGTCGGGTAGATTCCGGGAGTTTTATCAGCTCAATGCTGATATTATAGGAAGTGATAGCCTACTATCTGACATAGAGGTACTAACTCTTGCAGGTGAAATTTTAAGGAAATTGGGTATCCAGAGTAAAACTAAAATTAAGATTAATTCAAGAAAACTTTTAGATATAATCATAAATAAAATGATTCCAGGAAGAAAAAATGATGCATATTTTCTCCTTGATAGATGGAACAAGACTTCATCTGAAAATAGATCACGTCTAATTAAAGAACTGAATTTAAATGAAGAAAGTATAGAGGCAATAGCCACAGGTGCTGTTCTGAAAGATTTTGAAAATGATGAACTTGAAAGATTACAATTGATTTCTGATAACGTAAAATCTTATTGTAATATTTCAGTTGAAATTGATCTGAAGGTTGTCAGGGGTCTGGATTATTACACAGGATTCGTTTTCGAAGGATCAGATATAGATGAAAAATACAGGGCAATTTTTGGAGGAGGGAGATATGATAACATTATTGAGCAACTAGGAGGGGAGCATACCCCAGCGGTTGGTTTTGGATTTGGAGATGCAGTTATTGAAAATCTACTAAAAAGAGAAGGTCTATGGAAGCTTCCAAAAGAAAAGGCTATCTTTATTGCTCATGCTGATAAAATGGGGAGGGAATATTCAATGAATGTTGCAAGAGAACTGAGGAGCAAGGGCATAAGAGTAGACAATAATGTCATGGATAGAGGAATTAGCAAACAACTTGACTATGCATCAAAGATGGGATATGAATTTTCAATAATAGTTGGCGAGAGGGAAGTTAAAAATGGTAGTATCACTGTAAAAAATATGCTTACGGGAGAACAGAATGAGATGCACGTTAAAGACATTGAAAATATTTGGAGATGAATAATAAGGTAAAAAAATTTTTATAAGGATGCATAATAAGCTTTTTGTATATGGACTCCCTGGGAGACAAAATAGTTCATAGGAAAATAGGGAGAAATACTAATCTCACAGTAAAGGAAATTATGGATATGGTGGATGAGGTTAAGAGGGATTTCCCTGATAGAGAGGTATTCTTTGATGGCGATGAATTTGCTATTTGCTCCAGAAAGAAAAAATAATTTTTACCTATAGGAAATCAAATTTCGGTATTTCATCCAGTAAAGTCTCATTTTTTATCATTTTCAGAAATTCTTCGATTACAAAGGTTGTTTCAATATCACCTTTTATTTCCGGGACATTTGCTCTAATTCTGTCATAGATTTTGGAGATGTAGACTCCTGAATGTCCATACATTGTCATTGCTTTATAATTTACCATAAGTTCTATTGCTATTATTGCGTCCAAATTTTTTATAATCTCTCTGAGCTTTCTGACAGAAGTTGCTCCCATTGAAACATGATCTTCCTGATTGGCTGAGGTAGGAATTGTATCCGCGGACGAAGGATATGATAGAACTTTGTTTTCATTACAGAGCGAAGCAGCCACATATTGCGGAATCATCATTCCTGACTCTAATCCTGGATTATCCGCAAGAAATGCTTTAAGATTAGACAGATTTTTGTCAAGAATTCTGAAAATTCTCCTTTCCGCAATATTGCCAAGCTCTGTCATTGCTATTGATAAAAAGTCTGCTGCCAGTGCCAATGGTTCCCCATGGAAATTGCAACCTGATATGATATCATCAAATACAAGAGGGTTATCTGTTGCGGAATTTATTTCGGATGTAATTATGTTTTTTACATAGTTGTAAACCTGAATAACTGATCCAGTAACCGTTGGTATGCATCTCAGCGAATAAGCATCCTGAACTTTTTCTTTCCTTCCTATTTCTATTCTATCACTACCTTCTAGTATATTTGATATATAAGATGCTACCTGCTTCTGTTCATTATAAGGTCTTGCAATGAACAATTCTTGACAAAGCGATTTATCTGTAGAGAGAAGGGAATGCATCGAGAGAGCTGAAGATATGATCGCATGCTTTATAGCTACTTTTGCTTCGTTAAGTGCTAGGATAAGATTTGCAAGCATAAATGAAGTGCCATTTATAAGTGAAATTCCCTCCTTTTCCTCTAAGGAAATAATATTGAACTTATTTTCATCTAGAACTTTTTTTGATGGAACTATTTTCCCATCAACCAAAACGTGACCCTCACCTACAAGTACTAGGGCAAGGTGCGCAAGTGGAGACAGATCTCCAGATGATCCTACGCTCCCCTTCTCCGGGATATATGGATATATATCTTTATTAAGTAAATCCAAGAGCGCCTGAATTACTTCTACTCTCACTCCTGAATAACCTTTGCTGAGGGCGTTAGCCCTAACAAGAATCATTGCTCTAACAGTCTCTTCATCCAGATAATCACCATATCCTGAGGCATGAGACCTGATTAGGTTAAGCTGGAGATTCTTTGCGTCATTCTTGGATATTTTAATATTCACGAGATCACCAAATCCAGTATTGACACCATAAATAGTTTTACCGTCAGAGATTTTTCTTTCTACTTGCTCCCTTGATCCTCTAATCTTTCTAATAGCACCTTCAGAAAGCTTAACTTTTACCCTGTTTCTTGCTACATTAATTACCTGATTTACGGTGAGATCATTCCCAGTAACTAATATCATAACCCCTTATTCTGAACATACATAAATATTCAGATATATGCTGTTATGAGACCTGATAATTATATGAATTTAGTATTGCGCTTTGCATTCAATATACAATTTCATTAATTCGGCATAAGAATGCTCTTTTTTGATTTTTTAACATGATACGTTTACATAGCAATATGTTAGTACACTATTTTCAATCAGTTTAAAAAAGGATTAAAATCTTTATACTATTAGCATCTGATGATGGTAAAATTTCCATAAAAAAGCCATTATCAAGAAAAGATTATATAATATGATGACCATATTCATTTTTGAGGTGTTCCCTTGTCGAACGAAAAACCAATAGAAGAAGTGGCAGAAAAGGTTGCGGTCAAATCTGACAAAAAACTTCGAAAAGCACTAAGTTTTCAAGACTTATTCTTCTTGTCTATGGGAGGCATAATAGGTTCAGGATGGTTGCTGGGAGTGGCAGCTGGAGCTTCCCTCGCAGGTCCAGGGGCTATTCTGTCTTGGGTTGTTGGAGGAATTATAGTACTTTTCATAGCTCTCGTCTTCGCTGAGATAGCCGGAGCAATACCAAAAAGTGGGTCAATTGTCAGATATTCGCATCTTGCTAATGGCGGTTATGCAGGATATATACTAGGCTGGGCATATCTTTTGAGCGCTGTCACAGTCCCAACGATAGAGGCTGAAGCAGTATTGCAATATGCTTCAACATACATTCCAGGTCTATTCACCCCTGCAGCTGTACTGAGCGCAGAAGGTATAGGACTTGGAATTGTACTGATGGTACTTTTCTTTTTCCTTAACTATGCAGGCATAAGATTCTTGGGCAAATTCAATTCAGGAGCTACGTGGTGGAAATTTGTCATCCCAACAACTACGTTCATATTGCTATTATTCCTTTGGAGAGGAAACAATTTCACTGGTTATGGGGGATTCTTCCCTGAAGGCCTGGATGCCGTCTTCTATGCCATTCCTGCAGGAGGTATAGTCTTCTCATATTTAGGATTCAGACAGGCACTAGAATTTGGGGGAGAAGCAAAAAATCCTCAGAGGGATATTCCTAGGGCAACTGTATATTCTGTAATTGCAGCGATGGTTCTATACACAATGCTGCAAGTTGCATTTATAGGTGCAATAAGATGGGGAGGAGCTAGTGGTGTTGCACCCGGCGCGTGGACTTCTATATCCACATCAGCACTGGGCAGTGCTCCATTCTACATGGAACTTCATAATGCCCCGTTTGCAGCGTTAGTTGCATTTGCGTATCTTCTTCTAATTGATGCCTGGATATCCCCGGCTGGTACCGGCTGGATATATCTCGGTAATGGCACAAGAGTTATGTACGGTATAGGTGCTGACGGATATTTCCCCAAAGCATTTTTAAGAATTTCTGAAAAAACAAAGGTACCAATAGTTGCACTTATAGCTTCACTAGTTGTCGGTATTATATTCTTCTTGCCATTCCCATCCTGGTACTTGTTTGTGGGATTTATTTCCTCTGCAACCGTACTAACATACGTTATAGGCCCAATAGCTCTCCATACATTCAGGAAGCACGCACCTGAGATCAAAAGACCATTTAGGTTACCTGCTGCTTCTGTTGTCGCTCCTATCGGATTCGTTGGGGCTGCACTGATCGTTTACTGGACTGGATTATCAACTTTAACAATTATCTTTGGAACAGTGTTCATTGGGGTTTCATTATTCTACTTCTCCTATGCACCCACAAAGATTGGCCTTTCTAAGGGTATTTCATACGCACTAGGAATATTCATACTCATAGTTTCTGTATTCGCATTGTTTTTTGCATACTATTACGTATTATACCCATCAGGTACCCAGACTCTTGCTGTAAATGCAAGAAATTTTGCTATTGCTTACGTACTTGACTTTATAGCAATAGTTGTTACAACGTTAATAACCCATTCGATAACTAAGCAAGAGCATAAAGTCCTCTTTAAATCATCCTACTGGCTCCTAGCGCTGATATTCATAACATACTTATTCTCGTATATAGGTTCATTTGGATACACAACTATACCTGCTCTTGGAGGACCTAAACCCATTATACCATTCCCAGAAGACACAATAGTAATGATAGTAATATACGCAATTATATACATATTCGGGCTTAGAGCTGGATATAAAACTGAGGATCTACAGGCAATAATTGATGAACAGGTATCTCCCCCATCGGAAGCCCCGGAACAAGTTTAATTTAAAAAGACTACAATTTTTATACTATTATTTTTTTCTTAATTTATGGATTTTGAGGTTTTTGGGAAAGTTGCAATTGGTACGATAAATTTTGAAAAATATTCAGTTATTATTGATTCTGGAATAGACGAAAATGAAATCCGAAAGGTAATTAATAATATAATAACAAATAAAAGAGAAATTTTCGCTCTACTTTTAACTCATTCACACTCCGATCATTCTGGTGGAGCATTTTTTGCAGATAAGAGAGGTATCAGTATATACTCTTCTAAGATAGAAGCAGACCTTATTATGAATCCATCATTGCTGAATATAATAATTTCAGGATTCTACAATAATCAAATTTCTGGGTCAAAGTTCGTCACACCAAAATATGCAAAGATAAATTACCTTGGTGAAAAGTTCATTGTTGGAGAAGAAGAGATTGATGTAGTAGATTTAAAAGGCCATTCTATGGGGCAGGTAGGCTTCAGGATTAAAGATTTAATGTTTGCAGGAGATTCCTTTTTTTCTATTGAAATACTTGAGAAACATCCCATTCCCTATATTATAAATGTACCGGATTTTCTGAAAACTCTAGATAGACTTTACGAGCTTAACGGGAAGATTGTTATAAGTCATGGGGGGATTGTGGACGATCCGAGAAAGACCATATCTTTTAACAAAGAAAGAGTTAATGAAATGATAGAAATCTTCAGGGACTTTTCAAAAGAAGGAATTTTCTTAAAAGACCTGATAGTAAAAATATTAAATCATTATGAATCAGAGAGGAAAACACTTAATTATTTCCTCGATACAACTACAATAAAATCCATTGTATTTTCATATGGAAATGCCCAGTACAAAGATGGAGATTTATTTATAACTAATAGAATTTAAGATAAAATTATTTATATAAATCTCAAAGTGACTAAACCTATATTCCTTTAAATCTTTGAACTTTTGGTTTTTATACAATTTTTATTTATATTCCTTGGCTCTAAGTATTAAGATGATCTACTTAATTAAAGCAAAGAATTATTCTTGGTAGCTTTTTAATTTTTATTTTCCATCTTTCTATGGTTCCCCCAAGTACCACCTGTAATCCGTCTTTAATATTTTCAAGTATTCTTTTATTTAGTGGAATCTATTGTTTTCTTTAGAATTTCATTTCTGGTTATATTATTCATATTAGGATATTTTCTAAGAGATTAGAATTTAATGATCGTTCACTCATTGATTTTTATATCCTTTAATTTCGGATGAAAAAGCTTTTTTTTGAAGATAAAAAAAGATTCCCTATTTGCTATAGGAATTGATTTTTATGATTTCCTTCTTATAATTAAATATTAAAATTCTAACCTATATTTAAATATTCATAAATACTTTCGTAACGAAAAGAATGGTTACGTATACCGTTAAATACAAAAGACATTTTTTCTCCAAAAAGGAGATTGAAGATATTCTGATATCCGTTATTGTGCTATCCTTTTCCTTGTTTTTAGTCATTGAAAGGTATGGTTTTCCGCCCTCCATAAATCTAGCTGATAAAGTAATAATAGCATTTTTAATGGTACTAACTGCTTTTTTTATGCATGAAATGAGTCATAAATTTACTGCAATAAGGATGGGAGCTTGGTCTGAGTTCAGAATGTGGCCACTTGGAGTTTTATTAACGTTAGTAACGGGATTTTTAGGATTCCTGTTTGCTCTTCCTGGTGCAGTATACTTTGCAAGTTACAGGAATCCCATAAGGGAGGGCAAGATAGCCTTAGCTGGTCCTGCTACCAACATAATAATAGGGATAATTCTGCTGCCATTTATTCTAATACTCAGATTTTCTTTATTGATACATACTGCATTATACTTCTTGATTTACATTAACATATGGCTAGCCTTTTTCAATCTTTTGCCAATTCCACCTCTTGATGGTAGCAAAGTTTTTGCGTGGAGCAAAAGAAACTGGGGGGTTGTAACAGGGATTGCGATAATTCTCCTAATTTACTTCTTTTTATTTGTTCATATTCCATTTTAACTCTAATTACAAAAGGTTTGAGCGCGAAAGTCATGGATCCTGTGACGTGAATGAAGTGCTAAAACTTATTATAAAAAGCGGTGTTGTGCAATTCATGATTAAGATCTCAAGGTAAGTTTGAATCAACTGAATAGCAATGTGTTATTTTGAAAAAGCACCCACGGTCTTTCAAGTTTGTTTACAAACATCTCCTTGAAGTTTCGAATAATTATTTTGCATAAGACAAAAAGAAAATAAAGGGTTGACGACTTTTGATATGATTGATATTCTAACAAAATTAAAGAATAAACATCTATGGCTATATGAGGCTAGTTTGCAGAGTATTCAGCAAACGCCAGATATATTCTACCAGGGTTTATATGAGTATTCAAGAAGAATAAATCACGCCCTAAATTCATTTTAAAAAAAGCAATCATTATTTCATATTGCCATCATATAGCAAGATAAATGAAATAAAATCATTATCCCAATGGACCCTGATTGGATCATATTCATGGATAGTAGCTGAATCTTAGAAAATATAAAACGGGTAATTGTAAAAAGGGAGCATGAATCTCTATTAATCCCATATTCAACATGAACGTGATAATGGACTTCTTAAAGGAATCCAGGCAGTTGATATTTTTCTGGGAGTAAAACATTTTATCGCCCTGTAAAATTGACCACGGGTAAAAACCTTCCAATTAATATAGAAGAGTAGAAAATATTCTCAAGATGGAAAGCGGGAGTTTATCTAGAATAGAAAAAGGGTCTTACAACAGGAAAAAGAGCTCGTAAAGATGTAGAGTGAGCATCGAATAATCACGGATGTAAAAACAGATTTCAATCACATAGAATTAATTGCTACGGTCAGACGTAATGGTACTAAAGTTATTGAAGGCTTGGATATTCAGGGTATATAGAGAAACAAGCACACTGTAATGATTATATCTTATCGCGGATTTTATAAATCAAAGTGGAGAAATGCAGAACTTGTTAAAATTGGCATATTTGAACAATCATAAAAGATGTGTTTCAGACTATAAAGTATAAATTATAACCTTAAGCTTTAAAACAGGATATATCACCGTAATCATTGTGGATTGACTATAGATCGTAATATTAATGCTTT
>JAVRLO010000001.1:0-51491 GCA_031961395.1 Thermoplasmatales archaeon I-plasma | reverse complement strand
TCACGGATTTTTATTTTTTCCTTCAGAAAGGGTATTTGTTTTCCATTATTCATTGCAATCTGATAGATCTCAAGACATTACTAGAACTTTTCCTAAAGATGTTCCCTAATACCTTTCAGATAGAAAAAAATAAATTGAGTCTAAAATTACTTTATTATGGAATATTTTTCTAATAGAGACAGGGATGTATTCATAATAAATCTTCCAAAAATGATAGACAGGGGTGCATTGATGTCAAGATACAGTAGGACAGCTGAGGTTGACTTGAGAAAATTGTGGGATAGGGAATTTTCCGGGGAAGAAAACAAAGGTGAACATTTTTATGAGTTAATTTTTTTAGAATATGGAGACGAATCAATTTCTGAACTTGTCACTGCTCAGGTAGGGATCCAGAATGTTAGCAATATCCTCTCTAAAATTATTGAGGAGGGTAGAATAGGGTTATCATATCTCGAGAAAAGTTCTAGATACGTGTATTACGATAATAAAATAAATTCAAAATATCTCTATGCGGACCCAGAAAGGATAGGAATCCCTAATAATTTATATGAACAGTATATTCAATACTGTGATGAATCTTTCAGTGATTATTCGAAGATCAGAAAGGAACTGATAGTCAGACTAAAGGAAATTTATCCTATTGAAAATGCAAATTTTAAGATGCCTAATGGTGAAAAACTGATGCTAGGAAAGGATTCTGAAACAGATAAAATTTTAACAAAATCATATGAAACTTCAATAAGGAGCAGAGCTTTGGACGAGGCAAGGTTTATTCTTCCGGCGTCCACATTAACTAACATTGGGATAAGTGGGAATGCTAGAGCATTTGCCCACTTACTGGAAAGATTAAAATCTATAAATTCAAGTGAATCTATTTGGCTATACGAAGAACTACTAAAGGAAATGAAAGGAATTTTCCCTAAGCTAATTGATTCTGTCGAATCCCAATATGGAATTTCGACCATAGAATACTTGAGAAAGATTAGAAACTTACCAATATATTTGAAGGAGGATTACTTCAAAGACATAAGCAATGATAACAACGAGCTCGTTAAAATATTGAATTATGAGAACGATGATAACGCGGTTTTATCAATACTTACTTCCTTCTATTTTGAGAGGAGTGAAGGTTTATACAATGAAATAGAAAAAAATGTGATAGCAATGAAAGCAGAGGAAAGGAGAAAAATGATTGAAGAAATATCATCAACGAGAAATAATAGGCGGCATAAACCTGACAGGAGTCTAGAACACGTGAATTATACTTTTGAGGTCTTAACAAATTTTGGAGCTTTTAGGGAATTACAAAGGCATAGACTGCTTTCGTTGCAAAGAAAATTGCTCAGTACTAACTTTGGATACGAAATACCTCCGACAATCCTCAATGAAAATAATTTATTATCTATTTACAGGTCAAGAATGGAGGAAGCAAAAAGATTGTATAATAAATTGAAAGATATAGATCCATTTATAGCGCAATATGTGGTTCCGTTTGGATATAAATATCCTGTAATTTTTACTTCCAATCTGCGGGAAATAATATATATGACTGAGCTCAGATCAACTCCTCAGGCTCATTTCGATCTAAGAGAGATAAGCTGGAAAATAATGGACAAAGTAACCGAGGTAAATCCATCGGTAAGGCCATTTTTTAGATTTGTAAACAGAGAAAAAGAAGAACTGGGCCGTCTCAGCGCAGAAGTAAGAAAAGAGGTAAAGAAAGGGTCAATTGGAGGTGCATAAAAATAGCCTGCAAATTCTCGTATCTTTTATTCTATTATACTATTCTCTAATAAGGTCACTGGATTTAATTTTCCTAGGTAATTGTGATTTTATATAATAAAGAGAAAAGAAATTTATAACATTGAATGATAATTAACTATGGCTCAATTAAAACCTGAAAATTTTTATGATTTAAAATTTATTTCTAATATTAATATTGTAAAAGACAAGATTTTCTTCGAAATTTTTACACCCGACAGAAAAGAAAACAGTTATAATTCTTCTATTTACGAACTAAAAGGTAAAAAAGCATTGAAATATAGCAGAGGTAAAACAGATAGAGATATGATTATTTCCCCAAACAACAAACTTATGATTTATTTTTCAAAGGAAGATAAAAAGAACAACATTATTTTGAAAGATATAGAAAATGGTAATGAGAGGTCAATTTATAGCACCGACCTAGAAATTAAAACATATAAATGGGATAAGAACTCAAAGTCAATATATCTCATTCTACAGAATAAGCCAAAAGATGAAGATTATAGAATTATAGATGATTATCCAGTGTATTTCAACGGCGAAGGTTATATACATAATTCTGAGTTTATTCTTTTACAATTGTACTTAAGTGGAAGAACGAAAGAATTGTGGCGAGGAGAAAATAATATTTTAGAAATAGAACCTTCTCCTAATAAAGAGGAGATTGCTGTTGTAGTTAGAGAAAAAGGATGGGATGTTTACGATTCTAAACTTGCAATTTTTAATACAAAGGAAAGAACCTTCACTTATATAACTCAAGAAAAAGGGGGGGTAAGCAATTTAAATTTCTTAAAGGATGGAAGACTATTATTTTTATTTAACAGTCATAAAAGGAGTATTTTTGAAAGTCCAAAGTTTTGGATTTATTATAACAGAAGCATTACTTCGATTTCACAAGAATATGATATCTCTATATCGAATTCAGTTAATTCCGACTCTAGAATGGGAAAGAACAGGACTGTAAAAATTGTGGATGATAAAATTTATTTTATTTCTACCATTCGAGGGAAAGCTGGCATATATACAATAGATTTAAAGGGAAATATCGAAAAAATAGTTGCAGGAGATTTTTCAGTCGATGGATTTGATGTATCTGGTAATGCAATATATTTCATATCACAGGCCTCAGATAAGCCACAAGAAATATGGGTAAAAGAAAGCAGTAAATTCAGTAAAGTTACGGACATTAACAAAACAATTTCATCATTTAAGCTCACTAGGCCTCAATATTTTTCAGTTCAGGCTTCGGATGGGAAAGAACTGGATTGCTGGCTTATGAAAGGGAAAAACAATTCAACAATATTAGAAATACATGGTGGGCCGCGTACGTCTTATGGAGAGGGGTTCATTTTTGAGTTTCATCTTTTAAATAAGATGGGATTTAACGTGCTTTACTCAAATCCAAGGGGAAGCGATAGTTACGGTGATGACTTCGCTCTTGAAATAAAAGGTGAATATGGAGAAAGGGATTTTAAGGACATAAATGAAATAGTTGACGAGACAATAAAAAAATTCAAAATTGATTCTGATTCGATAGGAGTAAATGGAGGTTCATACGGCGGATTTATGGTAAACTGGATAATTACGCATTCTGAAAGATTCAAGGCAGCAATCACAGACAGATCAATCAGTGACCAGTTTTCGTTCTACTTTACAAGTGATATCGGGCCGAGATTTAATGGAGATCAGATAGGAGGTAATCCTGTGGAAAATTATGAGCATTATATAGATAAATCTCCTATAAAGTATTACAAGAATGCCAAAGCTCCTTTACTTATAATACACTCTGAAGAAGATTTTAGATGCCCTATATCTCAAGCGTATGAATTTTACACTGCCATGAAATTGAATGGAAATAAAGTTAGGATGATTGTATTCAAAAATGAAAATCATGATTTATCTAGAAATGGAAGGCCAAGAAACAGAGTAAAGAGATTAGAAGAGATATTGGGATGGTTTAAGGAAAACATGGCTGATCTCAAGAAATAATCATGCAATTATCTTTAAACTTTATATAAATTAATAAAATTATTAAAAAATATTTAATCCATAAAGACTCAGGAGTATTTAATTCAAAGTGCACAAAGACAGGAATAAGATTGACAGAATTATTGAATGAGTGTATAGGCCCTTTCGTCTTTTATTTCATAATAAGTAGTCGAGTAAGGCCCCTTTTCAAAATTCGTAAGTCTCTGGGGAACTCTTTCAATTTTGCCTATGCTTTTTAGATAAAGCAGTATACCCATTGCTGCCCTACCAGCATCCGCTACTCCACTAATAATGTCCTTTCTTTTATTTGTTATATCTCCCCCTGCAAAAATTCCGGGATAACTTGTCATATTGAACTGATTAACTATTAAGTCACCAGAACTCGTCATTTTTATTTTCTCAAGAATGTCTTGAGGAATAAACGAGAAATCACCTTTTTGACCGGTGGCTTCAATTATAGTATCGACTTCAAGAAGATATTCCTTATCTTTCATCGGAACAGGTTCTCTTCGTCCCTTACCAGAATCAACCATCTGATTCTTCCAGTATTTAATGCCAGTGACTCGACCATCTTCTCCAACATATTCAAATGGGCTAACTTCCCAAACAAATTCAACTTTTTCCTCCTCCGCCTCTTCAAGCTCCTCCTCCGCATTACTTGAAGGATAACCTGGCCTGTCTTCTTTTGCCCTTCTGTATAAGACTAATACCTTTTCTGCTCCTAGTCTTAGAGACATTCTTGCAGCATCGAATGCCGTAAATCCTCCGCCAATAATCGCAACAGTCTTTCCCACATCAATTTTCTCGCCTCCATTTACCCTCTGCAAGAATTCTATTGCGTGATAAACATTTTTGAGGTCCTCTCCTTTTACTCTTGTGCGAGTTGGGTTCCAGTTTCCAATAGCTATGAAAACTGAATCGTAATTTTTCATAATATCCTCAAATTTTATGTCTTTACCGACTTTCTTATTGTAAAAAATTTTGCCCCCATAGGACAGTATATGATCAACTTCCTTCTTTATTAGATCTCTAGAAAGTCTAAAACCAGGAATTCCATGAACCATCATCCCTCCAGCTTTGTCAGTAGCCTCGAAAATATCAACATTAATTCCATTTATTGTCAAGTAAAATGCAGCTGTTAAACCAGCAGGTCCCGCTCCTATGATCGCAACATTAGGATGCCCGCCGAGGTCATTTTTCTTGACCTTTAATATATCTTTATAATCTCCTGAATTCTCTGCAACATATTTCTTTATGTGTCTTGTGGCAAGAGAACCTTTATTGTCATCCAGTACACAAACATCTTCACAAGGATGGGGGCACACATTCCCGCAGACTGCCACAAATGGCAATTTCTCAAAATTGATCTTGAGTGCTTCCTCAATCCTTCCATTGGCCATAGCTATCTGGTAACCTGGTATATCTATTCTTGCCGGGCATCCTTGTACGCACAGTCCACATCCAAGGCACCTAGAACTTTCAGCAACAACCTCCTCCAAAGTGTAGGGTACTAGAACCGGCAGACTTAAACCCTTTAATCTCTCGTTGGGATCATATCTCTTTATTGGAACGCGGGAATAGTTAACTATCTTCAAATAGATCGACCTTTTACATTATTTCTTTTTATTAGATAAAAATTATCTAGTGTCTATAACTTATAATTATGAATCTCTCCTCTCTAGACTGTTCTTTGCTCTCCAGTAATTGGGATCAATAGAAAGAGACTTCTCATACATTCTCTTAGCAAGCCACTTTTTATCAAGGCTTTCGTAGATTTGCCCCATGACATAAAACAGATCCGCTTTCGCTGGTTTACATCTTAGAATTGTTCTTAAGTCTTGCAGAGCAAGTATGGGAAATCCCATCATTGCCACAGTTATGGCCCTGTTAAAAATAGCATCTTGAGCTCTTCTGCGTAGATACCTTCTTGATATTTGTATCGATCTAGAGTATAGATCAACAGCTTCATAATATTTCCCCTGTTCCACTAAATCATTAGCGAATTCATAATATTTCTTGGCAATTTGGTTAAATTCATCTCTTGCAACTTTGCCTTTTACGTTTCCTCCCTTAACCATAGAATCTATCCTTCGCTCTAACTCCAACTCCCATTTATCCCTCTCAAGTATAGATAAAATCTCCGATTCATTTAGAAAATCGTAGACATCAGAGTAATTGCTATCATCTTTCATTGAAATTATAGGTTAATTTCAGTATTAATATTTTCGCATGCTAAAATATTCAAATAGCAGTTCAAGTTTTATTAATGTAACAAATCCCCGAAGTGTTAAGTGTTTTAGGATCAGATGCAAACATTGTGATTGAGCCTAAAACTGAGATTAAACTCTATTTCAATTTTATAAATAGTAATTTTAAGAAGAATATGACCTTAGAGAAATGAAAATTTGTAATGATTATAAAAGTTTCCATTCATACTCAGGATAAATCAAAAATGGTCCCTACTAAATTCTATTTTTCCTTCATTGAATGTAACATTGTATATGTCGTTGACTTCAAATTTAATGCCTAGTGACTCATACTCCTCATCAGAAAGTTTCAAGATAATTTTCTGAGAAGGTTTAGCGGAGAATCCAAATGTTTGAGATATATTTTTCATCAAATCATTAATAAAATCTGGGGAAAAGCCCATACTGGGACTGTTACTAATCTTTTGATCTTTATACTCCTCAAGAGTTATTTCCCGTCCCCTAATTCTTGTTTCAGGGTCATAAATCGAGGAAATATTTGTAACAGTCACTTTTATGCTTAACATAATGCTGTAATACAAAATCTTTAATTAAACATTTGTTAAGTTTTTCTATTATGGATAAACTTCTACCTCATAGGATCGCAATAAGTATTGGTGAATATTAAAACCCATATATTCTGAATTAAGTTAACCGATTTCACCGGCAAAACATTAACAGAACTTGGCCCATCTTAAAAAATCGTAAAGAATATGAATGCATGGGTAACCATAGATTTATGTAATCATAAAAAGCAACGTTATCGGAATATAAAGAGGCACAAAATATAGCATTACTATCAATAAATATATAAATATTTCAAACGTAAACGCAAAAATGATGTTAACGGAGTACGCACAAACCTGAGGGGAAAATATACTGCCTTGAAAATTAGAAAATGTAGAAGAGATAAGGAGTTGCTTGAGAATGACATTAATCTGAAAGAATAGTATCACTAACTTTTAACAAATCCGCGCATAATCATTTGCAAACATCCGGAATGAAAATGGAAAAAGGAAGCGCGTTAGAAAATAATACATAATATTTATTTCCGGACCAGTTGCAGAGATTCTTAAAAATAGAAAAGAGAATATTCTGGAATACCTATAATGTTACAATACGTAAGTTTAAAATTTACTTTTTGTAGATATTCTAAATGTATGTATAATGATAGATATAAAAGGCGTAGATCAATAATTCCTTTTCTGAATTTTAAATTTAAACCTTATGAAAATTTAAATGTCTCTAAGAACAATAAGCACTGTTCAAATCTCATATTATAAAGCTACACTCATAATGCTATTAGTCACCATATGATGAATTCTTTTTCAAAGGGACTTTCAAGAAGAGTAAAAAATCCCAGAATTTAGCGTATAAAGTGGAATTAAAAGTATGACATAAATTTATTTTCAATTTTATTTAATCTTGTTTGATGCGATTTGAAAATTTAAAGAATAAAGAGAGAAAATTATTAATAGTATTTCAATAAATGAATTAATTTCAGATATTTAAGAGAAAAATTATTATAGTGGCTATTACATTACAAAAACCATATGAAGAAAGTAATCATATTACTCAGTTTGGGTGTTGTGCTAATACTTCTTTTTTCAGGTCTATCGGTTCACGCGGCTGCGACAAATAATATGAATGCACTTTCCCCTAAAATTTCTGGGCAAGTAACTTACACGAGTCAATATATGCATATAAATGGTAATAATAAAATAACAATATTGATAACGCTAAAATACAGGAATCAGGAATATTTAGATAAATACCTTGCTGAAATACAAGACCCCCTGTCACCGCTTTATCATAAATATATGACCCAGAGTCAATTTGTAGCAATATTTTCTCCATCCGTAACTGATTACTTCTCAATAGCTAATTATTTCGTTGAAAATGGTTTTTCGGTAACTTCATTCAATGATAGGGTCTCTATAGCGGTGACCGGAACATATAATCAATTCTCTAAAATATTTAATACGCAATTTGGATTAATAGGTAGCAAGAACAAATTTATAGCCCCTGTTGCTCCTGTTTATTATAGCGGTCCCTATTTTAGTGAAATTTCAAACATGGTCGGATTGAATACTCAATTTAGGGCTACAATATCACCATTGTTTATCGATTCTAACGGAACACAGATGTTATACGGTTCAGATATGCAAACAGCATATCAATTAACACAACTTTATTCCAAGGGTTACCCGGTAAATTCTACAATTGTTACCATCCTTTGGTCAGGAAATGATTCATCTGGCAATCTGTACGCCCCATTCGTACCATCAGACATTTCAACATATTTTAACAATACGTTACCTGCGGGAGAACCAAAACCAGTGGTATATGGATACCCTGTAGGTGGAGCTCCAAGCCCAGGTCCTTCAGCAGCAAACGATCCTTCTCAGGCAAATTTTGAAAGCACCCTTGATTTAGAAATGGCGGGTAGTACAGCCCCAGGTGCAACAATAGTAGAAGTATATGGTCCTGCTGCTACACAAAATTATCTGGATGAAGCATTCGCTGCTGCTCTAAATAATGGGTCTTCATTTGCTCCTCTAAAAAATGTGGTTGCAATAAGTAATTCTTGGGGCGGGCAAGACACAAATGACACAACGTGGATGCAATATGAAGAAGAAGCTGCAGCTAGAGGAATAACTGTGCTAGCCTCATCTGGCGATGACGGGAATAGCAACTCAGCAGCTCCAAGTTTTCCAGCAACAATGGCATACAATAATTTTGGTACGTTGGCTGTTGGAGGAGCTGAGATGACTTTATCCGGTAGTCAATCAGAGAATGGCAGTGGTACCACGGGTATATTATCACAGGCAGTTTGGTATAATTCACCCCAGTCGGGAGATGGATCACAAGGAGGAGTAAGTTCAATATTCCCTGAACCTTCTTGGCAGTTATCAAGCCAAATGGCCAATAATGCTATAACTTCAAATTCAAGCGTAACCGGAGTATCATCAGGTAGGGGAGTACCAGATATAGCTGCAGATGGAGCGAATATGTCAATATTTATAACCACTTCAAGTGGTTCCGGATATCAAGAACTTTGGGGTACATCTGTAGCTTCACCGTTAATGGCAGGTGTTGTTGCCACAATTGATAATTACATGGGTTCAAACGAGGGTTTCATGAACCCGCTCGTTTATAAACTTGGACAGGCGCAAGCTAACGGATCTTATGCATCTGCACCACCATTTTATTTCATTTATAATGGAAGTAATGGAGCATTTACTTCTGCAGATGGATATAGCCTTGTGGTTGGATGGGGATCGATTAATGCCTATAATTTCGTTTTGGCATCAGGAGGTACCGCAGCTACTACATATACAGTTACGTTCACAGAGAGTGGATTAGCATCAGGAACAACCTGGTCAGTAACATTGAATGGAACAACAAGTTCATCAAGCACGAGCACAATAAGTTTCAGTGAACCTGACGGTTCATATTCATACAGTATAGGAAGCGTGAGTGGATACACAGCCAGTCCATCATCAGGAACGATAACTGTAAATGGAGCGAATGTAAATCAAGCAATAACGTTCACACAATCTACTACCTCATCATCAACATCAGCAATATACTCAGAGGTAAATGCCACCTCAGCAAACATACAGAATTATACATTACCCGAGGCTGAAGAATTCACCATTGGAAACAACTCATCCGCGACCATAAATTTCGTAGTACTATATTTGAGTGGATCTGGTGAAGTCTCATTCAGTATTGGAACATCTTTATGGGGGTCTAATGTTTTATCAAATGTAACTATAAATGTATCGCAGAATCAATTATGGTACAATATTTCAATTCCAAATACAATTCTTAATGGAAGCACGAACTATTATCTTAACGTATACCAGATATCAGGAAACGTTAGTTGGGGGTACACTTCTTCACCTTCAATAGACATTAATGCGTTACAAGATTACTATTACTCTTCTGGCACTCTGTACAATGACAACTCATACCCAGACATTTTCTCTATAGGTTATACTTAGTTTTCAAAATTTTTATTTGTTTAGTTCTTAAATCATTAAAATTTTTTTCAATTTCTTTTAATACTGGATTATTCTTGTCCTTATTATAGAGTGCAATGACAGCATTTCTCGCTAACCCCTGATAGCCTGCTCTCTTGAGACTGCTATTTTTATACAATTTTTCAAAATTATATTTATCTATAAACGCCATGTCCTCTACGCTCATAATATTTCCAAAATTATAATCCGAGACCTCTTTAATTTTTGAAATCTTCGAATTGTTATTCCAGGGGCAAACATCGTTGCAAATATCGCAGCCAAATATCATATCCGACATCTTTAATGCTATAGAAGGTGGTATTATGTCCCTGTTTTCAATGTTGTTGTAAGCAATACATTTTCTAGAGTCGATAGTTCTATCAGGATTTATAGCTTGAGTAGGGCAGCTCACTATGCATTTGTTGCATTTTCCACATAAGTCTGGAGAAGGGACGTCGAAGCTATTTATTTTAAGATCTGTTAAAGTTTCTCCCAAAAAAGTGAAGGAACCCATTTTCATATTTATAAACATAGAATTTCTACCAATCCAACCTCTTCCGGATCTAAATGCTAGTTCACGCTCGAGTATCGGGCCTGTATCTACATAGCTTTTATAATTAGTAATGTAAAGATTGTTATTTTCTATGAATCTATCAATAATTTTTTTCACATAAATATGGTAATCTAAACCAAGAGCATACTTTGAGATTCGACCGTATTTTTCATTATAATAGTAGTGTCTTTTATAATTAATTACGAAGGTTATTATAGATTTTGAATTTTTCATTATTAAAGACGGGTCTTCTCTTTTTCTAATTGAATCTTCATTTGATAAATAAGTCATATCTGCTGCATAGCCATTTCTTAGCCAATTCATGAATTTTGCATTATCAATAAATGTCAGGGGTGAAACCGAGACCAAGATATCCTCAGTTGATAGTTCCTCGGTATCAATTAACATAATACCAGATGATTGATTTGCATAAATTTTTATTTAACATCATATTTTGAACAATCGTTCATGAGTAAAATAGATATCAGGTCTTTAGAAAAAATTATCAAGGAAAATCAAGACATCATGGTAGAAAGTAATGTAATAGGTGCAGATTTTTCATTAATAGATAAATGCGGTGGTGTAACAGCCAAAATTGAACCAATGATGTATTATGATTTCTTAACTCCAAAGGAAAATGCGTTACTATCTTTTATATTTATTGAAAACGATTTTTTAACCTCTGGCTTGAGTCCTGAATACGCAATGATAGATTTTGAATCACCCAAGGAGGAATTTGAGCGTTATAAAATATATATGAATGAAATTTACAAAATAATGAGAAAAAATAATATCAAATTAGTCTCTGCCCATACTGGAAATTATGGTAACATAAATTATGGGATAACGGGAAGTATGGTACTAATCTCATTCAATAGACCTATTTTCAGTCTAGAAAAAATAAGTGTTGATTCCTCATTTTATCTGATTGGCAAAATAGGATTAGAATACAAGTATTTCGAACATAAGATCAATGAAAAATACAGGAAAGTAAATGAAAGAGATCTTTCAATTTCTGAATTAATAGATAAGTTAAAAGGATTCAATGGAAAGATAGAATATGTACACGATTTGGCTGAAGGTGGATTATACAGAGCATTGAAAGAAATTTCTTATCACCTGAAAACTGGATTTAAACTCTCTTTCTCAGATCTGTCAAAATTAATACCAGATGATTTAATGGAATTGGGCACTGATATTTTTTATGTGAGTTCGTCCGGTGCTGCAATCGTATCATTGGCTAAAGGGCAGGAAAAAGAATTTGAAAACTATATGAAACATGAATTTGCCAAAATTAAGAAAGTTAGCAGAGGGCTATGGATTGATGATAATAAACTTGAGATTAAAGAAGATCTTTTATCTGAAATTTTAAAAAAATGATAAATATCATATGAAACTACACTCTTATGAAAGTAGGAGATACCGAATACTTTTTAGTCAATGATGGAACTTTTAAATTAGACGGTGGAGCAATGTTTGGTGTTGTTCCGAAACCAGTATGGCAGAAATATTTTATTCCCGATGAACAAAATAGGATAACTCTCGGGACCAATACCCTTGTTATAAGAAGGAAAAATAGGGTTGCTCTTGTGGATTTAGGAATGGGTGATAAATTTGACAGTAAACTCCTATCTATTTATGATATTAAAAGAGAAAGAAATTTAATAGAGAATTTGTCAAATTATGGAATAAGTAGGGATGAAGTTACTGACGTTATCTTCACTCATGGACACCTTGATCATACCGGATGGGCGACAATTAATTTCAACGGATCATTAAAACCTACCTTCCCGAATGCTAAGTACTATTTACAAAGCGATACATTGGACGAAATTAAAAATCCAAACGAGAAAACAAAACCTAATTACAATTACCTTAATTTTGTTGGCCTGGACAATCAGTTTATAACAATTAGTGGAAGGGAGGAAATTTTGCCTGGAATAGAGCTTATAAAAACTGGGGGCCATACAAAGGGGCATCAAATAGTTATGGCAAGGGAAGGACAAAACACAATCGTTTACTTCGGAGACCTAATTCCAACTTCTGCACACATTAAACCTGCTTACATTATGGCCTATGATCTTTACCCTATGGACACTTTCATGCAAAAGAAGGAATTTCTGGCTAAAGCTTTTGAAGAAAAGTGGATATTAATTTTTGAACACGATCCACAAACCCCGGCGGCAATAATCGATAATATAGAAAAATACACTTTGAAGAAAGTTACTCTATAATATTGGCTCCTTTTGCTATTTCTTTTCCTATAATAAGTCTCTGTATCTCATTGGTACCCTCGTAAATTTGTGTAATCTTTGCCTCTCTGAATCTTCTCTCTACAGGATATTTATCGCTAAATGCACTTAAACCTAGCAAGGAGATAGACTTCGAAGTGATGCTAACAGCTGCATCACCTGCAGTTAGTTTGGATATAGAACTTAATAACGGGGAATTTTTTCCACTTTCACTGTAATTTATTGCCTCGTCGAGATTTTTAATTGATGATTGGAGTTCGCTAACTATGTCTGCCATTCTGAAAAGGAACCACTCTTTAGTTTTATTATATTCTATTCCATAGTTCCTCACATCATTAAACGCCCCCTCGGATATTCCAACAGCTTGACTTGCAATGCCTATTCTTCCCACATTTAGCGTTTCCATCTCTATCTTAAATCCTTCCCCTTCATTTCCAAGGACGTATTCATCACTGACTTCAACTCCGTTGAGTATAACTTCTGTTGTGCTGGACCCTCTTATGCCCATTTTTTTAAACTCATTTCCAATGCTTAAGCCAGGAGATTCTCTATCGACTACAAAAAGGGTCATTCCACGGTGTCTTTTAGAGGGGTCAGTCATAGCAGATACGAGATAAAATCTTGCCTCTTTCCCATTTGTGATAAAAGTTTTCGTACCATCTATAATGTACTTATTTCCTTTTTTTATAGCTCTGGTTTTGATAGCGGCAGCATCCGAACCTGTTCCAGGTTCTGTAATAGCTAAGGCACCTATCTCTCCTGAAGCAACTCTCTTAAGATAATTGTCCTTAAGAAATTCACTTCCAAACTGAATAATGGGCTCAGCGAATAATGAAACTGTAACATCAAGAATAAGAGAGGTTGATGCACATTCTCTAGAAATTATTCTGACTGCTTCCATCAATGATCTCAATGAAAAACCAAGACCTCCATATTTTTTTGGTATGTACATAGAAAAAAGACCCATCTGCCTCATATCATCCACTAAATCGGACGGAAACATTCCAGTTCTATCTATAGAAGAAGCACGCGGTCTTACTCTTTCTTTGGAAAAAATCTCAACTTCTTTGAGTTTTAATCTTTCTTCATCCTTTAGAGTCATCAATCAACTCAAAGCACATATAATAAAATTATTTTTCGGTAAAGTTTTGAGTATGAAAATGAAACTTTTTCAGAAATTAGATTGTTATTTTTATTCGATCGTAAATGTTCTTTTTTAAGCTTTTAAAACCATATAAATTATAACACTTTGATAAGAATAATATAACAAAATTATAAGATATATCTGAATAGATTGAATGAAATTCATCTCTGGTTTCAATAGCATCCTAATGGTACATAATAGAATAACTTTTTTTAAAATGATAAAATATTTGGATGTATATATATTGCAACATAATTCGAATTTAGATATAATTTCTGTTTGTGACATATAAGCGTTTAAATAATTATCTAGAGCCTCAATAGGAAATGATTTTTTAACAGTTATCAGAAAATTATAAAGGGTATCATATATGACAAAAGTCTTATATTTGTCATATTTATAATCATACTATCATGGAATCCACATTGGAAAATAAAGTTGATAGTAGTATTCCAGAACAGTTTAAAAATAGGTTATATGCGAATGGAAAGAGCAAAAATACAGTTAAAATGTATGGATACATAGCACAAAAATATCTCGAATTCATTAACTATGACAAAACTAAGATTTCAAGGAAAAACATAGAGGATTTTAAGGAATATTTGAGCATTGATCTAGGTTATTCTAAAGCTTCTGTTTATCTATATATTAGAGCTTTGCAATCATTATTTGATTTTCTAGAGATTAAAGATTTAGGACCCCTTAATCCTCCGAAGAGAGCTCAGAAAGTCCCAAATTATCTTGTTGAACAGGAAGTATCTAAAATGTTAGGGAGCTGCAGGAACAGCAAAGAAAGATTAATAGTTGAACTTCTAGCATATACAGGCGTAAGAGTTTCCGAATTATGTTCAATAAGAATAAATGACATTGACCTCGAAAATAAATCTCTTAAAATAAGGGGAGGAAAAGGTGACAAGGATAGGCTCGTAATATTCAGTGAGAAAATAATCCCTGACATTAAAAAATATCTTTTAGAGAGAAAGGAAAACAAGATAAAAAGTGAATTCCTATTTCCAACCAACAAAAGCAGAAGAATCTCTTCAGTAACTGTAGAAAGGATTATACGTAATGCTGCAAAAAGGGCAGGAATAAATAAGAAAGTCACTCCACACGTTTTAAGGCATACTTTTGCTACAACTTTATTAAGAAATGGAGCCGATATAAGAATCATTCAAATATTATTAGGGCACGCAAGTATAAGTACCACTCAAATATACACTCACGTTGACGATGGATCATTGAGAAGGAGTTATGAAAAATATGCACCCTCTTATTGAGCTGTATAATAATTACGGTCTGAAAGATGAAAGCGTTATATCCAACGAACTAGTCTGTAAAATTTTTAGTAACATAAGTTTCGTTCCGGGAAGAACTTCCGCATATATTGCAAAATCCCTGGGAATTGATCCGAAGACAGTTGAATGGCACACTAGGAAATTGGCTGACGCAAATATATTATCCCAGAATAGTGGAAAAAATAAGTACTGGATAAAAGGAATAATATCGGAGAATGAATTAAAATATTTAGATGCATTAAATTTTAGTACCTCACAAATAATAATGTCACGCTTGTTAAATAAAGATGAAATAAATTTAAAGGATTTAAATCTAAATAGAGTAAATGCAAATAAGAAAATCAGATTGCTGGAAAATCTGGGATTTTTAGTGGAAGAAAGAAAAGGTAAAGAAGTATTTTTATTGTTAGAAGAAAATTTTATAAAATTCAAGGATACATTAAAAGGAAGAGCGAATATTTTTGTTGCTAACTATCTCAGAAGGCTAAAACTATCAAAAATAAATTTTGAAATATTGAACGTATCGAACTTCAGTATATCAGTAGTAACAGATTTTGGGATACCAATAGTTTTATCAAGAGACCCTATATACACTTTGATCACATATGGATAAAAAGGTACAAGCAGCGTCAGAAGCATTAAAATTTATATCACCAGGGAATGTGGTGGGGCTCGGGACAGGAACAACAGCTAACGAATTCATAAAATTATTATCTAAAAATAATTTAATTAATTCCATAGTGGGTGTTGCAACCTCTATTAACACTGAAAATCTGGCAAAACAGCTTGGCATAAAAATTGTCGACCTAGACGATATTGATAGGATAGATGTTACTGTTGATGGGGCTGACGAAATTGATCAAGATGGGAATCTTTTAAAAGGAGGAGGGGGTGCACTTACTAGAGAAAAAAAAGTAGCTCTATCATCAAATAATTACGTAATTATTGCATCTGATGAAAAGCTGGTAAAAAGAATTCCAGAACATATGGGGATACCAATTGAGATACTACCATTTGGAAAGAAGAAAACTATAGAGTCAATAGAAAATCTAAAATTTGTCTGCAGACTTAGAGAAAATTTCATAACAGACAACGGCAACTACATTGTTGATTGTATACCAACTGGAGACATTAATTTAAAAGAAGTTGAAAGAGAAATAAAAGCGATTAATGGAGTTGTTGAAACAGGTTTATTTATAAACTTCAAAAAAACAATTATTGTTGCCAATGGAGTCGAAGTAAAATTGATTAAAAATTAAATTAAATTCTGAATCTGCCCTAAAACATTCTGCATATCTTGAATCTTCTTTTTCTGTTCTTCTTCTAATTCCTTTATAATATCTATGAAGGGCTTTGAAAGTCTATATCCGTGGACAGGCCTCCCTTTACCTTCCTTTTTTATATCCCTCTTGACAATCCATCCGTGTTCCTTCAAAATCCTCATCGCAATAGAAACTTCAGGTTGCCTTAAATTGGCATTTTTTTCAATCTCTACTGAGGTTGTTTCAGGCTTTCCCTTCATATAAACTAATGCCTTAGCAACGTTTCGTGGAACACCCATCTGCATCAGTAAAGCAGATAATTTATCATCTTCACTTGAAAATCCCTGACTCATACCTCATAAATTAAAAATTAATATTTATATTTTATCATATTTATTTAGAGAATTTTTGTCAAGAGTTTAAATAATTTTTAGATTAGAAAACACTGTAATATTTTTTAATAAGAGTGATCATTTATCTCTTTAAGGATTAGTCATATACCTTTTAAAATATGTAAAAAATAGTCATAAACTTAATAAAAAGATAGTAATAGAACGATTTATAATCTAATAAGTATAGGTTCGAATTACGGTGAAAGTATGACTGGTGAAGACTTTAACGATGAAGATTCAGGTTTATTAACTATTCCTGACGAGACGTTATTATTTTTTGGTAACGACGAGTTACGGGCAAGGGTTTTTATTGATAAGTATGCAATGAAGGATGGTCAGGGTAAACTGGTCGAGCGTACTCCACTGGAAATGTGGGAGAGAGTTGCATCTGAAATCGCCTCTGTGGAACCTGAGAATATCAGGAAAGAATGGAAGGATAGATTTTTTTGGCTGCTTTCTGATTTTAAAATGGTCCCCGGAGGACGAATATTATTCGGAGCGGGTCAGGAAAAATATGGAAGAAGAGCTACCTTGAATAACTGCTATGTTATCCCTATTAAGGACGACTCACTTGAGGCCATTTTTGATTGGACAAAGGAAGCAGCAAGAACTTATTCCCTTGGAGGAGGAGTTGGAACAGATATAACCATACTTAGACCTAAAGGTGCTCCAGTAAATAATGCAGCCTTAAGATCTACGGGTGCTGTATCCTTCATGAATATTATGTCAGAAACTACAGGAACCATAGGTCAGGCAGGTAGAAGAGGAGCACTTATGATAACAATGAAGATAGATCATCCAGATATTTTTGATTTTATACGAATAAAAAGGGATCTGAAAAGCGTAAGATATGCCAACATATCCGTTAGAATAACAGACGAATTCTTGAAGGCAGTTGAGGAAGACGATGATTTCACTCTGAAATATGAAAGTGACAAGGTCAAGAGAATTGAGAGAAAGATAAAAGCTAGAAACTTGTGGAACGAACTTATTGAATCAGCCAGGAACTGGGCTGAACCTGGCCTTATATTTTGGGACACCATGAAAAAAGAAAGCACATCCGAATACAACGGTATGGAGATCTTAACCACTAATCCTTGCTCTGAAATTCCTTTAGAGCCTTATGGAGCTTGCAATCTTGGCAATTTGAATCTATCACAATTCGTGAAGAATCCATTCGAGAATCCAGAGGTAGATTGGGATAACCTTGAAAAAGCTCTTCGTTATTCTGTAAGGTTTCTGGATGACGTAACTGATTACAATCTTTATAAGCATCCCCTTAAACAGCAGACCGAGGAGGCCAAGAAGGGAAGAAGAATAGGAGTAGGATTTACCGGACTGGCGGATATGCTCATTAAAATGAAGATAAAGTACGATTCTTCTATAGCTATTGAATTTGTAGATTCACTCTTCAAGAGGATAACGAATATTGTTTATGACGAAAGCTGCAATATAGCAAAAGAAAAGGGTGTATTCCCTGCTTTTGATCTAGAAAAGCATCTTAAGTCTCAATTTATAAGAAGACTGGACCAATCCGTTTTAGAGAAGATCAGAGAGTATGGTCTGAGAAATGTTGCCCTATTGACAGTCCCACCTGTTGGTAGTGGGTCTGTGCTTGCAGGTACATCCAGTGGAATTGAACCCATATTTGCCTTTTCCTATACCCGCAGAAGTGAAAGTTTGTCAAAAAGCTCATTTAAGGTGTTTCATCCTTTGGTCAGGGAGTATATGAATATATATGGTATAACAGATGAAAAAGATCTACCAGACTACTTTATTGAAGCTCATAATATTGATCCAATGTTTAGAGTTAAGATGCAGGCAACCATACAGAAATATATAGATCATTCTATATCTTCTACTGTTAATCTTCCTTCAGACGCAACTACGGATGAAGTAGGCAAAATATATTTAGAGGCATGGAAGGCTGGATGCAAGGGAATCACAGTTTACAGAGAAGGTTCTAGAGAAGGAATACTGATAACAGAAAAAGAAATGAATAAGAAGACAGAGCAAAATTTCGAAAGGCCTATGATACTTACAGGCAGAACGATAGTATTTCCTTTAATAGAAAGTGGAAAATTGTATACTACAATAAATTTCGATGAAGAAGGAAAACCAATGGAAGTCTTTGTCAATGTCGGAAAGTCAGGAACAGAGGAAAAGGCTTATTCTGAGGCAATAGGGAGGCTGATTTCACTTTACCTTCAGCAAGGAGGCGATATCTCGAAGGTAATAAAAGCTATGAGTGGAATCAAGGGAAAAAGCGTGACATTCGTCAGTGGAATGAAAATTACCTCAGTACCTGATGGAGTTGCAAAAGCAATAGAGCTATCTATGAAAGGGGGGCAACCTCAATCAACATTAACCGAAGGTTTTATAGTAAGTAAGCTCAAGACCGAACCAGAAACAAAAAAATCTCCTTTCATGACTTGTCCAAAATGTGGTAATGATACACTGGTATCTGAAAATGGCTGTTTGACCTGCATGACATGCGGTTATTCAAAATGTGAATGATGGTGTTAGCGTGCTAAAAAGGCGAAAATTGCTCCTATTGCAAATTAGAAACCTGATACCTGATTACCCCGTAAGTATGCGCGACAAGGAAGGAACAGTAGAATCATATATAAGCGAAGAAAGAACGCTTGAATTTGCAGAAATGGTTAAGTACAGAACTTATTTGAATTCTTCCATAAAAAATTTTTATAACTCTATAGAAGGTGTTGAAGAGGAATATAAGGCGATCATTAAATTTCAATAAACTAATGAGAGAAGATCTCGTAAAACTTGGAATTAGAACTTCACTAGAAGTACGAGAATAAACCAATCGTTAAATCACTAAATTTTCTCCTATTTCTCTTAAAATTCTTAATGCGATCGATTTAAATATGATTAAGTGTTCTTGGAAAAGCATTAGCTTCACGTCTCAGGCTAAATGCCTATGATGTTCTTGAATTCTCAGAACATCAAGACGCAACGGCTATGCATCGGTGAATAAATATGGCAACGCCAAATCATTCGAGACACGGGTCTATGGGATACTATCCCAGGAAAAGGGCAAGGTCTATTATACCTCATATCAGGTCTTGGCCTGAATTAAACGGTAAGCCTAAGCTCCAAGGATTCATTGGGTTTAAGGCTGGAACTACACATGCATTGTTTATGGACTACAGGAAATACAGTACTACTGCAGCTTCAGAAGTATCTTCTGCTGTGACTGTAGTTGAGGTACCGCCCATAAAAATTGTAGGTGTGAGGTATTACGGGCGTAATGCATACGGAGAATATTCTTTAGGTGAAGTCCTAGACAAGAATTCCTTTAACGAATTAAAGGAAATAGTTCCTATTCCTAAAGAATATAAACCTAAAGAAATAAATTTTAACGAAGTTACCAATATAAATGTACTGGCTTTGATACAAAATAAAAAGCTGAAGGCAATATCAAAGAAAACGCCAGATTTAACTGAGATAAGAGTTGGCGGAGGGACGCTAAAAGAAAGGATAGAATATGCGCATAGTTTATTGGGGAAAGAGGTTTCATTTGATGAGTTTTCAAAGCCGGGAAAATTTGTTGATGTAATAGCAGTAACAAAAGGAAAAGGATTCCAGGGTCATATTAAAAGATGGGGGGTTAAGCTCCTACCATATAAGAATAGAAAACATAGAAGGATGATTGGAACTTTAGGTCCTTGGCATCCTGATTGGGTAAGAAATACCGTTCCTCAGGCTGGTCAAACAGGATTCCACCAAAGAACAGAATTCAATAAAAGAATACTTTATTATGGAAGCCCTTCTCAGAATTCGATTACTCCCAAAGGTGGGTTTGTTAACTATGGAGAAGTCGTGAATAATTACATCCTTATACACGGATCAATACCAGGCCCAGTAAAGAGGATAATTAAGCTAAGGGATCCAATCAGGCAGGTTTCTCCTGATGTTGAATCGATAAAGCTTACGTATATATCTACCGAAAGTAAACAGGGGGTGTAAAAATGGCAATAATTTATTCTACTAAAGGTGAAAAATTTAAGCAAATTGAACTTCCCAAGGTGTTTAATTACCCTGTAAGAGAAGACATGATAGTACAATTCTTCAACACATACATGTCAAATTCAAGGGTTCCATACGGTTCATACTATTTTGCTGGTAATAGAAGAGTAGGTCATAACCTAGGTCCAAATCATGGCATTTCAAGATATCCAAGAGTTTCTGGTACTACTAGAGGAGTTCTGTTATCAAATGCCAGGGGAGGAAGGTCTGCTCACCATCCAGTAGTTACTAGGAACTGGCATATGAAAATGAATAGAAAGGAAAGAAAATTTGTAAAATTATCAGCATTAGCGTCAGTTGCAGATCTCGATTATGTAAAGAAAAGGGGGCATATATTTAACGTGGAATCGCTCCCGGTGATAATTGAGGACGGATTTGAAGAAATAAATGAAACATCACAGGTTGTTCAATTATTCCAAAAGATAGGAATATATGAAGATATTGCAAGAGCAAAGGAAGGCACGAAGATAAGGGCAGGAAGGGGAAAGAGTAGAGGTAGGAAATATATAACCCCGAAGAGTGTTCTCATAATTGTCAGGAATAAGGAAAATATTAAAAAAGCGGTCCAAAACCTACCAGGTGTAGATGTAGCAACTCCTCACGATTTGAATGCTTACTTACTCGCACCAGGTGGTCATCCTGGTAGATTGACAGTTCTATCTGAGTCTGCGTTAGAAGTTATCAGGGGGTGGGATCAATGAAGAACCCCTATGATATCCTGTTGAAACCATTTGTCACAGAAAAATCCATGCTGCAGATCGAAAGGGAAAATAAGATATGGTTTGTTGTACATGAATCTGCAACTAGAGATCAGGTTAAGAAGGCAGTCGAAGAAATATCAAGTATGAAGGTAGAAAGTGTCAATATAGTTAGAGACAAGGAAGGGAAGAAGGCGATTGTGAAGTTGGCCAAAACATCCTCTGCAGAGGAATTGGCAACTAAATTAGGTATATTCTGAGGTGAAATAATGGGAAAGAGAATTTTGGTACAAAGAAGGGGTCGTGGAGGCATCGTTTACAGAAGTCCCAGTCACAGACATTACGGAGATATTAAATATCCAGAATCTAGGAAACTAGAAGGAAAAGTAACAAAGCTGGTAAGGGATCCGGGACATTACGCTCCGGTAGCTCTTATAAGAACAAACGATCAGAAGGATGAATTATTTATAGCACATTCTGGAATGTTTGTTGGTCAAAAGGTAAGTGTAGGTGCGGATGCTTTACCGGTTGAGGGGAATGCTCTTCCACTGGGACTTATACCTGATGGAACCTTAATATACAATGTGGAATTAAGACCCGGATCCGGAGGAAATATAGCAAGAACTCCTGGAAGTTTCTGCACGATTGTTGCTCACGGAGAGAAAGTAACTGTTAAACTACCATCAGGAAAGATGAAAGATATAATGCCTTCTTGTTTTGCTACTATTGGAGTGGCTGGCGGAGGAGGGAGAAATACAAAGCCATTCCTCAAAGCGGGTAAAAAAATTCACGCTTATCAGAGTAGAGCAAAGAGACCATTTTCTGTTAGAGGTATAGCAATGAATGCAATAAATCATCCTCACGGAGGAGGTAACCATCAACACGTTGGCAGACCGTCCACGGTGGGAAGGAATGCACCCCCTGGAAGAAAAGTTGGAAGATTATCACCAAAGAGGAAGGTGAAATAGAATGGCTGAAGATAAGAGAAGATCACAGAAAGCAATAAGGAGAACGAAGAGGAAGACTTCCAGGTCACTCACGGAAAGAGGAAAAGAGCTTCTTTACAAAGGAAAGACAGTAGAAGAATTATTATCTATGGAAATGGACGAACTGATCAAAATTCTTCCTTCAAGGGCTCGTCGGAGTTTGAAGAGAGGTTACAATTCAGAACAACAAAAATTGCACGATAAATTACTTGAAAGAGACTCCGTAAAAACGAGGGTTAGAGATCTTATAATTCTGCCCCAATATGTCGGTAAAACTATTTCAGTTTATGACGGGCATCAATATCAAACATTTAGTATCAAGGAAGAAATGATTGGGCATTACGTTGGTGAATTTGTACAGACAAGAAAAGAAGTTAAGCACTCTGGCCCAGGTGTTGGAGCAACGAGAGGATCTAAATTCCTGCCATTGAAGTGAGGTGAATATATGAAATATGTAGTTGAAACAGATAAGAAAAAAACTGCAAGGGCAATGTCTATAAATACACCTATATCTCCCAGAGATGCTTTGGAAGTAGTTAGAACAATCAAAGGTATGAAACTTGTTGATGCTAAAAATTATTTAAGTGATGTCATAGAGAAAAAAAGGGCTATACCTTACAGGAAATTCAAGGATTCAGTATCTCATAGGAGAGGAACAGGTCCCGGAAGATATCCGGTAAAGGCAGCAAAGTATGTTCTTGAAACTATCGGAAACGCTGAAAATAATGCAGATTTCAAGCAGCTGGACGCAGACAAATTAATAATCAAAAATGCGGTAGCACAGTTAGCACCTCCTATCAAATATTATACTTACAAGGCATTTGGTTCGAGTGGTAAATTTTATAGAGAGAGAGTTCACATCCAGATTATTTTGGAGGAGATGGAATGAAAGAACTTAAATTCTTAAAGGAAAATATTAGAAGACAGCTTATCAAAGAATATCTTATCCACGAGATAGGGGATGCTGGATTTGGAGGAGTTGAAATCCAGCGAACCCCGCAGAACACAATAGTAATTCTAAAAGTTGAGCGTCCTGGTCTTGTGATAGGAAGAAGAGGATCTAAGATCAGGAACATGGAAGAAACTTTGGAAAAGAAGTTCAATCTTACCAGTCCCTTGATCAAGGTGGAAGGGGCCCGTGATCCTGGTCTGAACGCTCAGATAATGGCAGAAAAACTCGCGAGATCCATAGAAAAGGGGTGGCATTTCAGACGTGCAGGGCACAGCATACTCAAGAGAATAATGGACTCGGGAGCAAGAGGTGGGCAGGTAAGAATGGGTGGTAAACTTACTGGAGAAAGAGCAAGAAGTGTTAAGTATACTTCCGGTAAGGTAATTTCATCTGGCTATCCTTCTGAAATGATTGATAAAGGTTATGCTGTTGCAATGACAAAACCGGGCATAATAGGAGTTTCCGTTAAAATACTTAGAAATGACATTAAATTGCCAGATGATGTAGTTGTTAGAGATATATCGCTAGGGGAGGTGAATGAGCATGGAGGAAATGAAAGCCTCAGTGATCAGAAAAATGAGTAAGGAAGAGATTGAAAAAAAATACATGGAACTCCGAGAAGAACTGATGAGGGAGAGAGGTATATCCGCCATGGGAGGTGCCCCTCCGAGCCCTGGTAAAATAGAGTCTCTAAGGAGGCAAATAGCGAGAATAGAGACTGTAATGAAGGAGTCTGGAAAATGAGGGACGATAAATTTATCAAGGAGCTAACTCCACTGGATGAAATTGCAAGGGAAAGTCAGGTAATTACCATTGATATAGATAAAAGAAGGTATGGTAAATTCGTGACCATAATTTCTGGATTTGATACCAAGGCTGAAGACATAAAAGAGCTTGCTAAAACTTTAAAGAAAAAAACTGCTACTGGAGGAACAGTTAAGGACGACAAAATTGAGTTACAGGGGGATCAAAGGGAGAGAGCCAAGAAGGTTTTGGAAGACATGGGATTTAAGGTGGAGGTGTCGCAATGAATCCTTATTTTACTGATATCATAGGAGAAAACATTGAGATAGAAGATGCCTCTGATAAGAGGAATGTTGGAATCAAAGGCATAGTTGTAAATGAAACCAAGAATACAATAACGCTTAGAAATAATGTTAATAGAATAATCCAGAAAAGATATACAGTAATTAAAATAAATGGCAAACTTGTAAAAATGGATGATATATTATTTAGACCAGAAGAAAAAATTAAGAAAATTAGAAGGAGAGGTAAAATATGAGAAATATAGGAATTGATGTTAAGGAACCGTCTGAGGAATGCAAGGACTCCAAGTGTCCATTTCATGGAGATATAACTGTAAAGTCACCGGTTATAGAGGGGAAAGTAACGTCTATATCCATGAAAGGTACTGTTACAGTGCTGAGGGAATACTTCAGGAAGAATAGAAAGTATGAACGTTATGAAAAGAGGAAGAAAAAATATCACGCTCATCTACCGGGATGCATACATGTAGAAATTGGCGACTCAGTTAAGATAGCATATTCAAGACCGTTGGCAAAATCAGTTTCTTTCGTAGTGGTTGAAAAGGAGGAGAGAAGATGAAGGGTTTAGCAGGTAACCAGATTAGAGGGCTTCCGCTTGGTGCAAAATTAGAGTGTGCTGATAATACGGGAGCTAAGATAATAGCGCTGATAAATGTTAAAGCATATCACAACACTAAAAGGAGAGTTCCGGCGGCCTCAGTTGGAGACATGATCATGGCATCGGTAAAGAAAGGTACCCCTGAGATGAGAAGGAAAGTTGTTTACGCGATAGTGATACGTCAAAAGAAGACATTCAGAAGACAGGATGGATTGATGGTAGAATTTGAGGACAATGCAGCTGTTTTGGTCCAGGATAATGGAGAAACAAGAGGCACTGAAATCAAAGGTCCTGTAGCAAAGGAAGCTGCGGAAAGATGGCCAAGAGTAGCGGCATTAGCGAGTTCTATTGTATGAGGTGTTTAAATGGGATTTAATTTACATTTATCTAAAGATCTAATCGAAAAGTATGGGATCAAAAGATTTGGAGTTAGAAAGGGAGATATAGTCAGGGTAGTAAAAGGCGATTCCGATAAAGATGAGAAACTCAATATCGTTGGGAAAGAGGCAAAAGTTATAAAGGTTCTTAAAAGAGAAAGAAAGGTGATTGTAGAAAACATAAACATTGCTAAAGCGGACGGCAAGATGAAACCAAGAAAACTTGACCCTTCTTCACTCACGATAGTTAAAATAGCCCTTGAAGATGCAAAGAGAAAGCAAAAATTAGTAGAGCTTGCAGCGAAGAGAAATAAAAAGGTTGAGGAAGAAATTGAGGAAGAAAATAAAACAGATAGTTCTAAGGAAGCTCCTGGGCAGGAAGGCAGCAAAGAACTAGAAAATGAGGAGGATGAAGAAGATGAGTAAGCACATCAAGAGATTAGCGTCACCAACAACTTGGAAACAGTCAAGAAAGAGTTTCACCTGGTCCGTAAAGTCATCCTCTGGACCGCATTCAGTTGACAGCAGTATACCTTTAATGGTTATAATAAGGGATGTTCTCCATTTGGCTGATACTTCCAAAGAGGCCAGGAATATAATAACAAGAGGATTGGTTAAAGTAGACGAAAAAATAGTAAAGGATTACAAAAGACCTGTTGGATTTATGGATACAATTTCGATAGATGAGGCCCAAATATTCAAAAGAGTTCTCCTGGATAAATCTGGTACTCTATTCATGAGTGACCTAAAACCAGAGGAAACACACTGGAAGTTAGTCAAGGTAGTTGGTAAATTCATTGCTAAAGGCGGAAAGACTCAGCTGACAACCCACGACGGAAGGGTTATACTTACTGATCAGGCATCAATTAAAAGGGGAGATACCATTAAAATATCGCTTCCAGATCAAAAAATACTTGATGTATATCCATTGGTGAAAGATACGGTGGTATATGTTACAGGAGGAGCACATATAGGAACAATAACTCAAATAAAAGATGTAAATGTATCAAAAAGCTACCAGGAAAATACAGTTGAAAGCAAGGATAACTTCACTTCTACAATCTCTAACATCTTCGTTCTTGGGAAGTCATCTTCTGATATCAAATTACCAGGAGTGGTGTAAATGAATCCAATGGAAGAAGTTGTAATTGATAAGGTTACCGTGAACATAGGAGTAGGAGAAGCAGGAGAAAAACTGGAGAAAGCAAAGAAGGTAATTACACTCATTACCGGCAAGGAGCCAACCATTACAAAGGTAAAGAGAACAAACAGAGAATTTGGGATTAGAAAGGATCAACCAATAGGTGTAAAAGTAACAGTAAGAAAGGAAGATATTAAGAAACTGCTTGACGCTGCATTATGGGTTAAAAACTATAAAGCGTTTAGTTATTCATTTTCAAATCAAGGCACTTTTAGTTTTGGAATATCCGATTATACAGATTTTAAAGGAATGAAATATGATCCTGAAATAGGTATATTCGGAATGGATATTGTGGTCACCTTTAAAAGGAGAGGGGGCTTCAGGATTTCCAAAAGAAGAATCAGGCCAAGGAAGCTACCAGAGCACATTAAGATCAGGAGGGAAGAGATGATGGAATATATGAAGAAAAACTATAATTTAGAGATTATAGGAGGCGATTAAATGGCACAGCCGAAATTAAGGCCGAAGAAAGATTATGGTAGAAATCATGGTTGCGAAAGGTGCGGGAGAAAAAGAGGATTAATTAGAAGGTATGGACTCAGGCTTTGCAGGCAGTGTTTTAGAGAGATTGCGCCTGAACTGGGATTCAAGAAGTTTTCCTGAGGTGAAAAAAGTGGGAGATACTTTAAATGAGGCATTAATCACGATCAGAAATGCTTCCCGGCTAGGAAGGGATGAGGTAGAAGTCAAAGCATCAAACTTGGTAGGAAGGGTTCTCAAGGTATTTCAGAAATACGGTTATATCGATGAGTTTGAATATTTAGAAAACGGCAGGGGCGGTCTATTCAAAGTGAAGGTAGCTAAAACCATAAACAACTGCGGCGTAATAAAACCTAGATTTTCTATAAAGAGGGATGAAATGGAGAGATGGGAATCCAGATATCTGCCAGGACAGGATATAGGTCTTATAGTAATATCTACTACGAATGGAGTTATGAGCAACTCAGAGGCCAAGAAGAAAGGTGTAGGAGGGAGGGCTCTAGCCTTCATATATTGAGGTGAATGAAATGGAAGAAATAATAGAAATACCAAAGGGGATAAGCGTTTCATTAAATGAAGGCGAGCTTTCGCTAAAAGGGCCAAGAGGCTCAGTATCAAAGAAGTTCATTTATGAATATACTAGGATAGAACTAGTTGAGGGGAAGATAAGAATCTATACTACAAGAGAAAAGAAAAGTGATATAGCTGTAGTCGGAACCTGGAAGAGCATAATTAACAGCATGTTCATAGGTGTCACTAAGGGATACGTGTATACAATGAAAATAGTGTACGCGCATTTTCCTGTAAAGGTTACTGTTAAAGGAAATGAAATAATATTAGACAACTTCCTTGGAGAAAAGAGCCCGAGGAAACTATTACTGAACAGTGATGTTAAGGTGACAGTTAAAGGAGACCTGGTAACTCTTGAGGGAAATGATCTTGCCACCTTAGGAAATGCAGCTGCTAGAATCGAAAAATTAAGCAGGATCAAGGGATTTGATCCAAGAGTGTTTCAGGATGGTATATACATAGTGAGGAAAGGTGATATCATTGAAAGCTAATCTTAGTTCAAGATCCAGGAGGCTTCTTGAAATTAGAAAGGAGTTGAACAGGAGAAGACCTGAATTCCATAGGCAGGAATGGTTCAGATATAAGAGGTTAGGAGATGCGTGGAGGAAACCTAGGGGAAAACATTCAAAATTAAGAGAGCACAGAGGTTATAGGCCACCTAATGTGGAAGTTGGGTATAGAGGCCCAAGCGCTGTAAGATATCTCCATCCCTCAGGATTCAAGGAGGTTTATATTACGAACCTGAAAGAAATTGAAAATGTAAATCCGGCCACAGAAGCTATAAGAATTTCATCGAAAGTAGGAATGAAGAAGAGAAAAATGATACAAGATAAAGCTCATAGCATAGGCATTAAAATTTTGAATGAGGTGAAATAATGGTAACTTTAAGTCCACAGAAGAGAATGGCTTCGGACATACTTAAAGTGGGTTACAGCAGGGTCTGGATGGATCCAAAGAGTACTGAGGATATATCTGAAGCAGTCACAAGAGAGGATGTGAGGAAGCTCATAAAGAGAAATGTAATTCAGAAGAAGACTGCAAAATCTAATTCCAGAAGCAGATTTAGGGCAGCAAAGAAACAGAGAGATAAAGGAAGAAGAAAGGGTCAGGGTTCCAGGAAAGGAACAAGAAATGCAAGAGAGCCTAGTAAGGATAGATGGATTAGGAATGTTAGATCTATGAGGAAAGCTCTCAGGGAGATGAGGGATGCAGGTAAACTCTCTAAAAAAGATTACAGGAAGATGTATATGCAAATAAAAGGTGGCGTTTTTCATAATAAGGCTGCACTGATTTCGCATCTTAAGGATAATGGATTATTAAAAGGTGATTAAATGCATTCAAGATACATAATGCCTTTAAAGAGGAGAAGATTGAACATTACTGATTATAAGAATAGACTGGCACTAATAAAAACAGGCGTTCCAAGGGCAGTTATTAGAAAGTCCCTTAAAAATATGAGAGTGGATGTAGTTGAATATAGGCCATCAGGAGACAGGGTTCTTGCACATGGATGTACAGTTGAATTGAAGAAATTCGGATGGAAGGGTCCAAGCGGTAATACTCCTGCAGCATATCTCTCAGGTTATCTGGCTGGTCTTAGGGCTAAGAGGAAGGGAATAGAGAGAGTTTACGTAGATCTCGGAAGGCAGAGTATTGTAAAAGGTTCTAAATTAATGGCAAGCATAAAGGGTCTTATAGATTCAGGTATTGAGGTTCCAGTGGATGATGAATTTCTTCCTTCGGATGATAGAATTTTAGGGAAACATCTCGAAAGTGTTCCTGAAGGATCTGTTGCGTCCGTTAAAAAGGCTATGGAGGAGTTACTATGACTGATGAGAATTTAGAGTGGATACCCAAGACAAGACTAGGTCAGATGGTAAAAAATGGCCAGATTAAGACTATTTCAGAAGTATTGGCTATGCACGTTCCTATAAGAGAGGCACAGATAGTTGATACTCTGCTCCCGAACATTGAGGATGAAGTAATAGAAATCAAGATGGTTCAAAAAATGTCAGATTCTGGCAGAAAGGTCAAATTTGCAGCAACGGTAGTCGTCGGAAACAGGGACGGATACGTTGGGATCGGACATGCAAAAGCGAAAGAGACAGGGGATGCAATTGAAAAAGCAATAGAAAATGCGAAATTGAACATTATAGAAATAAAAAGAGGATGTGGCTCATGGGAATGTGGTTGCGGAAGGAGTCACACTGTTCCATTTGAGGTTGTTGGTAAATCTGGTTCTGTTAGAGTTGATCTTAAACCAGCACCGCAGGGAGTAGGTCTTGCCATAGGTGATATTCCAAAAAAGGTTCTTGCAATGGCAGGTATCCAGGATACATGGGGCTTTTCGGAAGGTCATACTAAGAGTACTGTAAATTTCGCATATGCAACCTTTAATGCATTAAAGGAGACTGCAAAATTTAAAATTAATGATAAGCTGGTATTAAGCACTCCTATATATAAAGGAGGTGTTATGAGTGTACGCAGTAATAAAGATTAGAGGTAGCAATCATACTGAAATAGGAATAAAAAGGTCTCTGGATGAACTTAAACTAAACAGGGTCAATCATCTGGTATTAGTACCTGAGACGGAAATAGGCCAGATAAAAAAGGCGAAAGACTACGTTACCTGGGGGGAAATAGACAAGGAACATCTAGTACTCTTACTCAAGGAGAAGGGAAGACTACTTGGAGAAAAGCATCTGAACGAATCAGTGCTTTCTGAATTGGGTTTTAAGGATTTCGATGAAATGGCAGAAAAAATCTTAAATAAAGAAATTAGAATAAGAGACATACCGAATATGAAACCAGTATTCAGGATGAATCCTCCAAGGAAGGGATACAAATCCACGAAGAAAACATATCAATTCAAAGGAAGTCTTGGTTATAGAGGAAAAGACATAAACAGTCTAATAGAGAAAATGTTAGAGGGTGGTAAAATTGGTGAAGCAAAAAACTAAAAAATATCGTGGTAGCTTATATGGACGTGGAAAGAAAGCAGGTAGAGGGAAAGGTAAGAGGGGAGGCTCCGGAATGGCTGGTCTGGGCAAACATAGATGGATATGGATGGTCAAATATATGCCGGACCATTACGGATCACATGGTTTTGTTTATCACGGATTTAAAAAAGAATCAAAGCCAGTGAATGTGGGTGAGATAGATAGAAATTATGAACATTTAATCAATTCTGGAGTTGCAGTAGTTGAGGGAGATAAAATCACCCTTGACCTCAAACAGCTCGGATATGATTTACTTCTAGGTGCTGGCCAAGTAGGAAGACCATTTCATCTCAAAGTTGTTAGAGCTACCGAAAGGGCAATTCAAAAAATTAGAGACGCAGGTGGAGAGGTAGAACTCGATGGAAATAAAGAGGAATAGACTCTCGGCAATTCCGATTCTGATAATATTCCTCTTGAACGTATATCTGTTCTACAGAGTTTTTGATTACAATAAGGTTTATACAGGTGTTGTAACATTAGCAGTGGCTCCATTGTATTACCTTACCTATCTCCTGGTATCATATACCGGGGAAGGATCTAGGCTGTACGGATGGAAGAATCTTGTTGAAAGGCTCCCTGCAGTAAAAAGGCCTGGGAGACACGTTAGATTTAAGGAGAAATTCCTTTGGACCGCCTTAATATTGATAATATATTTCGTCCTATCCAATATATACATTTATGGACTGGACAGAGCTCAGATCATAGATGTATTTGCCTCATTCAGGTCAATCTTTGCCGGGCAGGCCGGCTCGATAATGGATCTAGGCATAGGGCCTATAGTTACTGCAAGTATCATAATGCAGTTATTCGTAGGTGCCAAGATTATTAATATAGATCTCACTAAGTCAGACGATAAAGCGTTATATCAGAGTGTGCAAAAATTGCTCGTCATAATAATGATATTCGTAGAAGCTATACCTCAGGTTTTTGGTTATCTTCCGCCAGACCCTTCATTTATATCTGCGATAAATGGAACGATACCTGGTTATGGTCTCATGATAGCTAGAATTTTTATAATATTCCAGCTTTTCATGGGTTCATATCTCGTTTTCTTAATGGATGAGGTCGTATCAAAATGGGGTATAGGGTCAGGTGTTTCACTTTTCATTGCTGCAGGTGTTTCCCAAGCATTAATAACAGGAACATTGAACTGGGTTCCTACAGGATCCGGTGCATTATCTATAACTAATCCTCCGAGTGGTGCATTACCAAAGACCTTCTATCTTTTATCGCAATTTAATGCAGGGAATTTATATTCCGGGGGGCTAGAGAGAATTATATTCGCTCCGCCAAATCCATTGATAGCTCTTGCTGGTACAATATTCATATTTTTCCTGGTGGTATGGGTTCAATCTGCGAAAGTAGAGTTGCCTCTTGCTCACGAGAGAGCTAGAGGGGCTAGAGGGAGATACCCCATACAGTTAATGTATGCATCAAACATACCTGTCATACTTGCAGCCGCAGTTCTCGCAAATTTAGCAATGTGGTCACTTCTTTTCTGGACAAATCCTGCACTGGCTAAAGTCCCTATTTTGGGGCACGACTATCTTCTGGGTGCGTATCCTTCAGCATCTCTCGCTCAACAGCTTAATATACAGCAGACTACGCCCATAGGAGGTCTTGCTTGGTATCTTGCAAATCCAAATGGTATAGCCAACTGGCTATTTCCTATGCTGAGTCCGCAAGTTTATCAAACAGAACTTTTTAATCATACGCCGTGGGAAATGGGTGTTCACGTTCTAGCATATGTAGCATTTATGGTGGGTGCATCTGTATTATTTGCAAAATTCTGGATAGAAACTACAAACATGAATTCAGAAGGTGTAGCAAGGCAGATTCAGAGTTCAGGGATGCAGATACCTGGATTCAGGAGAGATCCGAGAGTACTCAAAAGAGTTCTTGATAAATATATCCCAGCGATTACTATCTTTAGCGGAGCCGCTGTAGGAGCACTTGCTGCTGGTGCGGATTTGATTGGGACAGTAGGAAACGCCTCTGGAACAGGAGTGTTACTAACTGTTGGAATTGTGATTCAGTTCTATGAAGCGATGGGTAAGGAACAGATGACAGAGATGTATCCGTTCATGAGAGACCTCTTTGGGGGAATGTAAATGAGAGTAATCATAGGCGGTATTCCTGGTGTTGGAAAAACAACAGTTCTGAGCGAACTCACAAAGATGGGTATAAGAGTTGAGAATTATGGTGACGTAATGCTTAAAGAGGCTATGAAAATGGGGTATGTTAAAACCAGAGACGAAATTAGAAAATTGCCAATAGAAATCCAGAAGGAAATTCAAACGAAGGCATCTGAATATTTAGTAAGCCTGGATGAAGTGGTAATAGACACCCATTTTTCTATACAAACCCCTAAAGGATTTCTGCCGGGACTACCACCTCATGTCCTGGAGATACTGAAGCCAGACATTTTTATCTCTATTGAAGCAGACCCGCTAGAAATATTTGAGAGAAGGAAAAATGATTTGCAGAGAAACCGTGATGGTGATTCGCTGGACAAAATTAGAAGACATCTGGAAGTAAACAGGGTTTATGGTATTTCTTATTCTGCAATAACTGGTTCCCTCTTTACAATTGTTATTAATGATAACGGTAAACAACAAGAAGCAGCAAGACAGATTGTTGAAGCTATAGGAGGAAGGGAATAATGCCTGCGACACAGCCAGCACAAAGCAAGGAACAGATGGAAGCAATGCAGAAATCATTGAAAACACAGATGATTTACTTTTTTATTATGATTCTCTTGTTATTTGTTTATACAACACCACTACTAAGGAATCTATTTAGTATCCCCATGATTTATATACTTCAACCTGTAATAGGTTTTAATTATCAGTATCCTCTATACACAATTTTACTTGCTTCTGTTATTACTGGTATAGTAAACACAGTAGCCAGACATTTCTTTATGGATTATTTCAAGATGGCCGAAATGCAATTCAAGAACAAAATATTAAGTGCAAGATATAGGGAGGCTATCAGGACAAGAAATAAGCAGGAAATAGATGCAGTAAGGGCCGAACAAAATAAAAACATGCAGGAATCTATGCAAGTTACTCAACAACAGATGAAACCGACATTTATTACACTCATATTGAGCGTTCTCATATTTGCATGGATGATAGGATTCATGGATAAAGTTAACGATATAGGCAGGGCAATAATTTTATCCCCCTTCGGTTCAATAGATTTGATGCATTTATACTTTGGTTTCTATTTATGGATTGCATTCTATACGATATTCAGCTTAATCATCACTTATCCTCTACAATATTCCCTAAAATTGGTCTATCTGAGCAGAAATATGAGAAAAGAAAGTGCTAAATTATGAAAATAACAATATCAGGTCCTCCAGGAAGTGGAAAAACAACAGTAGCACAATTATTATCTCAAAATCTTGGGTATGAATTGATTACAGGAGGCACTATATTTAGAAATTATGCGAAAGAGAGAAATATCCCCCTCAGTGAGATGGGGAAAAGAGCAGAGATTGATTCTGAGTTTGATAAGGAACTTGACTCATATCTGCTTTCCATATTAAAGTCTAGAGACAATGTTATTGTGGAATCAAGGTTATCAGGCTGGCTATGTTATCTTAATAATATAGATGCCTTCAAAATTTACCTTACTGCTGATGAAATAATCAGATTAAATAGAATAAGGTTATCTTTACACGAAAGAAAAGAAGAGGAGAGTGAAAATTTAGCAGAAACAATATTAGAAAGGGAGAAAAGTGAAAGGAAAAGATACATCAAATATTATAATATAGATTTTAAGGACTTATCAATATATGACTTAGTAATTGACAGTTCAAATATGGATCCCGCAAAAGTGGTGGGGGTAATAATTGATGGCCTGGATATTTGGAAAAGATCCGAAAGAAAGAACTATTGAAGAAAGGCTAAATTTCGGTTTTGTAGTAATAGATAAGCCAAAAGGCCCGACTTCCCATCAAGTTTCTGCCTGGGTGAAATCTATTCTGAATTTAAAGAAAGCTGGTCATGTTGGAACTCTCGATCCTAATGTTACAGGCGTTCTCCCAATAGGTCTTGAAAAAGCTACAAGATTGGCTGATTTTCTTCATGAAGAAGGAAAGGAATACGTAGCATTAATGTTAGTTCACAAAAAAATATCCAGGGAGAAGATAGAGGATATCTTTAGAGAGTTTACAACAGAAATATTTCAATTCCCACCTGTAAGATCGGCCGTTGCTAGGAACCTAAGAAAGAGAAAAATTTACTCCTTAAAAATACTGGATGTTAAGGAAAGATATATCCTTTTTAAAGCGAACGTGGAATCAGGGGTATATATTAGGACCCTCTGTAGGGACATGGGTGATGCCATGCTGGTTGGAGCAAATATGGTAGAACTCAGAAGAATTAGAAGCGGGCCAGTAGACGAATCACACATGGTAACTCTCCAAAAGTTAAAAGATGCATATACCTTTTACAAAGATGGTGATGAAAAATTACTTTCCTCGCTTATACTTGACCCAGAGGACGTCACAATGAATTTCTCTCGAATAACAATAAAGGATAGTGCAATAGATGCCATGGCTCATGGATCAAACGTATATAGATCTGGGATAATAGAAGACGATGGGACAGGTTCAACTGTTAGAATAATGAGTACTAAAGGAGAGCTTCTTGCTATGGGCACAAGGGAGAAAGATTATATTAAACCGGATGCCGTTTTCATAGATAGAGGAATTTATCCGAAAGCGTGGAAATCGGGGCATTGACGTTAAGTGACACAATCCTAAAACCTGCATATATTGCATAGATTTAATCACTAGCTATGGTGTTGATTAGCATCATTGATATTTCATGATATTTCATGGTCTACAGGTTTTTTGAATTTATAGATTAAATTATTATACTCTATTATAATAATGTTATTAAAATAATTCTTCTAAAGTTTTACTAATAAGAACAAGGGCATTTTTAATAAGTTTGATACTATTATAATTCTTGAATTGAAAAGCTTCAAGGTGTTAGGAATATTCGATAGTTTAACAAAATTCTTGAAATGAATGTAGAAAAAAAGTTTATTGTAAATGCAATACAGTAAAAATGACTGAAATCCTTATCCCGATATTGTTAGCGCTTATTCTAGGCTATCTTGCAACAGTTTTAGCTAGAGTGACAGGTACTGTTTCCATACCGTATCTATTGCTACTCGGGATATTATTCGGTCCAATCTTATATCTTATAAAACCAGCTGAAGCTGCATATTTATTTTACAACTATATTGGGCCTATAGGTGCAGCTTTCATAATACTGGATGAATCCAGTAAAATTTCTCGACTTACTCTTAGAAGGGTTATTAAACCAACTATAACGATGATTACTTTTGTGCTGTTTGTAAGCGGTATTATAATAGGACTTTTTGCAATCTGGATACTTAGAAGCCCACTCTGGGTAGGCTTCATAATAGGCGCCATAATTTCTTCGACTGATCCTGCATCTATAATACCATCTCTAAGGAAAAATAAAGTAGGTGATATTCCGTCAACTATACTAATTACGGAATCAGTCTTCAATGACCCGTTTTCTTACATGTTTCTAATAGTAATACTGGCAATTTTTTTACCCTCGAGAATAAGTGCACTGGAATCACCCCTATTTCAGATCAAGAATGTTTTCTCTTACGTATTGTTTAGTCAAATTTTGATTCCAGTGGTGGTTTCAGTTTTACTATTTTACCTTATGCGGGGTTTAAGGTTGCATTTTCAGAGTGACTTCAAAAATTATTATACAGCTATGATACTCCTCTTTGGACTTTCCTCTTATTCAATAACTCTAGCATTTGGAGGTTCGGGATATATGTCAATAGCTATTTTTGGTATCTTAACAGGAAATCGAATGCCTAAGGACGCCGAAATGGAAAATTACAAAATATTTATGGATGATATAACGCAATTCTTCGTGGTGCTAATATTTGTATTTCTCGGAGCCTCTATTGACTTATCTTTTATCTGGAAGTACATATTGGATGGAATAATAATAGCAGTTTTTCTACTGTTTGTTATAAGGCCAATATCTACTATACTGGCAGGCTCTATAGATAGGGAAATAAAATTGAAGGATATGATTTTCGTGGGATTTGAGGGAACTAGAGGGGTATTTCCGGCTATTCTAGCACCAACAGTTCTTATTTTTGGACTGGCAACAGGGAATCAGCTTTACACGTATTGGGGGAGAACGATAGAAGCAATAATAATAGTAATAATATTTACATCGCTGACAATACAGCCACTTGTGATGGGCAGAATTTATAACTATCTGAACAGAAATTCTTAGAAAAAGTTAAAGTGAAAAAAAGGTTAATGCATTATGGAATTTGGAATAGTTTCTTTAGGGAATCATGCACTTTCAAGAATGATTCCAGCAATAATTGATAGCGGTAACAGGATAAGTGCAGTTTATTCGTCAGATAGGTTGAAGGGCGAAAAGGTATCGACGGATCTTGGGGCGGAGTATTTTGACAGCATAGAAAAATTTATGAAATACGATATGGATGCTGTATACATATCATCACCGAATTACATGCACTATAAGCATGCTAAGATGGCTCTGAATGCAGGTAAAAATGTTCTTCTAGAAAAACCCATGACCCTGAAAGAAGAGGAGTCAAAAGAGCTTGTGGAGTTATCAGAAAGAGAGCACCTAAGACTGAGTATAGGTTTTCATCTAAGATTTCATCCAGGAATACAAAAGGCTAAGGAAATAATTAATTCAGGAGAGCTAGGGGATATTGTTTCAATGTATGGGAAATGGACGCATCTATCATTACATGCTCTCCCTTCGAACTCTTGGTGGGGAATACCTGATCAGGCAGGCGGGGGCTCAATTGTAGGGACTGGCGTTCATGTATTAGACAGTTTCACTAATCTTGTTAGTTCTAAAATCAAATATATCTATGCAAAGAATTTCCCAGAATGCAAGGTTATTGAAGATACGTTTTCTATAATGTTACAATTTGAAAACGATGTTATAGGAAATTCTCTATCCTCAAGGAAAATATCATCGCAGGACAACGATCTTATAGTTATAGGGAAGAAAGGAACGTTAAGACTCACCAATGCCTATGACACTGTTGTATCTTCAGTATTATACAAAGATGGTGTAGAGATATCCAAATATAATGGAAAGAATAATATGTACGTCCAGGAAGTTCAAGACTTCGTAGGACCTGGCAAATACATTGCGGATGGTAATTCAGGCCTAGTATCTACAAGGATACTTCTTTTATCACAGAAATCGGCTTGTAATCATACTGAAATAAAATTTTAATAAAACTCTTAATCTATTTATGTTTTCTTAATAAAAATAATTATGATTTAAACGAGAGACTCAGGACAATAATCCTTCCTATAACAACCCTGGCATTTTCCAGGATTATTGTGATTTCTGTGCGCTGTCATTGTCGATAGAACAATATCCATTTTTTTTATTAAAGATCTCAATGTTTCCCTCAAATTTTCATCAATTTCTATCTCCATATTCCCTTGAGGATACTTTAAGATGCCATAATAAACTCTTCTCCCATATTTCTCTTCTACTAGTATGGAGTAAGCAGTGAGTTGCATGACGTGAGAAAAGGGTTTTACTTTAGGCATATTACTGCTTTTAATTTCTATAGGAACAATTTCTCCGTTGATTTCAGCGATAATATCCGGTCTGCCCTGTATTCTCCACTCCTTACTTCTGAGAAGCTCGGACCCGTAACTATCTATATACTTTATATCTCTCTCTTCTTGGGGAATTTTATCTATTATTTTAATATCCTTTAACAATGCATAGTATGCTATTGCCGCGATTAATAGCAGCATATCAGAACTTAGAATCAGAATTGGCAAAATTATGTATTTTATTTTGAAAACAATTAACGCTAAAAAGAGGACAAAAAGTGAAAAGAAAATAAGATACAAAATAATTGAATCCGCTTTCTTGAACAGCGAAAAATTAAAAAAATTTGAAAGTAAATAAAACCAAGATGCAATATATATGGAAAAAATAGAAAGTGACAGCAAAAATAAGTAATCCAATGAACCGATCATTGTATAATAGAAAAAGAATAAAATAGCTGCAATTGCAAGGATAGCCAGAACATAGAACACATTGTTCAAAATATTAACTCTCTTCTCTATTAGTATATTTCCCCTTAGCCTATCTATAATTTTTTTATGATAGTTCTCCCCTTTTTCTGACTTTACATCAACACCTTCAAGATACAGTAAAAAATTTAATGGACAATAAGCAAAACGTTCTATGTCACTTACCGAATAATAATCTTTCATCTTAGAGATTTTCAAATTCCTCGCTTATATCAACCACAACTAGTTCCATTAATTTTTCTATGTTTCTTGCTGAAAACTCTCTAAGTCCACCCATTTCACTTTTTACTTTTGCCACATATTTTTTATCATCTAGAAATATATCAAAGTGTACCAGAAGCTCTTCCATAATACGCGATAAATTATCTATATTTAGTTTTAACTGTAAATACATAGTTTTTTTGAATCATATTTTATAACTGCAATCACAAATTTTAGTGTGTGGTGATATAATCTGGAATATAAATTAATTAGAGTATTAATTATACAAGGACAAGGAGGAAGTCCATCTTTGGAACAGAAGAAAATTTATACAGCTTTCTAATACTGATAAAATGCCATTTAAAGAAGCAATGGATAGGTTGTTCAATAAGAAAATATGTATGAACTGCTATGCGTCCAACCCTATAAAAGCGACAAAATGCAGAAAGTGCGGAAGTAAAGAGCTTAGACTAAAGGCTAGGGAAAAGAGGGGTGGGCAATAATTATATAGTCTTTTCAATAGTCAGCTCAACAGATTTTATCATTTTTTCAATATTCATAGATGGATATTCTCCATTTATAGAAATTTCATCAGTTGCAGGGAAATGCAGGAATCCTGCTTTTGATGATGAGTTTAGGAGAGATAGGTAAAATATTTTGTTACAGAGGAATGTGCCTGCTGTAAAAGAAAGTTTTGACGGAATCCTGTCTGATCTTAATGTATGAACAATTTCTTTAAACGGTATTCTCGCAAAAATCCCATCTGGGCCGTTTTCAATTATTTTACCTTCTTTAGCAGAAAATTTTTCTTCGTCCATTTCTGAACCTTGCCAGTTCACTGCTATCACTTCTACTGAAATATATGATCTACCCGCAGCAAGACCTGTATTGAGGATAAGTGAATAATTCTCATTTAGCATTTTTACGTAGTCATCCAATTCTCTGTGTGTGACTCCTAACTCAATTCCTCTTACTTCTTCTCCTTTGAAATATGCACCATCCAGCAATTTTGCTATTTCACCTGAAGGATTCTTTTTGAATGAAGAAAATGGTTTAAAACCTGTTAGAAGTATCATTGCATCCATCCCAGCTGATCAATTACATATTTCCTCTCCTTATCAAGGTCCTCTTTGTAATTTACGTTACCGCCTTCAATTATCTTCTTAAACATACTTTCCATTGGAGAATTATCAAAAGGACAAATTTCCTCTTCCCTTGTACTTACAAGGAATTTATGACAATGAGGGCATCTGAAAACATTTTTTTCACCTGAAAATTTTCCTCTTTTTGTCTTGGGCATCCCTTCTATGCTTACAATATCCATAGCAAAATCTATTGCAGGTGCGCTGGAAATTGCTGTTCCTATTCCAAAGGCAGTAGCTCCTGCTTCCTTCAGTTCACTGATATCTTCTTCCTTAATCCCACCTGATACTATTATCCCTACATTTTTAAAACCATGTCTGTCAAGCTCCCACCTTACTTCCCTGATTATATCCGGGAAATTACCTCGCCTGGACGAAGGTGTATCTAGTCTTACTGCACTGAGGTCCTTTATTATTTTGGCCGCCCGAACTGAAGCATCCCTTTCATCACAATATGTATCCACGAGCGCTATTCTCCCTACGTTAGGATCTATTATCTTGTCGTACATCTTCCATCCTTCCTCCTCACCAAGTATGAGCAAAAGAGAGTGGGGCATAGTCCCTTCTGCTGTCTTTCCAATTCTTTCAGCTCCTATAACGCTTGATACTTTATCACAGCCTCCAAGGAATGAATTCCTATCAATTAATGGAGAGAGGGCAGGATGCATCCTTCTAGCTCCCATTGAAAGAAGAGGTAAATTACCAATTAATTTTTTAAAATACGACGCTTTTGTAGCTATGCCTGAAGCTTGTGACAATGAGCCAAGAATAGGTGTTTCATAGGGTCCAAAATCTAAATACCTGCCTGAAATTTTAACTGCTGGAATAGGAATACCATTGATATCCTTGGGCGGGAATATAGTGCCCTCTGGCAATGAGTATACATCAATGTTCTTACCTTTCAATATATCTACCAGATCATCAAGACCTGCCAGGACTATCCATGGGATATCTCTGCTGGATGAAGTGATCTCCATAACTACTCTAGGATCAACGCCAGTAGAACGAAGTATCTCATTAACTCTCCAGAAATAAATATCTGTGGTCTTTAGATTTTTAATATCTTCTTCAGACGCGATGTTCTTCATCTTTAGCTGATATCAGTTCTGGATATTATTTTTGCCCCGTAAATACGTTCCATATATGATAGAGCATAATTTTTGGTGAAATCGTCAGATGAATCAGTACATTCTCTAATGATTATAGGTTGAAAGCCTCTGTAAAAAGCTGATGCAACAGTATTTTGAATGCATATCTCTGTCACCAGGCCACAGAATAGTATGTTTTTAGCACCTATCTTCTTCAGCATCTTTTCGAGGTCTGTTCCAAAGAAAGCGTCGTACGTTCTTTTCTTTACGACAGTTCCCAATCCTTTAAGTTCGGGGACTGTTTCTGCTTCTAAAGTTCCCTCCATTGCATGAAGCCCCCATATCCTGATTTCAAAGTCATCAGGGGTGTGACTATCCTGCACCAGTATAACTTCCTTCTTTAGTTTAGTGATAACATCCCTAATATTGGAGGGAATATTCCTATACCTTGGAGAACCCATTTTCCCGCTCACAAAAACATTTATCATATCTACTACCACTATTGCATCTATGTCTACCACCATATGTAGCTCCCTCCATATGAATCCTCTATTTTTATTCCAATTTTATTTAATTCATCCCTTATTTCGTCCGCAGTTTTGAAATCAGAGTTTTTCCTGGCTATATCTCTTGTTTTTAAAATTAAGTTACCTATTCCTTCCGGCATAGGAGGGTGATGAACAATGCTGAATATTTCATCTATTGTATTTAGAACATAGAGAATCTCTCCATTACCATTACTGGAAATTTTTGTTTTTGATAGCGAATCCTTAAGAAAATCGTTTATCTTTACTAAAGATTCTTGAGTGTTCATATCGTTTTCAAGTGAATTGGTAATATTTTCAATTACTCCTCTTGAACTGTCAGAATCAACTGGAGTAGAATTTTTAACACGATGATATAACAAGGCCAATTTCTCAGCAAAATCCTGACTGTCAGAAAGCCCCTTCTCGCTGTAGTTAGCCGTACTTCGGTATTTCATGGAAAGAAGGTATATCCTGATAGCCTCTGGCCAGTATTTTAAAAGGACCTCTCTTGGTGATACAAAATTCTTAAGGCTCTTACTCATCTTTACATTTTCTACATTGAGATGACCGGTATGTACCCAATAATTTACCATTGGAATTCTGCCAGAAACACCCTCCATTTGGGCAATTTCTGATTCATGATGTGGAAAAATAAGGTCTGCTCCGCCTCCATGTATATCGTACTGAGGTCCAAGAATAGATTCTGTTATAGCAGTGTCTTCAATATGCCATCCTGGTCTACCAGGACCCCACGGGCTGTCCCAGTAAGGTTCTCCTGGCTTTCTCTTCTTCCAGAGAGCAAAATCTAATGGATCTTTTTTATTTTCGTTTACTGTTACTCTCGCACCTGAAAGTAAATCATCTATTGACTGATGTGATAACTTCCCGTAATCCTTGAACATTCTAACGCTGAAATAAACGCCATCACTTGTTTCGTATGCAAACCCTTTTTCTTGAAGTCTCAAAATTTGGTCTATTATTTCATTGATATAATCAGTTGCAAAAGCATAATAATTAACGGAATCAACTCTTAGCTTCTTCATCATATCAAAAAAGGAGGAGGAATAAGTTTCTACAATTTTTTGCCATTCAACCCTGCTTTCATTTGATCTGTTTATTATCTTATCATCAATATCAGTGATGTTCATAATGTAAAGAAGCTTGTAGCCTTTGAAGCGAAGATACTTGGCCAGCACATCAAAAAATATATTTGTTTTGGCGTGTCCTAGATGAGGATCATCATAAACAGTTGGTCCGCAGACGAACATTTTAAGCTTCTTCGTCCCATTTGTTATAACCTCTTTATTGGACAAGGAAAGCGTATCGTAGAGTTTCATGTAAATGCATATAAAACATCATTAAATTTTTTACTAAAAAGAGAATGTCTAAATGTGCAATTAGAAAACTCAGATTTAAAAATCAAATCAGATTATCTTAAGGGTAAGAAAATAATCCTTGGAATTACCGGGTCAATAGCTGCTGTTGAATCAGTTAAATTGATTCATGAACTCAGGAGGCATGGGGGAGAAGTGAATGTTGTTGCAACAAATTCGGCTCTTAAATTGATAGGCGTACAGGCATTAGAATATGCCTCTGAAAACGTTGTAGTCACGGAGATTACAGGCAAAATTGAGCATGTGTCTATGGTAAGAGAGTCTGATATATTCATTGTGGCTCCTGCAACAGCAAATACGATATCAAAAATGGCCTGCGGAATCGATGATACCCCAGTAACATCTTTTTTTACCAACGCGTTAGGAAAAATCCCAGTGGTAGTAGTTCCCGCAATGCACAAAGGGATGTATTCCAATCCAATTATAAGAAGAAATATAGAGAACCTGAAATCAAATGGTGTTATTTTTGTAGACCCCAAAGAAGAAGAAGGTAAGGCAAAAATTTCTGATACAGATACAATAGTGTCTATAATAATAAGGACGCTGAATAAAGAGCTGGAAGGTAAGAAGGTATGTATCATCGGTGGTTCTAGTATAGAATATATAGATGACGTAAGAGTAATAACAAACACATCATCTGGAGAAACATCATTATCACTTGCAAAAGAAGCTTTTTATATGGGCGCGGATGTTGACCTATATTTCGGAATGACTAGGGTGCAAAGACCTGGATTTCTTAAATTTAAAGATTTCACAACAGTTGAAAATCTCCTTAAAATGAAGGACAGAATTCTCAAAAATGATGTAATAATAGTTCCCGCAGCCCTATCCGATTTTACTCCTGAAAAAAGAGAAGGAAAAATTTCATCTGACGAGGGTATTAAACTCAATTTAAAACCAACCCCGAAAGTTTTAAAAGTTTTAGCGCAGGATTTTAAAGGGAAGCTAATAGGTTTCAAGGCAGAGATCGGGATTTCAGAGGAAGAATTAATTGAAAGAGCTAGAAGAAGATTAAAGGAATATGGTCTTTATGCGGTCGTAGCAAATGATCTTAATTACGTAAAGGCCGGGAGAACTAGAGTATACATAGTTACGGGTGAGAGTTATAACAAGGTAGAAGGTGAGAAAGATGAAGTTGCAAGAAAAATTCTCAGAACCTTATGCTGAGGCATTCTCTCCTGGTAGTGCCACCCTCTTCTTTATACCTAACAGGTTCAAAGACTTTAAAAGGAAGGGGTCAAGGGGTGTTGCAATATGCCTAGAGTCCGGAATGAAGACTAGGATTATCCCTGGACCTAATATAGAAGTTCGTTTCAATGGTATCCCAATAGACAACTCCATTCAGGAAGAAGTAGCTAACCTGTTGAAGTTTAATGGAAAGATTATTTCTTCGTCTGATCTGCCACCATCCAGCGGTTTTGGTCTTAGCGCAGCTGCTGCGCTTACTACGGCTGCTGCAATTTTGGGTAATAATACACCAATTGGTTATATCTATAATCTCTCACACGAAATAGAAATAAGTAGAGGGACTGGTCTGGGTGATGTGCAGTCACAGATTAATGGAGGATTTCATGTAAGGTTAAGAGGAGGAAGTTTTCCATACTCTATAACTGAAAGGATTCTTGTATCAGAGAAGGAGATAGTTCTTCTGCCGTATAAGAAAAAGATACCAACTGGAGAAGTTATAAACTCTGATGGAATCGTTGAAACAATTAGAAAGAATGGTTCTAAAGCACTTAAAAATTTTCTCAGGAAGCCAACGCTGGAAAACGCATTTATCCAGGGGAGAAAATTTGCTACCGAATCAAATCTTATTCTTCCTCGTGCTATGTCAATCCTTGAGGACCTTCAGAGTAAACCAGCAACAGTATCCCTAATAGGTGAAAGCATTATCGCTCCTTATGACCATGAAACTTTTGATATTTTAAGAAAATATGGAAATCCCATAAAATCGAAAATTTCTTTGAACGGACTGACTATAACTTTGTAAAGTAATAAATTTCTTCATTCTTATGTACTTTCACTTCAAAGGTCTGCTCTAATGACGCAATAAAATTATCATCATCTTCTTGTCCCAGAAAAATAGCTTCACCATTTTTAAGCATTAAAATTTTACACTTCATATTTTTGATTATATTAACATCGTGGGAAATAAGTATGATTCCTTTGCCACGCTCAGACAGCTGGGAAATTATTGAGGATATTTCCAGAATTGCCTTTACATCAAGATGTGACATAGGCTCATCCATAGCAATAAATTCTGAATCCTGGACAAAAGCTCTGGCAATGAGTGATTTCTGTAGCTCACCTCCGGAAATCTTGTTAATGTATCTATCCTTGATACTGTATATATTTGTAATCTTAAGAGCCTCGTCAACATCATTTTCTTCGTCCCACCAGTCCCTTTTCTTCCAATAGAGACCCATAGAAACGAGTTCCTTTACTGTAAAGGAAAATGGGGTAGAGAATATTTGAGGCACATAAGAAATATTCCTTGCTATTTCAGTCCTTGAAAGTGATTTTAAATCTTTACCGTCAATCTCTACCTTCCCTTCATATTTTATGATGCCAAGAATTGCCTTAAGCAATGTAGTTTTACCTGAACCGTTAGGGCCTATAATAACCAAATTTTCACCTTTATCTATTTTTATGTTAATATTTTTTAGAGCGTAATAATCCCCGAATCTAACTGAAAGATTAGTCAATTTAATCATACTTTTCTTCTCCTATATAAGAGGTATATAAGCAAAGGAGAACCTATGAATGATGTGATTATCCCAACCGGAATCTCCCCCTGTGGAGTGCTTCTAGCAATAGTATCACTTATTAGTAGCAAGTTTGCACCTATAAGCGGTGCAGTAAATATCAAAAACTTATGCGACTCTCCGAAAATTTTTCTGCCGATATGGGGAGAAACAAGGCCTATGAATCCAATTATTCCAGTAAGAGATACAGCTAAGCTTGTTATTAGACTAGAAAATATGATGACTATAGTCTTAATCCTGCCAGCATTTACCCCTAGGGATTTTGCCTCTTCATCCCCCAGGAGAAGTATGTCCAGTTCCCGAGTAAAGTAAATTATTACAGGAAATATAACCAGGACCGCAATAAAAAGCCAGAAATCCTCACTCCAGTTGGCCCCATATAATCCACCGAGGATCCAGAATAAAACCCCTCTGAGATTGTATTCCTTTAAATATATCAGGTAGGAGGCGGCAGCCGAAAATAAAAAACTTACAGAAATACCTGAAAGAATCAAAATTTCTGCCTTTACTTCCCCATCCGTCCTCGACAGTAAAAAAGTAATTCCTACAGCCATCATAGCGAAGATGAATGCCAAAGGAGATACGAGGAAAGGTGATACAAGGAATCCGATTGCAGCTCCAAGAGCAGCTCCACTAGAAACTCCAGTTAAATATGGATCGCCAAGAGGATTCCTGAAAATTGTCTGAGCGATTAGACCAGAAAGTCCCAATATTGATCCAACAAGTAGAGCCAGTATTACTCTTGGCATCCTGATATAGAAAATTATAGTGTAATATGTCCAGGAATAACTGTGGCCTGATAACTTATTATAGAAAACATTCAGTATTGAATAAATTGATATGTGAACAGGTCCTATAGCTACAGATATCAAAAAGTCTAATATGGTTATTAAAATAAGAAAAAAAGCAATAAGGTAAAATCTACCCTTCATGAAAATGCCTGAGGATATAGGAATTCTGCGACAATTTGAACAGCGTACACTGTCAGTGGTCCTGGTTCATCCATTTCGTTTGATTCTGTAGTATTCAGGAATAATATTTTGTCATTTTTTACAGCTGAAATATTTTGCCATATTGGATTGCTTGTAAAGTAAGATATGTTTGAGATTCCAGTTCCGTTATCTACAATAATTGCCTGAGGATTATCGGCCACTATGGTTTCATTTCCAATTATAGGATAAGGACTTGATAAATTAGAGGCAATGTTAAATCCATTCGCAGTGTTAATTATATCATTTATGAAACTCCCCGGACCTACTGTATAAATGGGATCTGGCCAAAGCATATATAAGACGCTTATCTTTTTGTATTCATCAACTTTTTGTGAAATGCCTGAAATATAATTTTTCATTTTCGTGATTTCATTTATAGCACCATTTTCGTGACCGGTAACGTTCCCTAGAACGTACATATCCCTGTAAATACCAGAAATATTCTGTGGTTCAAGAACAAGCACTGGTATGCTCAAATTTTCAAGTTGATCTACTATTGACATCGGTTGAATGGTGGTAGCTAATACTAAATTAGGCTTGAATGAAACAACCTCCTCTACCGAGGCAGTACCGTTATCCATCTCAACTTTAGGTAGTGAAGTGGAATTGCTAGGCCACCAATCGTAGCTTGTATCTGCAACCAAAAGATTTCCCGCACCTATTGCGTACATCATCTGAGTATTAGACGGATCCATGGACACTACCCTTGTTACTGGCAATGTTATGTTCACGCGTCTTCCAAGGTCATCTGTCACTGTTACAGTTTTGTTAGCTTTGGGAGAACCGTTTAAACTGTTAAAATAAACGAAAGCTCCCGAGGCAAGAACCACTAGCACTATTATTACTGCTATATACTTTACAAATCTGTTATCTCTATTCTTTGGCTGTGTATTCTGAGTCATATATTTTCAAATAAACTTGAATTATTTAAATTTTATTTGATAGATAAGAACTAATGTTTATTAATGGATTAATATTTAACTACAATGCAAATTCACATAGTATTCAAAGGAATAGTTCAGGGTGTTGGATTTAGGGAAAAGACAAGAAGAATGGCTAAAAGTCTCAATATAAAGGGTTGGATAAAAAACAACCCTGACGGGAGCGTCGAAGCTATATTCCAGGGGCCTCCAGAGTCAGTCGAAAGACTAATTAATTTCTGCGAAACAGAGATACCTGATGCCATCGTATCAGACAAGAAAATCGACTATATGGAGGAGGATGACTTTGACGATTTCAAAATAATAAGATAAATTGAAAAAATTATATAAAAATAAAAATTTTAAATTTTTAACGTAGGCTTACCTGGTTCCCAGTCTACTGGGCAAAGTCCTCCAGACTGTAAAGCAAGAAGAACCCTCATGGTTTCTTCAGTACTTCTCCCTACATTATCATCTGTTACAACCATATATTTTATTATGCCTTCAGGGTTGATTATGAACAATCCCCTCTGTGAGTTTCCAGAATTTTCATCCAAGACTCCGTAGGCTTCAGAGATCAATCCCTTCCTGTCTTCTATCATCGGGTATTTTGCCTTCGCGACTCTCTCATCATTCTCTACCCAGGCCTTATGAACGTATACAGTATCCCTGCTAACAGATAAAATTTCAGCATTCTTTTCCTTAAAATCTTCATACTTTTCTGCAAAACCTTCAACCTCAGTCGGGCAAACAAATGTAAAATCTGCCGGGTAGAAAAATAGAACTACCCATTTTCCTCTGTATGAGGAAAGAGATATCTCTTTTATTTTTCCGTCCACAAATGCGTTCGCCTTAAAATCCGGTGCCTGTTTTCCTATCATTTTATCACTCCTAATTATTTATAGCAGTATTAACTAAAATGATATAAACTTTGTTTAGAATAGATAATCTGCTCTTTCAATAAATGTTAGATCGTAAAAATCTTATTAACTCATAAAATTTAACAAAAATTGGAGAATCAGGAATATCTATTGTAAAGCGTAGTGCTTTTAGAGATGTTATGGCGTTAAATCATTGTTACCCCATTTTTTATGGAAATAGAACATAATTCAATAATAACCTTTGTAGGTTATTCCAAACTGTTTAAGTTCCACCTCTTCTCCCTTCTCTACTCTTCCTATAATTTCAGGATTATAGGTCTTCAATTCATTGGCAATTAAATCATAACAATCATTTGGTGCAATTATTATGTAACCATAGCCCATATTGAACGTTTCAAACATATCTTTCAGATCCAATTTTCCGTCTTCTTTTATTTTAAGAAATAGAGGATTAATTTTAAAGTTATCAATTAAAAATTTTTTCCTTGAGAGTCTATTCAAGTTTCTTAGGCCACCACCAGTGATATGAGCCAACCCATGGATTTCGCATTTCTCTATTATATGCAATATATCACTAGAGTAAATGGTTGTTCCTTTCAATAAAACCTTCCAAAGTGGGATGCCCATAAATTCTTCATAAAGTAGCTTTTCATTTTTGTCATATATTTTTCTTATAAGCGAAAAACCATTAGAGTGAATTCCAGAACTTGCAAGCCCAATTATTGCATCACCATCCTTTATTCTAGATCCATCAATTATCCTATCTTCCCCTAAAAATCCAACAACTGTTGCTGAGATATCTATCCCCTTTATGATATCAGGGATAGAAGCAGTTTCACCGCCAATAAGAGGTGTTCTGGCCCTTTCACATGCTTTGTTTATGCTTTTGCCTATTTTCAATCCCAGCTCTGGCGAAAATACTGAACTTGCAACATAATCTACCAACGCGATAGGCTCAGCACCTATTGATACGATATCATTAACATTCATTCCAACAAGATCAAATCCTATTTCATCAAAATAATCAAATTTCATAGCATATATGGTTTTAGTTCCGACTCCGTCTGTGTGAAGAGCCAAAAATCCATCCTTGAATTTTACTAGTCCAGCATAATGGCCTATCTCTGATGCCATCATGTATTTATCTCCTTTGTATCTAATGGCTGAAATAAGATTTCTTCTGAATGAACCAATAGATTCGAAATCTACCCCTGCCCCCCTGTAGTTAGTCACTGATAGGTATTTCTTTTAATATAATTATTTCATGCATACAATTAGCGATGGTGTGAATTATTATCTTTTAAAGTTATCAGCTAAAGATGATGTTCGCATCTGAGTTTCCTAAAGATTCATTTTCATTTTCCAAATCAGAATTGAATGGACTTCTAAGAGCTTATGGCGGTCAAATAAGCGGAATTAATGAGGATCTCATATTTTTTGAGACGGAAAATCCAGAAAAAATCATAAAAAGAGTCGCTTTTTCAAAGAGAATAGTTAGAATATTAAAATCAGATGATTTACCAATAAATTTGGGGGATGAAGAGACTTATGCAATTAAGGAAATAAGAAATCAAGATAAACAGTCCGTGTTACGCGAAGTTGCTTCAAGGATTGGGGGTAAGGTAAATTTAAGATTTCCTTCTAGAAAATTTGTAATTTACAATAAGAATTATTTCCTAGTTACAGAGGAACTCTACGAAAGATCTATTAAAAAGTTGATAGATCCAAAATTTAAGAATAAGCCAATGAATCATCCTTCAAGTATATCTCCAATTATAGCAAGAGGTATGATCAATGTTTCAGGGGTCAAAGAAGGGGATCTGATTGCTGATCCATTTGCTGGCACAGGAACCATATTGATAGAAGCAAACAGGATGGGCATCAGGGCAGTAGGAACTGACAAAAACAGGAAGATGGTAAATGGGGGAAACGACAACTTATCATTTTTCTCATTCGAAAGAACTATAAAGCACGGAGATTTTTCGCTGGTAAGTTCAATTAAAGGCATAAACTCAATAGTAACAGATCCTCCGTACGGGCGAGGTAGCAAAATATTTTCAGACTCAAGGAAAACTCTTTACAAGGATTTCTTTACGCTTATTGTAGGAATGAGAGACGTGACTTCTGTATTCTGTTTACCAAATGAAGAGCTGCTTAATGATTTGGGAAATTACACAACCTTTACAATAGTAGATAAAATAAGAGTACATTCCTCTCTAACGAGGATCGTGGTAAAGACTCCGTAAGGTGCTTAAAGAAATAATCTCTATTTTAAATTTCCAAATAGAGACAGTCAAATCTTAGTTGAAAATATTCATTTTCTATCGTTGGTATAGAAAACATGAAATACTCTCTTGCTATTATTTTCCATGCGTATACACAGTATTCCCGGAATATCGAGAGTTGTTGTAACGACATCCCTTGACGACTATACCGGTGATCACCCATCCTCATCGTTACATATGGATGATCAACCTGTAAGTTTTACATTCCGGGGAGATAGTATACTTTTATACTACCAGATGCCCATATGCCCCAGGTGTTTTTCCAGGAACGTCTCAAGGA